>JAYQBP010000150.1:0-1611 GCA_038137385.1 Opitutales bacterium | reverse complement strand
CCCCCTCCCTCAACAAGCCGTGGAAGAAGAATCCAAAGCAATTTTTCAAAACCGTATTCAACAGGCAACCCAGCAGGGTGTAAAACCTGATGAGATTGAAAAAAACCGGGACGAATGGTGGAAAGAATCGCAAACGCAAGGGCAAGCAAGAGTCAAGCTTACCCTCGTGCTTTCCAAAATTGCAGAAGAAGAAAAAGTGACCGTAGATAAAGAGGATCTAGCCCAGGCGGCCACCCGTGAAGCGATGATGCGACGGGAAGACCCAACCAAGTTCATTAAGGAACTCACCCAAGACCGGGCCAGACTTAACCGTCTACGGGAAGACATCGTTTACGACAAAACTCTTATTAAAATCGCCGAACTTTCCAAAGAACAAATTTGCGACATCGAGGGCGAGCATACACACTAATCTACTATGGGTGCCTACTTACCACTTCCTTATGTTTACGAACGCGAAGGCCGCCAAGAGCGGGCTTGGGATATTTACAGTCGTTTACTTCGCGACCGGATCGTTTTTATCGGTACTCCTATCGACGACTATGTAGCGAACTCAATCATTGCCCAATTGCTCTTTCTGCAAATGGAAGATCCGAAAAAAGATGTTCATTTATACATCAATTCTCCAGGAGGTAGTGTATCGGACGGGATGGCAATCTATGACACGCTCAACTTTATGCAGTGTGATGTGGTAACCTATTGCATCGGTATGGCCGCCAGTATGAGCACTGTGCTACTGGCCGCGGGAACTCCTGGAAAGCGTTATGCCCTACCCAATAGCCGGGTTATGATTCACCAACCCAGCGGTGGAGCTGGCGGGCAGACTTCAGATATTTCCATTGCCGCTAAGGAAATTCTTAGGTGGAGACGGACCATCAATGAAGTATTGTCAAACCATAGTGGTAAATCGGCCGATCAAATTGAAAAGGATTCCGACCGCGATTATTACATGTCAGCAGAAGAGGCAAAAGAGTATGGCCTTGTGGATGAAGTAATTTCCAAGAAGCCCAACGAATAAGCCGTCCCCTACTCATTTATATGGCCAAGCCCACTAAAATAAATTTTTGTTCCTTTTGCGGAAAACCGCAGGGCGAGGTGCGTAAAATGATTGCTGGACCCGCCAGTGTCTTTATCTGCGATTCTTGTGTTCGAGTTTGTAAAACCATTATTGACCGGGAGTTGGGAGACAAAGAACCGAGCAAAAAAGCGGCCGGAAATCGTCCGGTATTTAACTTGGTCAAACCCAAGGTAATCAAAGAACATCTCGACCAGCATGTGATTGGGCAAGATCATGCAAAGAAGGTGTTATCGGTGGCCGTCCATAACCACTACAAACGATTATCGGCAGAACTGGGAACTTCGAACAATAAAAATGATCCCCACTTTCTACCCGCTGAGTTGGAGGATGTTGAGATCGAAAAGAGTAATGTGCTGCTGATCGGTCCAACCGGTAGCGGGAAAACTTTTTTGGCCAGAACCTTAGCCAAATTACTGGATGTTCCCTTTGCCATAGCAGATGCCACCACCCTGACCGAGGCTGGATATGTTGGAGATGATGTGGAAAACATTGTCCTCCGTCTATTACAGGCGGCAGATCATGATGTTGATCGAGCC
>JAYQBP010000149.1:0-1685 GCA_038137385.1 Opitutales bacterium | reverse complement strand
CAGAAAATAAAAAGATGGATAGATTGACTAAGACAATCCCCAGAATAATTCTCTGGTGGGCATTCATTTTATAGTTTCAGGATCAATTATTTAGTAAGTACTAAAGATAAATAGATCATTCTAAATTATAAGCCGAATGAATCGGACCCACATTACAAGCCATGGGATTAAATTTAATCTCCCTATCAAAATTAGGATTTCCTTTACCAATATTTATAAAAATAGAAGGCAAGGATATCTCTGATTCTTTCAAAATATACTTGGTATAATTCGGAACGAATTTTCTAATCTTCGACAAAAGTTCTGGTGCATCACGAATGTAATATATTTTTTTTCCTTCATAAATGTAGTGAAAGAAAAGAATAATATCTTTTGTATAAATGGGTAATTCAGAGTCACGAATTTCAACTGGAATCTGTCTTTGGTAAGAGTGCATCCACTCATTTTCATAGTAATATTTTTTATGCTTATAATTCTTTGCAAGCGTACCAACAGTAATTAGGAAAAGTAGAATACTGAACATTTGAACAACTTTTTTTTCTTTTGGGAGAAATGAAAAAAGGAAGATGAAAAAAAGTGGGAAAACTAAAATCGTTCCTAAATAATATCGAGGAAGCACCCACATACTTTCGGGGAAAACTCTTGCCAGGAAAATTCCAATTAGAAAGCAAATTATAAGGGAGAAACTAAGGGGGAGGAGCATCAGGCTTAATTCTTTAATCATCCAACTCTTTAGGCTTTTGAAAAAATTCGTGAGCCAAAAAAGGATGAGTATCATTAAAACAGGTGTCGCAATAAAACCTATAACATAACCCTCAATAACTTCGAATGTAGGATCTGCAATCATTGCCAACAAATTACCGAATTGTTGCTGCTCAAAAAAAATTGCTAGGTGTAGAACAACAAATGAAATGCCCGCTAAAATATAAATTTTCAAAACCTCAAATTTATCAAACCGGGTGCAGAATACATGGGCAATACCAACAAAAAGTGCGGTTAGTCCGTAAAGATAATGGGACGAAGGTAGAAGAAGACAAAGAGCAAATAAATAGAACTTTTCTATTTTTGATTTTCGCCCATCATTCTCGAATTTCAATATTCGATGTATAAATAAAACGCTCCCCAAAAAACAAAGGGAGTAAGGTCTGGCATCAATTGCGTATTCTTGAAAAGTAGATGCACATGTAAGTAGTGATAAAGAAAGTAGGAAACTTAGGTTTTCATCCAACCAAATCCTAGCTATTTTATAAAGATAGAAGATGCTCAAAAGAGCAGTAAATAAGGAAAATAATCGGGCCTGAAAAAGAAAATTTTCGGATAAAATAAATATTTTACAAAAAAGAAAATACAAAGGTGGCATTCGATTAAAACCACTTTTCGTCTGATCCCAAAATTGATTATAATCTCCACCCGTTGAATGATAGAAGGAAAAAATCTCGTCGCAAAAAGGCGGCTTAATCCAAGCAAGATGAACTGAAGTTCCAACGAATAAAAAGAGGACTGTTGAAAATGCAAAGCGTGAAATGAGCTTGCCCACCCGAAATTAAAATTGAAAAGTAAGAGACTTACTCAAATGAAATCTTATTTTTTCGATTTCTTTTCCTTAAGTGCTTTTGTGTTTGGACCTACGATTTCCACAAAGTTACCGTCCGGATCCTTGAGCATCAACAAACACAGATCCTGAG
>JAYQBP010000148.1:0-1693 GCA_038137385.1 Opitutales bacterium | reverse complement strand
ATCCCGGCAAAGATAAAAGATGCGCCTTACCTCGCTTAGCCCAACCTTACCCGAGGCCGCAATTTCCAGAAAGTGAAGAAGGGAGGGCAGGGAGGCGAGCATCGACCGCTGGACCGACAAATCTGCCAGATCATCGTTAGGTGAAAAAGAGGATGCGGAACGCAACGGGTTGTGATCACCCGTAAAATGATCGAAAGCAAACTGGGAAAGCGGACCAAAATCACCGAAGGCCGCTGGAGAATCTCCACTAACCATGGGAAGAATAGAAAGGAGGTTTTCGTAGGCTCGAGAGATAATATCTTTGGCTTTTGTGTCATTTATTTCACCTAGATCAACTGTGGCATTGCCGCCCGAGTAACGCTGGCTGGGTGAAGAGTAATTATCCCGAAGACGAGCCAACTCTGGACTTTCAAGCAGAGGTGAAAGGTCCTCTTGTTTTTGGGTTAGGAGAAGGGTGCGTTTGCGTAGATCCGAGTCGGGATGGGATGGACGGGAAAGAAGGGCAAGGCTCGACCAATCGTCGGTTAGTTGTTCCACTAAGAGACGAGCGGAATCATCCGACTTGAGCTTCAACTCGTAGGCTAATAATTGCTCATCCGGCATGGAACCGGTGAGGTAATCGATGGCTTGTTGTCGTTCGGGATCCAAAATTAAAAACAGGTATCTTTTCTATGGTTGGTTAGGAAAAATCTCAAATCCGTCAGGGTAGTTTTTTAGGTCAAAATTCATTGGCACTTTTTAATTGGGTAATTGTAGCCCAGATAACGAGCGACGGAGTTTTTCCATGCCCAGACGGATGCGTGATTTTACTGTTCCTAAAGAGAGGTCGAGAGAATCCGAGATTTCCTGATGATTAAGCCCCTTGAAATAAGAGAGTTTGAGTACCACAGATTGTTCTTCGGGCAATTGATTGAAGGCAGCCCGTACTTGAGCCCGTTCATCCGAGCGAGAAGCCTCCTCGGCACCGTCGGTCGAGCCATGATCCTGACGGTTACTCAGCATTTCGATAGGTTCATCTTGGACGACTTTTCTTTTTCTTGATCGTAGGCGGTCAATGCAGCGGTTCCGCGTGATGACAAGAAGCCAGCTACTAAACTTACCTTTCAGTGGTGAGTACGCTTCCGGTTTTTTCCATAGGTAAGCAAAAACATCCTGAACGACTTCCTCTGCTTCCCAGCGATCACTCAATATTTCCAGAGCAAGGGAAAACATGGCACCAGCAAATCCGTCGTACAATTCTGCAAGTGAATCAGGTGTGCGGTCGCGAATTTTTTCCCAGTGAGTGTGATCGATTGGAGGCATGAGTTTGGCCTGTTATCCCTTCCTTAGAACTGGTCGTTTGTCGAGAAGAAGTGATCCTTATCCTCCCGATTTTTTCTGGAATAGCTAAATCTTATCAACGCCTAGGTGTCTTTATTAACCGTTAATTACTCCTTAATCGCATGGGCTTGCAGGTCCTTCAATTGTACGATTTCTAGAGCGGATTCCTCACAGGCTTCAAGTTTCACTTTTGGGGCCATTCCTGCTTCGAATGCCTCCTGCCACCTGGCAGCACAAAGACACCAGCAATCTCCGTCTTGTAATCCAGGGAAATCATAAGCGGGGACAGGAGTGGAAAGGTCATTCCCCATGCTTTTACTGAAAGCAAGAAATTCGGTAGTCATTACAGCGCAGACTACATGCCTGCCATGGT
>JAYQBP010000147.1:0-1939 GCA_038137385.1 Opitutales bacterium | reverse complement strand
CCCAAGCTTTTTGTAAGGTAGCAGATCAATATAAAGGTTGTACACTAGTAATTGCTGGGTCTCCGCCGAAGTCAACTGAACTAGCCATTTTAAAGAATTATGAAAATCTTATATCTTGGGTCGAGTTCCCTGATGAAGATCGGTTAAGGAGCCTTTACTCAGAATCAGTTGCTCTCTTGTATATATCTAAATACGAGGGCTTTGGAATGCCACTTCTAGAGGCAATATCGCAAGGGTGTATTCCAATCGCTGGTAATCACTCTTCCATTCCAGAGGTTCTTGGTGAAGCAGGCATCAAAGTGAATTGTGAATCGGTGGATGAGTTATCCGAGGCGATGGGAAAGTGTTTAGAAGATGACTTAAAAACGAAAAATTTAGTCAAAAGAGGATATGATAGAGCCTCCTTCTTTTCATGGGCAAAATCGGCTGAGCTCCATGAAGAATTTTATGCAAATCTGTGAAAAGCACTTTTACTTTCATCTTTAAACCTCCCTTCTTTGGCTAATTAAATGGAAGCTGAAAGTGCTTTTTTATAGAAAATTGAAAATTTCTATAATCCATCGTTACCTTGAAAAAAGATTAACTGAAAATAACTACCCGTCCCACCACAAATGGGCTAGTGACGCTGTTATAGAACATCCTTCTTGGGAAGCTCAATTACTCACAACATCTAAATTTAATATACCTCAGAAACTCGAGTTTTTACTTAATAAAACTGTGTTTAGAGGATCACCCGGTTCTAGAGTCGAGTTATCTTCATGGAAAGCTGCAAGGAAATCTGATTTAATCTACTCTATCAGTGGGCCATTGGCTCTTGCTCATTTGTATCCTAAAAAACTTGTTTCTTGGGTCTTTACCGAACCTCCCAATCTTGGTGAAGGTTTTAAGTTAGCCCATCGAGCATACAAACCATATAACCTCAGATCTAATGCTGGATTTCTGTGTCTAACTCCGAAAGCAGAAGAGTACTATTCACGATTCGCTCCTTCTAAGTTTATACCTTGGTGCGTAGACTTGGAACTCTTTGATGGAGCACCTCCCATAAAACATTCAGAAAAACCTTTCTTTTTAGCTACCGGTAAAACCTATCGGGATTATGCAACTCTCGTCAAAGCGGCAAAAAACATAGTAGCCGAAATTAGAATTATTGGGCCAAGTATCCAAAAACCAAGAGTTTTACCACCCAATGTGAATTGGATAGATACTTCTTCGAATCCACCCGATCAGGCTATTGACTACCCTACCCTGCGGGAATGGTACGCTCAGTGCATTGCCGTTTGTATTCCTCTTAGGGGAGATGCGAATGACACTTGTGGATATACAAATATGCTTGAAGCAATGGCAATGCGTAAACCGGTCTTGATGACTGAATCAGGCTGTTTGCACATAAATCCTCAAAATGATGGATTTGGTATACAGATAAAACCGAAAGATTTTCAGGGTTGGACTAATGCAATGAATTATCTTCACAAAGAATATGAAAACGCTTCAGGAATGGGCAATCGAGGGAGAGAAATCGTTGAACATGACTTTACAATTGATCGATTCAATAAGGATGTGATCGAATTTATAAAAGACTGTTCTGAATTAAAAAAAAGCGTAACAAACTAAAGTATTATTTAATATATTTTATTAAAATTAATTTAACACCTAAAACATCAATTAAATGTTTAAAAAGAAATTCGCCTAATAGGCAAAAATAAAATTCTTGACAAAATTCGCTATTAATAAATTTCGGAAATCACCATTATTTTGGGTGAGTTGTTTATTCGTTTTAACCGCAAAAGGTCATTTAGAAGTTATTGATACTGAATATTCTGTAAAGACTGCAATATCTATATTGGAAAATGGAAGCATGAGAATCAAAGCTTGTGACGAGGATTATATAAAGTTTTCTGTTAACCCTACAAAAGATGGATTGATTTACTCTCAGTACGGG
>JAYQBP010000146.1:0-1946 GCA_038137385.1 Opitutales bacterium | reverse complement strand
GGATTTATCTGCCTTCCCAATCGATCAGCTCAGCCTTACAGTATTCGGGGAATGCATCCATTATCCTAACGGTAGCCATTCGGTTCGCCAGACCCTTTGGTTCCTCTTTGACGCGAACTTTTAAGTAATGGTCCGTGTAGGCAAAATAACTCCCATCTTTGGGATTTTCTAAAAGCACTCTCATTTCCCTGCCGAAATATTGGGTATGAAAATCCATCCGTTTAGATGCCGAAAGCCTGCGTAATTGGGCACTTCTTTTTCGGCGCTGTTCCATTGGTACCTGCTCCGTAGATTTCGCTGCTGGTGTACCCTCTCTTTCCGAGTAAGTAAATACATGACAATAGGCATAGGGCCCCACAAGAAAAGTCGCACAGGTTTGCTGAAAGTCTTGCTCTGTTTCTCCGGGAAACCCAACCATTAAATCCGTACCCACACACAGATCGGGAACCGCACGAATCGCTCGTTCGAAGAAATGTTCCATTTTCGAAAGATTGTACCTTCTTTTCATACTTTTCAGCGTGCGATCACATCCAGCCTGCATCGGCACATGCAAATAAGGCATCAAGGGATGCTGAGAGTCAGCCATAAGCGGAAACAGTCCTTCGGGAATCGTAGTGGGTTCGATACTGCTTATGCGCAACCGGTCAAGACCATTCAATTCACTTAGCCCCTCAATTAATCTCAAAAAGTCACGCCCTCCCGAATAGTAAGTTCCCAGATTTACTCCGGTTAATATAAGCTCCCTTACACCCTGATCGATCATTCGCCTGGCATCGCTAAGCAAATCATCCCAATTCCTTGATCGGGCTCGCCCACGAGCAAATGGGATTATGCAGAAAGAGCACATAAAATCACATCCATCCTGTATCTTTAAATTGGCCCGCTGTTCAAACTGGGCTTCCCCAACAAACCCGATCGAAAAATCCTCCCGGTCAATCCGCTCCCTCACCACAACTGGAGTTTCTGGCTTTTCCTCGCTCAAATAATCAAGGAAATTCAATTTGTCGTGATTCCCAATCACATAGTCTACCCCGTCCACCATTGCCACTTCATTGGCGGAGATCTGGGAATAACAACCCACCACCACCGTGGTGGCCTTTGGGTTATTCCTGGAAAACCGGCGGATCGCATTGCGCGACTTTGCATCGGCCTCATTGGTTACTGTACAGGTATTAACTACCCCCAGATCTGCCGGCTCTCCAAAGGGCACCAAATCGTATCCAGCCTCACGCAATTTTCCCTCTAAAGAAATCCCTTCCGATTGGTTTAATCGACACCCCAAAGTATGGACACTCGCCCGTTTGGGGGCGGTTGTTTTAGGTTGGGATCGATGAAGAGATGTTTGCATGAAAGCGGTGTAGATTACAGATTTATTTACCTGGCTCAACCACGGATCGGGGGAGATTCCTCTCCATACATTGCAAGCAGATAAACTAATCGAAATGCCTTCAGATACCTAGGTACAAAAATGCTTGGTCGATGGATACACCGGAGCAACCACCCGAGGTAAAGGGAATCCACCCAACGAGGAATGTATGCCTGCTCTCCCGATAAAAACGCCAAAGCGGCACCCGTGCAGTAAATGCTGGGAGTGTACGATAAATTTTCTTTCAAAAATAGTCCCAGCCTTTCCTGCACCCCTCCACCTACCTGAATAAAGATCGAACAAGGTCTCTTCTCTTCAATTTGAGCAAGCAGAGACAGATCAGATATTTCCCCTTTCTTCATGTATTTAGGAGCTATGTAAATAGAGGAAGTTGGCAGGCTCGCCCCAAAGGTCATGCGTATCCAGTTCCGATTGGCCCCTGCCTGGCCCTCATCAGGCATGACCCAAAATGTATGCTTTTTTTCCCAATCAATTGTTTTGAGGATACCCAGTAAAAAAACCAGGCCCGAAATTCGGGAAAGCGGCTTTTTCTCGACCCATTTTTTCCACAGGCAAAGAA
>JAYQBP010000145.1:0-2069 GCA_038137385.1 Opitutales bacterium | reverse complement strand
GCTCTATTGTTTTATCTTTAAATTTATTATTTGTTTTTTATTTAAAGTATCAAAAGGTAAATATCTACTATTTATTTAGACATAAACTTTTGATAAATACTTTTGTTTTTGTATTTTTTTTAATTAGGCTTTTGGTAGATAATATTGATGGCGCGATTCCGCCTCTTCTCGCCAATAAAGAATATTTTTTTTATCTCGAGAGCACTGGACATGCTAATGGTGAATATAAAATCGTAAAGTCAGTTCCTAAAGAATCTAAATTAATTAATTGTACTGTTGCCGTCCGTGGAGCAAATAAGGAAGAAATGTGGGTGGCCGGGAGATTTTTGGACCATGAAAGAAAGGGGATGGAGTTCGCTTTTAGGGATTGGCGAATCCTGAAAAAAGACTTTTCCATCTTAGAAAAAATTTCTCTCTTCATCAATGAATCCCTTCCTGTAAATAAAGCCGGTGACCTTGCCAGAGGCATAATTTGTGGTGATCGTCATGCAGTTTCGGCAGATGATAGGTTTCTATTTCAGCATGCTGGCACCATGCACTTGTTTGCCGTTAGTGGATTGCATGTAGGGTGCATGTTTTTACTTTTCGATTTGGTCGGTAAATGCCTATCGATCTGCCTATTTTTCCGAGGTATTATCGCTCTCATTGCCTGTGGTTTTTATGTGGTTTTAGTTGGCGAGCCAAATTCTGCTGTTCGGGCTTGGCTAATGTTGGCAACTTTCTTTTTTGCATTAATTATTCATAGAAAAAATTCCCCCCTTAGCTCGTTATGCATTTCTGCGGTGATTATTTTAGCTATTTCCCCGCAGGAGGTTTTTTCGGCAGGCTTTCAGTTGTCTTTCACTATTGTTGCGGTAATAATTTGGACCTTTAAGGGGTTCTCTAAAAGCAATTTTCCTTCTGCCGCCCTCTTCTATGTAGTCACTGCCTTGATATTATGCCTAGCATGTTCGGTGGGTTCTTCGTTGATTGTGATTGATTACTTCGGATATTTTTCTGGGTTATCAATTATATCGAACATATTAATTTATCCGTTTATTTTTATATTTTTTACTCTTTCGCTTTGTTGTATTTTTATAAGTAATCACTTTCTATTTTTTTTTCTAGAATCGGTAGGGTCATACATTATTCAAGTTTCCTCATATTTTGGTGCACTCAATAATCAAATATTTGGGAATATCCTGTTCCCTGATATTCCCAATCTCTTGCATTTTCTTTTTCTTTGTTTGTTTGTCTTCACATTTTATATGGATTTTTCTTTTACCAAGAGGTTTACCTTTATTGCTATCTTGTATTCTTTAATTAATTTTTTATGCTTTTATTTTTCCTAAACAAGACATTGCATGTTTCCCGAAGATAAATTATCGAAATGGCTCTCTGGCCAAGGTCACTGGATAAACATCCCAGAATCTGACTGGAAGGACTGGCGTTGGCAGATGAAAAATCGCCTGACCAAAAGGGAACATATTGAAAAATTTCTCTCCCTTAGCGAAGAGGAGGGTAAGGGTTTTGAGATTGCCGCTGGAAAACTCTTAGTTTCGGTGACCCCACATTTTTTCAATCTAATCGACACCGTAGACCCCAATTGCCCCATTCGAAAACAGGTTATACCCTCTTTTTTGGAATCAGTAACAAGTCCGCTTGAGTCTTCCGACCCTGTTGGCGAGGAAGGATCTATGCCCGTTCCGGGCATAGTTCACCGCTATCCCGATCGCATTCTTTTTTTAGTTACAGACCGTTGTGCCTCTTACTGTAGATACTGCACAAGAAGCCGTCTTGTTTCCAATGCGAGCGGTTATGGGTTTCGGCCCAATTACAAGGAGTGTATTGATTATATTAGGAACAACAAAAGCATTCGTGATGTTTTAATTAGTGGAGGTGACCCACTGTTGCTTTCAGACGAAAAGTTGGATGCATTGCTTAGTTCACTTGCCCAAATAGAGCATGTCGAGTTCGTCCGAATTGGTTCTAGAATACCCGTTTTTATGCCTCAGCGCATCACGAAATCTCTCTTAAGTTCATTGCGTCGGCATCATAACCTTTGGATGAGTATTCATGTTAACCACCCG
>JAYQBP010000144.1:0-2072 GCA_038137385.1 Opitutales bacterium | reverse complement strand
GCCTCATCCTTTACCCCGATCGATACATAGAATAAAATAATCGCAGTCTGAAAAATCGACATCCCGATCAATTTTTTAATCAGGTTGTTTTTGGCAATCATTGCCCACAGTCCCATGAGTAACAAAACTACATAAATAAAATAGTTAAGACGCTCGATGAGCAATTGATTGAATATGGATCCTTCTTCAAACACTTTGAATTAACAGGATATTGATTAGAGCCCGTCCCGCATCCGTCCGTCCGTAGACAGGCTTGCATAGAGGGCAAACATAATGGCGGTAACCGTAAAGCCCACCCCGATCTCGACACCAAGCATGGCATGATAACGGGCCATTTCTGGACTAACGGGTAAGATCTTAGCAAGATGAGCGTAGTCAAGAAACTCACCTCCCAAAATCATCGAAAACAAACCTATGCCTGCGTAAATCAGGATGCCCAGTCCGGCCACGAAAAAACAGCGGTCAATCGAGAATCGGGCCAGGGCGGTTTTAAGATCCCAGGCCAGGGCAATAAGGATGAAACTCGCCCCCATCGCCACTCCTCCCTGAAACCCACCTCCAGGGCTTACATGGCCATGAGCCAGCACATAGAGGGCAAAAATCTGAATTACCGGAACAATCAACCGAACCGTGTTGGTAACGATCAGGTCTGGTTCAAAATCGACCACAAATTCGCGATCGCGCGTCCTTCGGCGGGGGCCGCCGCGGAGAATAGAAACAACCGCTAGTCCGGCGATAAACACCACGACCGTTTCAAACATCGTGTCAAATCCGCGGTAATCTGCGAGCACAGCAGTCACCATATTGGGCACCTCAGTATCCACTCCAGTACTGGCAATAAAGTGGGAAGAAACAGGGGAAGAAGATGCAGGTGCATCAGGGTCCCCCCACGAAGGAAAGTCCCGGGCCGCCCAAGCGAGCAGAAGACCAATGAGTAAAACAACGATCAAGGCCGTTCGTTTCATTAATCCTTGGCCTTTCGTTTAAGGTTAAAAATCGTCGCAATCAGAACAACGGTGCTTACTCCCGCTCCCACAGTCGCTTCGGTAAAGGCAACATCCACTGCACCCATTTCCGCCCAGAGCAAGCACATCAGAAAACTGTAAACCCCAAAGACCATCGCCGAGACCACCAAATCTCGAATAGCCAGGCTGAGTGCTGCCACCACTACAAGCAGACTCAAAATTATAGCATTATAAAGTTCCAGACCCATAGACTAATTTGCTTGCTTGCCCTTTGCTCGGGAACGAATCTTTTTAAGATCCTTTTCTCCCAGAGGCATTTCGTCATCCTCAAAGGCAGCCCGCATCAATGCATGCGAACTGGTAGGCGTGGTAAGAAATATGAAAAGTACGATACCAAGGATCTTCAGAAGAAGCAACCAACTGCCCATCGAAAAATCTTCCATTGTGACTAGCCCGAAACCTCCGAGCATTAACATAGTTGATAAGGTATCCCCCTTTCCTGCCGCGTGCATCCGGGTGTAGAAATCTGGAAACCGCAGCATTCCTACCGCAGTTCCTAAAAAGAAAAGCAACCCAACAACTCCCATTCCCATTCCAATGGAATGAACTAAAAACCAACCCGGACTTTGCTCAGATTGCACGACTACACTAGTTGCCAAGTTCTCGATCAATTTACCTTCCCCCTACTTTGGCGGGCAGCACTCAGTTTCTCTTCCATCTCGTGCAATGGCACCGTTCGGTTGAAATACCTGGACACCACTATGGCAGCGACAAAATTGAGCAACGCATAAGCGATAGCAAAATCCACAAACATATCCACCCGCTCAAAAAGGGTCCCGATAATGACCAGGATCACAGCGGTTTTAGTTCCGATCACATTGACTCCAAGAATGCGGTCAAACCCGGTTGGCCCCCTAATAATCCGGTAGAGTATTGGAATCATCAAAACCAGCAAAGCAGCCCCCATGAGAATAGCAAAATACTCTTTCATCTCTTCTTTCGCCTCTTTTTAAAAGCATCTGGCTCGAATACTTCGGCCACTTTTTTTTCAATGGCTCCCTCCAAAAGATCATCCTCCAAAAATTGGCTCATGGTATGGACATGTAT
>JAYQBP010000143.1:0-2164 GCA_038137385.1 Opitutales bacterium | reverse complement strand
GGGATCCAGTTCGCTCGCTGGTATTTACCAGCAGCAGTTCGGTTTATCCCCAAACGGACGGTAGTTTAGTAGACGAAAAATCCGATACTTCCAAGGCTTCTGCCCGTGGACAAATTTTACTCTCAGCAGAAAGGCTTTGCTTGGAGGTTTCCGAACCAGTTGTAGCTTGTAAGGGGGTCATTCGACTTTCGGGTCTCTACGGTCCGGGCAGGCATTTACTGGTTGATAAAATAAAAAGGGGAGAAGCCATGACCGGAAGCCCCGACCGTATTTTAAATCTTTTGCACCGCGATGATGCGGTTTCCTCCATTCTTGCCTTGATCCAAAGACCCCATGGTTTTACAGGAGGGATTTTCAATGCCTCTGATGGCCAGCATGCCACTCGCGGGGAGATTGTCCGATGGGTGGCTCAGAGGCTAAAGGTAACAGAGCCCCTTTTTACGGGAGTGGGCGATACCCGTGGGGGAAACCGTCGGGTCGATCCCTCCAAAATCAAGAAGCTTTTGGGCTGGAAACCGAGTTTTCCTGATTTTCAGTCGGGTTACGAAGATTTTCTTGCCACCAAGATCAGCTAGGCATTTTATTCGTCTTATGCCAGGTGTAGGAAAACTTCTTAAACAAGCCCAAAAAATGCAAAAGCTGATGGAGGAGGCACAAGCTAAGCTCTCCGATGAAATCATTGAAGTGAGTGGAGGAGGTGGTGTGGTATCCATTAAAATTACGGGCCAAGGTGAGTTTAAAGAACTCAAGCTTGATCCAGAATTTCTAAAGGAAGATGTGGATTTTGTATCTGAAGCCATCCTGCAGGCGGTCATTGATGCATCTGAACAAGCGAAGAAGAAAAGTGATGATGCGATGGGTAACCTTACGAGTGGTGTGCAAATGCCGGGTTTCTTTTAACTAGCCTTTTTCTTTGACTCCCCAGTACCAAGCCTTGGTGCAAGCCCTTAAACGCTTGCCTGGATTGGGTTATCGATCCGCAGAAAAAGTGGCTCTTCATTTAATTGTGGAAAATCCGGATGCAGGTGACGATCTTGTTGATTGCCTCAAAGATGCGGCTGCGAAACTCGGGGCATGCGATGTTTGTGGAAATTTATCCGAGGGAAGGATATGTTCCATTTGCTTATCAAGTGAACGAGATCAATCTCAGGTGTGTGTGGTTGAAGCGGTAACGGACTTGTTTGCGATGGAGCGGGCAGGGGTGTTCCGTGGAGTTTATCATGTTTTACATGGTAAATTGGCCCCAGTTCGGGGTGTGGGTCCGGATAACTTGAATCTTCTTACATTAAGCAATCGTTTGGCCGATGGAATAATTAAGGAAGTCATTCTTGCCTTGGGAAATGATATGGAGGGTGAAGCAACTTGCTATTATATAATGCAGGAGATTCTTCATGAACTAGATTTGCAGGTTACCCGGATTGGGTTTGGTTTGCCCAGCGGTGGTGCTCTCACCTATGCCGACGAAGTCACACTTCGGAGTTCCCTAGAAAGCCGTAAGTCAATGGTATGAGGTGGAGCAAGTTTAAGGGAACCATGGAGTCCATGAACTTGAATCGTAATTCCATATCCTAGGCTCGGAAGGTTCTTTTAACTCTAGGTAAATCCATGTTTCGAGCTTAGCCGACCAGAGAAAATTTTCTAAGTATTGCGTTGGAGAAGTCCATAACCAACCATGCTGATCGTTCCAAATCCAAAGATTTGATCCGTCAATGGTTAGGAAGATCCAGCCTAGATTAAAGTGATAAACCCAATGGTTCGAGCTTTGGTAAAAGATTCCGAACCAAGATGAATACCAGTTTCCACCCAGTGAAGAAAGCTCCAAGCCCGCTGTTATACTGATGGTGAAAGATGCACTTATGTTCCGGTCTTGGTCCATCAATACTTCGTTGGTGGTAGAAAATCGATTACTCACTCCCTCACCTGTCCAAGAAAGAAAGGAGTAACCCACTTGAGGGATTGCGGATATAGACACGGAAGAACCATAAAGGAAAGAGCCAGATTCGGATACAAAGCCGCCTTCGCTCGCTTGTAGAGAAAGGGAATGATACCTAAGAGAGAAACTAGCCGAAATATGCCGGTTCTCGGTCATGCGAACTTGCGTCGATTCGGTCAACGGATTGATGACGCCATCTCCAACCCATCCAGTGAAGGAAAATCCAAGGTT
>JAYQBP010000142.1:910-2181 GCA_038137385.1 Opitutales bacterium | reverse complement strand
ATTATTCTGCTTTTCTTCTCCAACAGTAGTCAATGGTCCATGACCAGGACATAAAGTAGTGTCATTAGGTAAAGTCATGATTTTACCTCGGTTGGTTCGTAAGGCATCTGAGTAAGAAATCATTCCACCTCCCATTGAACCTGCGAAGATTGCATCACCTACAACTGCGACTGGTTTTTCGAGTCCATCAATAACATAAGTTAAACCGCCCACAGAATGTCCATGTGTATGTTTGGCGATCAGGGAGAGTGAATCCATCGAATGCTGGAACCCTTCTTCTATAGGCTCGCATCCATCCAATAGCTCGAGTTGATGAACATAGACATTTGGTTCTCCGGTCTTCTCGCACAAATCATTTAAGCATGCAATGTGGTCCCGGTGCGTATGAGTCAGAAAAATAGCATCCACAGTGAGTCTTTCTTCGTCAATAAATGCTAAGACTGGATCTACATCTGTTCCTGTGTCAAAAACCCACGCAAATCGTGTAAGTTTGTCCCAAACCACATAAGCATTTACGATCATATCACCATAATCAGAAATGATTTGCTTTAAACCTACAATTTCAAGGGGGGCAGGGCACCATTCCTTTTTAGCCGATCGGATAAGCTTACCGCCATCTAGTTTTAACTCGCACGCCATGGCATTGATTAAATCCCTATCAACTTCACCACTCAAAATGGCTTCAATCTCTAACTTCTCAACGCCAAGTCGCTTTGCCATTTCATTTTTACCAATTCCAAGACCACGCATGGCTTTACCAAGAATATCCTGATAAAAATCCTCTAAATAACCTGTCACTTTCTACACAAAGTGATTTTAATTAGAAATACTTAATAATGACATGATTCTACTGAATTAAAATTTATGTATCAACATTATCTAGTTGTTTATTACAGAATAAAGTAAAAAGGAATGATAAAATCATGGACCACATTGTATTAGTCACCTTCAAAGCAAGCACCTGTATTCCAAAAGCACAAATACTGAAACTAATTAACACGAATATAATAGATAGCATTGCTAAATTTTGAAAATTTAATAAGTATCCTTTCCGTAAAGTAATAAAAAGAGGAAATATAAATATCGCTAAAACAGTTATACTACCAAATAGAAAACCTTTTCGAGCCAAGTGTGCCGTGTATTCACAATGAGATCCGGAATTCATTCTCATATTATAATTCTTTAAATTAATCATAGGTAGATCCTTTTTTAAGTATGATAATTCTGGCAGTTTTCCATCAGGGTAACCGAAAAAAGGGTTAGATTTAGTT
>JAYQBP010000142.1:0-900 GCA_038137385.1 Opitutales bacterium | reverse complement strand
TATTAAGGTTCCCGCTTGTGATCTTGCCTATTTCTTCACCAGTTATCGATATTCTCTTAGTAATTAATTGGGAGGCAAAGACACTCGTACAAAGTATTAATAATGATGAAATTACTACAAGCTTTTTATAACATTTAAGCTTCTTTGAATAAACGCCTAATGAGAGAAGGATTATTATAATATATGCAATCCAAACCGTCCTTGTCTCGCATATCAATATTATATATGTAGTGCAGCAGTAAGTTATTAGGATTGTTATAGACTTAATGAAAACTCCATAATTACTTTCCCAAAAATAAAAAAAGGCAAAAACTCCCAAAACTAAAATCACAACAGGAAGCATATTGGGGCACATTATCTTAGTTGCACACCTTGTTGACCAGAAATAATCATCAACAAAAAAAACATATGTACTTGTAAACATCAAACATAAGAATGCACCTATTCTAAAACCATCAAATGCTTTTGGGAATTTATCATACTTTGAAAAGAAAATAAAAAAAAGTAATCCAAGAATAAATCGAGATGGACCATCTAGTGCGTTTGGAGTAAAAGGACCTCTAACTAATTGTACAATCAGTTCACAGAAAAAAGGCATTAAAAATAAAACAAAAATGAACCAAAATTGCAATTGCCTCTTGCTGAAGTAATAGATAGGTTTTTTTATTATATGTATAAGTGCAAGCAATCCTAGGGCGAACGAAATTCCATTACCCCAACTCTTTACGGTTGTAATAAATATTGGAAAAAGAGTAGTTAAGACAATTATTAAAGTGTCGTTTAAACTTGAATTTTCGAAGTATCCTTTTTTCATATTAAAATTCTCTTTATACAGATTTTAATTTTCCAATCAATTTTTTAAATTATGTGCTTAGATTTACCGACCTTCCAATTCTATAA
>JAYQBP010000141.1:0-2236 GCA_038137385.1 Opitutales bacterium | reverse complement strand
CCAATTTAAATTCTGCACCCAAACAAACCCCTTCGGAAACAAGTTCTAACGAAGAAGACAACACCGCAAGGATGGCCAGTTCATTTACCGAAACAAACGCACCCTCCTTTGTCGAAAATCAAAAGAAAGCAGAAATTTTCGGAGATACTACAGTTCCATCAAAACAAAATCATGCCAATAGATCCTCAGGGTCTATGCAAAAAATTGCTCCTTCCTCGATCTCAATGCAGGAAAGTTTTGATCTTTCCTATGCTCATCTTCGGGCATCCCACGACAATAATCTCATCGAACATATGGAAAAAGAGGTGATTGAGCGTGCCCTGCACGAATGTGGAGGAAATCAGGTAAAAGCATCTGCCCTGCTTGGTATTACCCGGGCAACGCTGCGTAAACGAATTGATTGTTTTGAGATCAAATTCTAAACATTTTTAATGTTTTGGTAGCTTGCCAATCTTTCCAGCATGCTTCATTGCTTATTGAACGAATGAATAAACTGCCCCGAATCGTTCTCACCGGTATCGGATTAACCTGTCCGCTCGGAGATGATCTGCCCACTTACAGGAATGCCTTGCTTCAAGGTAAAAGTGGAGTCTCCCTCTTTCCGGTTCGAAACATGGGTGACCAACCAGCCGGGGTATGTAATTTTGATCAGACCAAATATCAGACGCGCAAGCAACTTCGTGTGGGAACCCGTGCGGGCAGTATTGCGATTTATTGTGCCAATGAGGCTCTATCCCATGCCGGAGTGAATCTTGAATCGGTCGATTCTTCAAGAATTGGCATCTATCTGGGAATTACCGAGCATGGAAATGTCGAAACTGAAACAGAAGTCTGTCAACTTTTCGACCATTATGATGAAGATGTAAAATACTGGACTCATCACCACAATCCCCGCACCGTGGCCAACAATCCAGCCGGCGAAATTACTGTAAATCTTGGACTCACCGGCCCCCACTACACGATCGGTGCCGCCTGTGCTGCCGGAAATGCTGGAATTATTCAGGGAGTTCAGCAGTTGCGCTTAGGTGAGTGCGACTACGCTCTTGCTGGCGGAGTGAGTGAGAGCATACGGGCCTATGGAATATTCGCCGGATTTAAAAGCCAGGGTGCCCTGGCATCCCATTCTGATCCCGCGAAGGCCAGCCGGCCATTCGACAAAGGCCGCAATGGTATTGTGGTGAGTGAAGGAGGCTGTATCTATGTATTGGAACGCCTGGAAGATGCCCTGCAAAGAGGTGCCAATATTCTTGCTGAAATTGCCGGATACCGCATCAACTCAGATGGCACCGACTATGTTCTACCCAACCCGGAAAGACAGGAAGAATGTATGAGGCAAGCCATTGCCAACGCGAATATGCAACCAGAGGACATCGACTTGGTCAGCACGCATGCCACATCCACTCCCCAAGGAGATGAGCAGGAATGCAAAGCCATTCGCAATGTTTTTGGAGAAGGCTCTCAAACCCTTGTCAACAACACCAAAAGTTTTATCGGTCACTCCATGGGAGCAGCCGGTGCCATAGAATTGGCAGGTAATCTTCCTTCCCTTGAAGATGGGATCGCTCATGCCACCATCAATGTGGAGGAAATCGACCCAAACTGCACCCTACCCGGCCTGGTCCTGAATCAGCCGGTTGAAAAAAAGGGTGGAATCGATGTGATTTTAAACAATTCTTTTGGCATGCTTGGAATCAACTCAGTTCTTATCTTGAAAAAGTACATCGGGTGAGGTAGAAAGTTTGATTTAAGCACCAATGGACAAAGAAAAAGTCAAACAAATCGTACTCGACATTATTGCAGAAATTGCTCCCGACGAAGACCTTACGGATGTAAAGCCTGAGATTCGCCTGCGTGACCAACTCGACTTGGATTCCATGGACTTTCTTGACATAGTCATGGAACTTCGCAAACAGCACGGGATTGATGTGCCAGAAGCCGAGTATCGTGAACTCGAGTCGCTGGACAGCTGTGCCAATTACCTGCTCCCAAAATTTGAAGCAGGTGCCGCTGCCTAGTTAACTGGGGAGCCAAGTCTCCTCTCCCCTATTCTCTTTGTCCTCCCCCCCATCTAAGACAACAGTAAATTCCTCTACTGAGGTGGTAATTATTGGTGCCGGATTATCCGGGCTTGCGGCGGCTGTCCGTCTGGCCATGTTTGGCAAGCAGGTCATTCTCCTCGAGAAACATTATGTGGTGGGCGGGCTGAATAGCTTCTATGCCCGCAAGGGACGAAAAT
>JAYQBP010000140.1:0-2337 GCA_038137385.1 Opitutales bacterium | reverse complement strand
CGAATTTTTCGGACATGAAAAAGGTGCTTTTACCGGGGCAACGGAAAGAAGGGAAGGACGGTTTGAACTAGCGGATGGTGGAACAATTTTATTGGACGAAATTAGCGAGATTGCTCCATCTTTGCAGGCAAAACTCCTCAGAGTTTTACAGGAAAAAGAGTTTGAAAGAGTGGGGGGAAACAAAACTATCGAGGTTAAAGTACGTGTCCTAGCCACTACAAACCGAAATTTGTTGGAAGAGGTGGAGCAGGGCAATTTTCGGGAAGACCTTTATTACCGATTGAATGTTTTCCCAATCTCGGTTCCTCCACTACGGGAAAGAGGGTCAGATATTTTGCTTCTTGCGAATACATTTCTGCAAAGGCACTCACGTAGGCATGGAAATGATCAAGTTTCATTTTCTAAAAATTGCGAGAAAGCTATCCTCGGGCATGGATGGCCGGGTAATGTACGGGAATTAGAAAATGCAGTCGAGCGAGCCGTCATCTTGGCTGATACAGGTAAAAAGATTGAATCCGATTTACTTGGCATTCCGTCCTCTGTAAAAGTACCCAAAACAAGAAAGAAAAAGACAACTTAGTTGACTGAAACCCTCTTGGGCAAAGGTGTGACTTTGAGGGTTTAGATGCTGGTTTAATCTCTGGGTTTTTTTATGATTTTCCAATGTTACAAAGCTACCGCACGGCAAATGGTCTACGCAATCGTAGGAAGAGCCAATAAATACATGTCCAATCGACAACTATGATGCTGATGTTCAAGCACTTGGTGTGCCAAACTTCTTCAGATGTATGCAGCAGAATTACTCCTGAAATAGCAAATTAGCCATGTCAGGGTTGTCCGATACATCAATGATTTGATTCGGATCAAATGGCTTTCCCTCTTTGATGGTAAAAGTGACTAAAATACCTCGATCAAATTCCCCTTCTTCCCAAAGTTTTCCGTCCTCATCCCATTTTGAAATCGTGCCTTGATATTTTCAATTTTTATATCTCAGAACAGCTTCTTTTCTGCCCTGATCATCCAGAGCGGTAATGGTACCATTGTAAAGCTCTTCGGTTTCACGAATCCAGACCATGCCATCTCTTTTGGGATCTCCAGCAAATTTTTTGTAAAACTCCGGACCTGTTCCTTGCCATTCTTTCAGTTCTATTGAGGCAAGGCTTGCTCCTGTTTGGGCGACTCCCTCATTCTCAAAGCGACTGAAGTCTTCCATCCCATCTTGGTAATAACGGCGGGAATAAATGACATTATTTGATGTCCATACGAAGAAATATCCGTGTTTTACACCATTTTTGTACTGTTGCTTAGATTTTAAGTTTCCGTTTTCGTGCCACTCGTAAAAATCTCCATCAGGAATTCCAGAGATGTAATTTCTTAAAGCTGAAACCGTTCCGTTTCTCGCACGAACTTTAATGACGCCTGTGTAAGGTCTCTTCGAATCTTTCAAACAAAAAACATTTTCATCATCCATGAAAAAAGTGTCGGCGGCCTCAATCGAACTTCCTTCCCAGTAGGATTTCTCTTGGATAATATCAACCAACGGATACCCCGCCTCTTTCTTTTG
Organism: Opitutales bacterium; assembly: GCA_038137385.1. GTDB lineage: Bacteria > Verrucomicrobiota > Verrucomicrobiia > Opitutales > Seribacteraceae > Chordibacter. The sequence continues at coordinate 773 of JAYQBP010000140.1, read as the reverse complement.
CACCTGTGGCTTTTCGCATGACGAAAAGAACAAGATGCTTGGAATCAGGATGGCTCCCAATTTTGAGAAAGACCATTTAGGCTTGTTGATTGAATTTGCCATCTTGCTTAATCCTTCTCTCTCACTTAACAACTGACAAGATAAATTATTACAAATCCTTTTTTTTATGATTATTCCTAAAGCTAATAAGTTAGAGAAAAGCCAGCTTGCCGAAGTCGAAGCCATTGTATCTGATTTTGATTGTTCCATTTTGGAAATTCAGGGTCGTAACCGTTGTGTCTATGCGATTCTAGGTGACGAGGGTAGAGAGGTGATGTTTAAGCGGATTGCTGGTCTGCCTTATATCGCCAAGGTCGATATGATCGAATCCCCCTACAAGTTAATGGACCGACGGTCTGGTCTCTCCGACCATCGGGTGCGGGTGGGGCAAGCCGAGGTTGGCAAGGACAAGCCTTTCATCATCGCTGGGCCGTGCACCATTGATCCCGCCAACCCCAATTTTTATATCGAAAGTGCCCATGCATTAAAGGAAGCTGGCGTGGATGCCCTCCGCGGGGGTGTGTGGAAACCTCGCACCAATCCTTATTCTTTTCAGGGTGATAACCATTCCCTCTCGATTATTTTGCAAGCCCGAGAGGAGACCGGTTTGCCCATCGATATCGAGGTAATGGATTCCACCCAGCTTAAACTTGCCCTTGAAGCCAAGGTGGATGTGGTACAGGTGGGCACCCGTAATGCCCAGAACTATTGCCTGCTCAAGGAGATTGGTCAGC
>JAYQBP010000139.1:0-2461 GCA_038137385.1 Opitutales bacterium | reverse complement strand
GATTGCTTGTGGTGGATTGTCATCAATCAAAGATATGAGTGATGCCATTTACCTTGCCAATGCAAGTGCTGTATCCGGTTCATCCTTTTTTGTCTACATTGGACCTCACCATGCGGTTTTGATTACTTACCCTGACCGCGATATTTTAAGCAAGGCATTACCATGACTCTTTCAAGACCTTTGCCCGTTCGTGCTAAAATAGACGGTCAGCCCATCAAAGAAGCACTCTATACCGATGCAACCTTGAGTTACAGGCTCTGTAATAACTGCGTCATGGATTCCACTGATCCCCTTATCACATTTGATGATCGAGGAAATTGTAGCCATTGCCAGAGATTTGAGCATGTGATTAAGCCGGTCTGGCACTACCATAACAATGGAAAGCAATTATTGGATGATTACATTGATAAAATCAAGATGGAGGGAAAAGGGAGTGAGTACGATTGCATTATTGGAATCTCCGGCGGTGTGGATAGCTCGTATCTTGCAGTGAAGCTATGCGAGTGGGGTCTTAGGCCGTTAGCTGTTCATGTTGATGCAGGATGGAATTCTAGGGCAGCGGTTAGCAATATTGAAAATATTTGTAAGAAACTTCACATTGATTTGCACACTCATGTGATTGATTGGGATTCGATGAAAGATTTGCAGTTGGCCTTTTTAAAATCAAACTTGGCTAACCAAGATATTCCGCAGGACCATGTTTATTTTGCAGCTCTCTATCAATATGCAATAAAAGCAAGGATTAAATATGTTATAGAGGGAAGAAATTTTAGCACAGAAAGCGTGCTTCCAAAGAGTTGGGGGTACAATGCTCTGGACCTAATCCATATTCAATCAATTCAAAAAAAATATGGTAAGAAAAAGAAACTGAATCTTCCATTTGTAGGTATATTCAATTTACATTTTAAATACCCGTATATTTATAAAATGAAAAGGTTTTCACCTCTGAACTGCATTTATTATAACAAAAAAAAGGCGATCAAGCATTTGGAGGAAAATTATGATTGGACATATTATGGTGGGAAACACTTTGAATCTCGTTGGACAAAATTTTTTCAATCTTATTATTTACCTTACAAATTTGGTTACGATAAAAGAAAGGCTCATCTGTCGAGTCTAATATTGAGTGGCGAGATTAGTCGAGAAACGGCATTAGAAGAACTGAAGAAACCCCTCTACAACGAAACTGAACTCATAGATGACAAAAAATACATTGCAAAAAAACTTTCCATAAGTTTGCAGGAATTAGAAGATCTAATTGAGCAACCTGCTGATCATTATACTAACTTCAAGAATGGAGAGTCTTATATTAATTTTATGATCAAGTATAGAAAGTTATTCAAATCACTATTTTAAAATAATCAAAAAAGATAAGAGAGTAATATTCATATTCACAAAATCATTTCCATATGATTTTTCAAAGGAGTATTCATTTCTTTATCCTGAATTAATTGAGGTTTGTAAACTTTTTGACAAGGTCTACCTGGTTCCCGAAATCACCAAGGGTAATAAACACAGTCTTCCCCAAGGTGTTAATGTGTTAGAAGATTTTAGCAAATGCCTCAAGATTAGTTCTAGAAATTTATTTAAAACTGATTTTTTATTAGTATATTTTTTTGTGCTTAAAGAAATTATTTTAAAACCATGTATTTTAAGCAGTAAATATCATCTTCGACTAACTTTATCATATCATTTAAAACGAATTAGGTTTTCTAAATATTTTCATTCTTATTTATTAGAATCTGAAGAAAACATTAGTGAAGCTTTATTTGTCACCTTTTGGTTTAATTATGTCACGGATGCACTATGTATGCTAAAACAAAAACTTGGGATCAAGGTGTTTTCTCGGGCACATGGTTATGATCTCTACGAAGACCGCATAGATCCTCCTTTTATTCCATCCCGTGCCAGCTTATTGTCCAAGGTGGATCATGTATTTCCTGATTCTAGAAGGGGTAGTGAATATTTAATATCTAACTATTCGGAGCATTTCTTCAAAATAACAACTGCATATATGGGGACACAGAATCCTGGTTTTACAGTAAAGCCGAGTGATAAGAATTCGTTTGTTATCGTTTCCTGTTCAATAAGACATCAAATCAAGAGAATTGATGCGATTTGTAATGCTATAGTCTTGTGTGCTCGAAAGAAAAGAGAAACTAATTTTAAATGGGTACATATTGGTAATGATCATTGCAGGGATTACGAAAAAAAAGTTTCTGAGCTTTGTAGGAATGCAAAAGATACATCCAATCTTTCATTTGAAAGAATCAAATTTATAGATAATGAAAATCTTTTTAAATCCTACAGGGAGCATCGGTTCGACTTATTTATTAACCTCAGTGAATCTGAAGGTACCCCAGTTTCGATTATTGAGGCTTTATCCCTGGGTTTGCCAGTCGTAGGTTCCAATGTTGGAGGAATTCCAGATATGATTGATGGTAATGGATTTGTTGTAGAC
>JAYQBP010000138.1:1154-2477 GCA_038137385.1 Opitutales bacterium | reverse complement strand
TGGAATCGGGCCTGAAGTAATGTCCGCCGCCCTTGAGGTTTTAGAGCAAACAGGTAAGGTTTACAACTTTGACTGTGTAACCACTTCATTCGATGTGGGGGGAGTGGGAATTGATAAACACGGTCAAGCCCTCCCTAATTCAACACTCGATGGTTGCCGAGCCATGGATGCTATTCTTTTCGGTTCGGTGGGGGGTCCAAAATGGGAAAACTTAACTCCTAAGGAGCAGCCAGAAAGAGCTGCACTCCTGCCACTCCGGAAAGAGTTTGAACTCTTTGCAAACCTTCGCCCCGGCAACCTCTTTCCTGAATTATGTGGTCTATCTCCATTGCGTAAAGATGTTGTAGGGGGCGGGATCGATGTTCTCTGCGTTCGTGAATTGACCGGCGGGATCTATTTTGGACAACCCAAGAAAACCACTCTTTTAGAAGATGGTCAAAAAGAAGCCATCGACACCATGATCTATCGAACAGGTGAAATTAAAAGAATTACCGAGGTTGCGATAAAGGCAGCTTCTCTAAGGTCCAAAAGGATCTGCTCGGTGGATAAAGCAAATGTTTTAGAGACATCCGTTCTTTGGAGACAAACCGTTACGGAATGGACCAAGAAACTGGACCCATCGATCGAACTTTCACATATGTATGTGGACAATGCTGCGATGCAATTAGTCCGTGACCCCAATCAGTTTGATGTCATCCTTACTGAGAATATGTTTGGTGATATTTTGTCTGATGAACTGGCTGTTATATGCGGGTCTCTTGGCATGTTGGCATCAGCGAGTCTTGGAACGGGGTCCAACTCTCTAGATTTTCCCTTCGGCTTATATGAGCCAGCCGGTGGGACAGCTCCAGATATTGCCGGCAAGGGAGTGGCAAATCCCTGTGCCCAAATTCTAAGCTCCGCCCTTATGTTAAGATATAGCTTTGGCCTTGAGGATGCCGCACAAGCCATCGAAAATGCAGTAAAGGATACCATTCGATCTGGTTTGCGAACCAGCGACATATCAATGGGAGGATCTGCCGTTACTACATCCGAAATGACTTCAGCAATTCTCTCTAGAATTGTCTAATAGATTAAACGAATGAAGGCCCAAGAAATCAGAAAGTCATTCTTGGATTTTTTTGCGGAAAAAAACCATCATATTGTGACTTCGGCATCCTTGCTACCTGAATCCCCCAACCTTTTGTTCACCAACGCGGGGATGAATCAATTTGTTCCCTTTTTTTTGGGCGATCAGAAGGCCCCCTTTAAACGGGCCGCCGACACTCAAAAATGCATCCGGGCTGGCGGAAAGCACAATGATTTAGAGTATGTTGGAATAGA
>JAYQBP010000138.1:0-1144 GCA_038137385.1 Opitutales bacterium | reverse complement strand
CCTACCACCACACCTTTTTTGAGATGTTAGGCAACTGGTCTTTCGGGGATTATTTTAAAAGAGATGCGATCAAATGGGCTTGGGAACTTTTAGTGGATCGATGGAGTTTCCCTGTTAACCGCTTATACGCGACAGTTTACAAACCTGGGGTAGATGACCCGGCAGATTTTGACGAAGAGGCCTACGAATTATGGAAAGATATTTTTCTCTCCGCTGGACTTGATCCTTCAGTCCATGTGGTCACAGGAGGGAAAAAAGATAACTTTTGGATGATGGGGGAAACCGGCCCATGTGGTCCATGTTCCGAGCTACATCTGGACCTTACTCCCAAAGGCGACAGCCAAGGTAAATTAGTTAACGCAGATTCTCATCTGTGTATTGAAATCTGGAATCTTGTTTTTATTCAGTTCAACGCAGACAAAAAAGGTACATTCACCCCTCTTCAATCCAAACATGTTGATACCGGTATGGGCTTTGAGCGGGTTGCCGCAGTCATGCAGGGCACAAAAAACTTCACCGATTTTTCCCAACCAGCTTCCAATTACGATACGGATGTTTTTTCACCTATTTTCCAAAAACTTGAGGACCTTTCTGGCAAGGTTTACACTTCCAGTCTTCCATCAAGTGGAAAGGCTGCTAACGAGCAGGAACAAATCGATATTGCATTTCGAGTTATTGCAGATCATTTACGTGCCCTTGTTTTTTCAATTTCAGACGGAATTCTCCCAGGCAACAATGACCGCAACTATGTACTCCGCCGAATTCTTAGGCGTGCAGTAAAATATGGAAGAACCCTTGGTTTTATTCAGCCATTTTTCTATAAACTCTCCCCTATTTTAGTCGATCAGATGGGAAATGTCTTCCCCGAACTAATTTCCAAAGCAGAGCTTATTGAAAAAACCTTAAAGTCCGAAGAAGTATCTTTTAATAAAACCCTTGATCGCGGCATCGAGCTTTTTAATCGGGAGACCAATGAATTGAAACCTGGGGATGAAGTCTCAGGAACCTTTGCATTCAAATTATACGATACCTTTGGTTTCCCCATAGACCTGACAGACCTAATGGCTCGAGAAAATGGTTTGCTCGTGAATCACGAAGAATTCCAATCTCAAATGATGGAGCAAAAAAAGAGGGCCCGTGATGC
>JAYQBP010000137.1:0-2636 GCA_038137385.1 Opitutales bacterium | reverse complement strand
CAGAAAATTTTTCTGGGCTTTTAGTGATTGATGAAGCTTACGCAGACTTTGCTCCTGAAAATGCAATTTCTTTACTTCACGAGTTTACTAATGTTTTTATTACCAGAACTTTTTCTAAATCTTATTCTCTAGCTGGTTTGAGGGTTGGATATGGGTTGGGTTCCCCGAATGTTGTTAATCAATTGGATCAAGTGCGTGAGGTTTACAACCTAGACCGGATCGCTCAAGCCGGTGCATTGGCTGCTTTGCTTGATAGAAAATATTTTAACGATTCCCTCGATAAGATCCTTGAGCAAAGAACCTTCCTTTCAAATAAGTTTAAAGAGTATGGTTGGAATCAAATACCTTCAGCTACCAATTTTATTTTCGTTGAACCCAAGGACGGCCAAGGAACGACAGGGCCTTCAGTTGCTCTTTCTCTCTTCAATTATTTGGGTAAGCAAAACATTTTGGTGAGGTACTTCCCGAAACACCCATATACTGAGTCATTCTTGAGAATCAGTATTGGCAATTCGAACGATATGGCTATTTTGAAGGATGCTATAGAATCATGGATGCAACAAAAGCAATAGTTTTGGAGAGAAATACAAGTGAAACTCAGATTTCATTGAGTTTACTGATTTCTGGAAGTGGAAAACATGAAATATCCACAGGAATACCCTTCTTAGATCATATGCTGATCTTATTTTCTAGGCATGGATTTTTCGATTTATCGGTCCAAGCCAAAGGAGATATTGAAATTGATTACCACCATCTTGTGGAGGACTTAGGAATCGCATTGGGAAAGGCTTTTTCCCAGGCGCTGGGAGATAAATCTGGAATCAACCGTTATGGCTTTTTTATTGCCCCAATGGACGAAACTCTTGTTACCACAGCAGTAGACTTATCCAACCGACCTTATCTTTCCTGGTCGGTGAATTTGGAAAACTCGATGGTTCGTGATTTTAATATTCAGTTGTTTAAGGAGTTCTTTCAGTCTTTTTCTAATGAAGTAGCATGTAATTTACACATACGCTTGGAGCATGGCGAAGAACCTCATCATGTTGCAGAAGGCATCTTTAAATCACTCGCTAAGTCTTTAGATATGGCGACGACAATGGAACCCCGCCTAAAAGGGGCTATTCCTTCTACAAAAGGCACATTGTCTAGTTAATTACACATAGGCTTAAGCATTGATGGAACCCCGCAATTTAGCGGTAATCGATTACGGTACCGGTAATCTTAAAAGTGTCGTAAAAGCTTTCGAGTTTTTGGGGGCACATGTGTCGATAATTCAGGAACCCAAAGCATTCAGGAGCATGGATGCAGTCGTTTTTCCAGGTCAGGGAAGTTATGACCAGTGTATGACCCGATTAAGGAAATCTGGCTTGGATGATGCATTAAGGGCTTGGATTGAGGAAGAACGCCCTTTTTTTGGAATATGTCTTGGCTTGCAGGTCCTCTTTGAATCTTCAGAGGAAGGAGATTTGCCTGGTTTAGGTATATTCAAAGGAGAAGTTAAACGCTTTCTTCTTTCCCCAAAATTAAAGATTCCTCATATGGGTTGGAATCAGGTTTCTTGGAACTTGCCTTCTGGCCATTGGGTATGTAAGGGATTAGATAACATAGACCAGTTCTATTTTGTTCACAGTTACAGAGTAGTCACAGATGACCCTAGATTAACGACTTTTACCACCGATTACGGAGGTATTTTTACAAGCGGGGTATCTTATTCTAATTGTCTTGCCACTCAATTTCACCCTGAAAAAAGTCAATCTAAAGGCATGCGACTATACCGAAACTTTCTTGAAAACATTGATTAGAAATGGCACAACATAACTTTACTCCCTTTTACCCCCCATTCAAACATGTCTGATCGCGCATCCCTAACCTTTGGTGAATCCACCTACCCTCTTAATGTTCTTACCGGTACAGAAGATGAAAAGGCATTGGATGTCAGGCAGCTTCGAAAAGATAGCGGCTTGATCACATTTGATGATGGCTATGGTAATACTGGTTCCTGCGAAAGCTCCGTTACCTTTATTGATGGAGATAAGGGAATTCTGAGATATCGAGGATATGACATTTCAGAGCTTGCTGAGAAAGCCAGTTTTCTGGAGGTATGTCTTTTGCTTTTAAATGGAGAATTGCCGACTGCAGACGAATTATCTGCCTTTGAAAGCAAGGTTTCCACATTTCAGAACCTCCCGCCCGAGGTTCTCCAATCAATCCAGTCCTTACCCTCGGCCATTCACCCGATGGGCTCTTTGGCGTCTGGCTTACAAGCTTTGGGTGGAGCCTGCAGCCATCTTTGCACGAATGATCGACAAAAAGACTTAGAGTATTTCGATGATGCTGCGGCATTAATTATTGCCACACTTCCTGCTTTGGCCGCCGCATCTCACCGGCAGAAAAAGAGTGAAGATTTTTTAAATCCTTCCCCATCTAAAAGTTATTGTGAAAACTTTCTCACAATGATGTTCGGAAAAGCAGGTGATAGTCAGATCAACCCTTCCCTAAGCAAAGCTTTGGACTTAATCTTTTTGTTGCATGCTGATCATGAGCAAAATTGCTCCACCTCTACTTGTAGAATGATCGCCTCAGGAGGGGCCAACCCCTTTGCCTCCTTAGCAGGTGCTGTTTCCGCACTTTGGGGT
>JAYQBP010000136.1:0-2702 GCA_038137385.1 Opitutales bacterium | reverse complement strand
AATGAACAAAAAATTGTTAGTGAGTATAAACCAGTTACTTGGCATAATACTACTTCATCAATTTTGAAATCACTTAATATAAATCGATTACATTTGGTGGCTAATAAATAAAATATTTCTAACATTTATATGAATGATTACAATGTAATATTGTCTGAAATTTATCACAAAATTATACCCAAGCATAGTTGTGTAATTGATGTAGGAGCTCATTCCGGTCATTTCACAAAAATCTTTACTGATATCGTTGGTGAGAATGGTTTAGTATACGCTTATGAACCTAATCCGAAAGTGTATCCTTGGTTGCTAGATCATTTAAGTGGACATCCTAATTATTCAAAAATCAGGTTTCTAAATTGTGCTTTAAGTGATAAGGTTAACCGAAATATTGAGTTTTTTGTGGCGGAGGATAGATTGGAAGAGTCTGGATTAAGGTGTCGTAGTTTTAATGGTCCAACTAAAATTAATAAGGTCATAGTCAACACATCTACACTAGATAATGAGTTATCTTTATTAGAAAGGAAAATAAATCTCATTAAAATAGATGTTGAGGGTGCCGAGTTTAGCGTTCTTAAAGGCGGGAATTCAATCATAAGCAAACATAAACCGATTATTTCTTTTGAATTCGGATTATCTAGTTTTAGTGCGTATGATGTTAATCCTGTAGATGTTTATAAGTTCTTTTATTTCCACAATTACATCATTTTTGACCTTTTTGGATCTTTGCTCAGTGAGGATCAGTTTGTTAAATCAAGTATCAAGCAGGAAGTGTGGGATTACATTGCTTTTTATAAAGAAGATGTTCCCACAATCAACATCTTACAAAACTAAGAATTTCTAGAGACTATTAGCTATATTTTATTCTTTGTTAAATTTGTTTAGAGATTTTCTTTTGACTTATTGATTTTAGAATTGTTTTTCTAGCTTCATTATTAATTGCTAAGTTATGTTTACATGTGTTTTCTACAACTGATTTTATATTTGCTTCAGTATTATGTAATGAAGGATCTGCCCAATAATTGCCTTTTCTGTATGGACCATAGTCTTGTTTGAGTTCAATTAATTCGTAGTCTACAGGGTACGAATTCTTATTATTCATAAACTCAGTATTCCCAGACCAGTTTGTCGCAACTACTGCTTTGCCCATTGCCATAGCCTCAGCTAAATGTAGTCCATAACCTTCGGATCTATGGAGTGAAATGAGTGAGTCAGATGAATTAATTAACTGAAGCATATCGTTCTTTGACAATACTTCACTGATCAAGGTTACCTTATCTGAGTCAATCGCATCTATCTGCTTTCGTAAAATTTCATACCCATCAGGATCGGCATGTTCATTGGAGACTTTAATCACAAGATGTACATCATCCTTGTATGCATCTTCGCTGAGAAGTTTTGTAAATGCCTTAATTCCTGCAATTGGATTTTTACGCTCCATTATTGAATAAAAATCAAAAGTAATCAAGAAAACTACTTTTGATTTTGGTAACCTAAATTTTTGTCGATCTGGTGGTGGTGGGTTTAAAATTGCATTATCTAAGGCAAGTGGAATTATCTGTACTGGTTTAGGTGATTTTGGTGCGATTGCATCAAAGACAAACCTTGATGGAACCCAAACTTCATCCACCATATTAAACCAATATGAGTAATCGTCTGGAAAGTTTGGTAGTTCCCAATGCCAAAATCCAATCTTATATTTGCAATTTAAAATTTGTTCCCCCCACTCTCCAATCAATTTATCAAAGTGATCTCCATTGAAGTGAAAAATACGAATTTCATCAGTGTTGGTTGGAATCTTTTTTTCAACTTTCACAGAATGATCTGAACCTCGGTGTTTACCTGAGTAGGGTATCTGAGTCGCTTTAACTGACAGTCCTGATTTCTCAAGGCTAGTGAATGTTCTTCTTGCGGCTTCAGCTAGCCCAAAGGTTTGACCAAAAAAGCCTAAAATCCTTAGAGGAGTTTTTCTCTTTTCCCGAAAGTGAAAGTTCGCAAACCGATTAGATTCACTGTAGTCAAAAATTTTGTTTTGGTCTATGTAAAGTCGACTAATTAGTATTGAATCTCTAACCAATGACTTTCTTCCCCGACAGAATAAACTTCTAACAAATTTGCTTATCCCTTGGGGGAATATTCTGCAGGTAATTTCAATATTGTTGCATAAGTTTTTATTGGGTAAATCTATGGAATATTCTTTGTGACCAATTTTTTCGTTAGTTAGCTTTGTGCAGGTTGATCCATTAACACGAATTTCGATGAAAGATTTATTCCATTCACCACTCGTGCGATGAAGTTGTATGTGAAGTTTTCCTGCTTTTTCGTTCTTCCTAAGTTGGATTAATACTTTTGCATGTTTGCGTATTGCAAATCCTTTGCCATCGACTCCGTTACTTGGTTCGATAAGTCCAGTGTGAGAGAGCAATTTAATCATCGGTATAGAATGAAATTGTGGAATTCATTAAATTATTGTAGTGAACTTAAAAATCATAAAAAAATCAAAAAATTTTAAGATCTTAATGATTTGCCATTCAATGTGAGTTTGAAAATTGCAGTATTAGGCTCAGGTGGATTTATTGGTAGATCAATAGAAAAGGAGTTGGGCACCAGAAATATTCCCACTGTAAAATTAAAAAGAACTGAAATTGATATTTATAATTTCAAATTTTTGCATGAATTTTTAAAAAGGGAAAGTCTGACACATT
>JAYQBP010000135.1:0-2740 GCA_038137385.1 Opitutales bacterium | reverse complement strand
TGCTCGAAGCCCTTGAGGCCGGTGCCCGGGCCATTCTGCTGATCGTTCGTGCCCTAGATGATGAGAATCTTAAAGTTTTAAGAAATGCGGCCGACTTGGCCGGGCTTACCTGCCTCTATGAAATCCATGAGGAAGCAGAACTGGAAAAAGTATTACCCCACCATCCTCTCCTTCTTGGAGTAAATAATCGAGACCTCAAGCGGTTCAAGACCGACCTCGCCGTAACCGAGCGATTATTTCCTCAAATTCCTGAAGGTATCATCAAGGTCAGCGAGAGTGGGATTTTGCAACCCGAGGATGCGTGGAGGGCCCGTGAAGCAGGTGCTGATGCTATTCTTTGCGGGGAAGCTCTAATGCGTAGCGAGGATGTGGAGGATTTCATCGCCGAGATGAAAGACTGTGACTAAAAAAGCGGATTGGTTTTCTCTCCTCTCTCCATATGGCTCTTAGCCCATCTGAAACCACCCAGTTGCTTCGACAACTCGAACACCGACCCAATAAAAAGTTGGGGCAAAATTTTTTGATTGATGGCAACCTTGTTGAAAAATCCATTCGCATGGCTGACTTGCCAGAGGGTTTGCCAGTTTTGGAAATTGGTCCTGGCCTTGGGACTCTTACCGAACGCCTTCTCGAGCTAGGACATCAAGTGTATACAATCGAAATAGATCGTCGGCTCGAAGCCCACCTTCGGATAAAATTTAGCTCATTCATTGAATCCGGTAAACTCGATCTACTAAGGGCCGACGCAGTCAAGTTCCCGACTGGCAACCTACCTAGTTCCAACGATGACTATGCGGTGGTAGCCAACCTGCCCTATGCCATCTCATCCGCTTGGATGGAAGGGTTGCTGGGAACCGGCCATATCCCAATTCGAATGGTCATGATGCTGCAAAAAGAAGCAACTGAGCGGATGCTCGCACCACATGGAACCAAAGCATATAACGCACTCGCCATTTTTTTACAGGCCAGCTTCCAGTCAGTTGGTAGGCATGCCGTACCGGGAAGATGTTTTTATCCAGCACCATCGATTGATTCTGTCCTTCTTCAAATGAACAAGTTAAATGACCCCTTTCTCTTTTCGAATATTGCCCGGCTCCTCATCCGCAGAATTTTTACCCAACGCAGAAAACAGATTGGTGGAGTGATCAAAAAAGAAAACCCTGAAATTGTCGAAATCTTAGAGTATTGGCTTGAGAGGAATAGTCTTTGCCACTCAATCCGACCAGAAAAGATAACTGTTCCTCAATGGATCGATCTTGGAAAGTCTCTTGCTGTTAGCCCAGAAGGATTTTGACTAAATTATTGTGATTTTTGGATAAAGAATTCGCTTAGCGAACTTCGTCAGCGATGCCTGATATCTCATAAGTTTTAATCACTTTCATTGTCTTGGTGTCAATGAAACTAAGTACGCTTTTATACTCCCCGCGAACTTTATCAGTAAATATTTTTCTTTCAATATCATCAGTGCCGCTGGTCTTCACAATATTGTAGATTTTGATGTCAGCTTCTTCTAATGAATTTACAACCATTGCGTTATTTTCAATAGATAGTCCTGAGATATATGCATTTATAAACTCGATATCTAATTTTGAAAGAGCTTGAGTCTCTATAAAAACCTTTTTTCCAATAATCTCTGCGAAATCGACTTCCCTAAAAGCTAAGTCTATAGCGTTGCTTAAGGCTAGTTGTTCAATCCTTGGTCGTGCGGTTGCCTCACGACCTAAGTCGGTGACGGTATCCGCACAAGATAAAAGGAAAAATGATGTTAACAATGATGCAAGGAATTGAACTTTCATAATATAATTTGAAAATTAAAGGCTAGAGATCAAGCTTAGCTCCTGAAATATCTAAAATCTTGTTAGAGACACGAGCGCCTTTAACAGGTTCTATTGAAATTCTTTCTCGAAAGTTGAGGTCACTTACTAGCTCTTCTATGTATATAATAGTGAGTTCTTTAAAGTGATATTTGCCATCTTCTGTGGGAGACTGATATCTGTAAACAGATATTTTAGCCTCTTTTCCCTCAATTTCGGATTGGCGATTAGATTTAGTGGGATTTCCGAGAACTTTTAAAACATCCACTTCACTCATGCCTTTAGAAATTGTTGAAGAATTAAAATTATTGTCCCAATCATTTTTATGGCTGGCACAACCAGAAATGAAAAAAAAGGATGCTATGAAAAGAGCAAATTGAATAAAAAATGAGTTCATTAGTAGAATAATACAAAGCATATTTTCGTGAACATTACTACATAAAATTGAACTGATATGGATCTTTTTATGTTAAAAACCATTCATTGATTGTAATTCATTCATGAAGAGCATCACTGCTACATGTAAGATAAAAATTATCTTTTTTGTATTTTTACTCCCATTAGTATGAGCAATGCCCGCTTATATACCTGAGATACATCTAATAATTACAGACGAACTCTAGGTAAAGTGTGTCCGTAAGATTTGACCATGATCGTTAAAAAAACGAACGAAAACCAGAATTAATTCTGATGACTCGCAGATCAAAAATACAATGCTAAAAGCTTCAAAGAGGTAAATCGAAAGGAAAGTTTCTTGAGTTACTCAATTTCCATCAATCATCACAAAAGTGTGACCGCATTATAATATTTTTAAATTAAGATAGGGGTTTAAATTCCACTTAGCCACATGATTACTAAATTACTCACGATCCACAGCACTTTTTGAATTTTTTCCCACTTCCGCAAGGGCAAGGGTCATTCCTTCC
>JAYQBP010000134.1:0-2784 GCA_038137385.1 Opitutales bacterium | reverse complement strand
GAATGAATCCAATAAGAAAATATTCCTTGGTCTGCTTTCCCGAATTGGCCGGCTCCGGCAAGCACACCACATCGATTGATCCATACTGGGAAGTTAAAGCATTCTCCATACTCTAAAATTAAAGTTTCCGAAGCAAGTTTGGACGCACCATACAGAGACAAGGGAGCAGTGGTTGGGAAATCTTCTGAAATTCCAATACTAGAAATACCACTAACATCACAATTTTGTAGTAAGAATCGATCATCGGATGATTCAATAGGCAAAGTTGCTAGTTCAGATGCTGAGTAAACTCTGCTTGTGCTTAGTAATATGAGCCCTGATTTATATCTCTTGCAGTACTCTAATAAGTTAATGGTACCTAAAAGATTATGTTCCAATAATTGCCTACTTGATGATTGACCATCCAGTCCCGCGAGTACAGATGGATTAGCTGCACAATCAATTACCCAGTCGACTTCGGGAAGGGCTTCAATATCAGATTGAGAACGAATATCTCTGCGAATAAGGTCAATCCCAAGATCCGTTAATCCAGATATATTCAATTCTGAACCTTTTCTAGAAAAATTATCGATTCCAACAATTTGCAAATTGGAATGACTCTGAAAGAGGGTTTTAGCGATAGATGATCCTGCAAACCCGCAAATACCTGTGATAAGAATTTTCATAAGATTATTACAAGGTGAATCTAATGCAGAGAAATAACATTTTTGTTCCTTTAAAAGATTCCATTGTTATGCGAGACTATCGAATTTTAGTACCACTTCAATCACACGTGTTTGGTCATCATGACTCATGTTTGAGTAGAACGGAAGCCGAACAAGACGGTCGGCTACATCCTCAGTGACAGGGCACTGAAATTTCTGCCACCCCATTTCCGCCATTTGTAAAGCGAAGGTACTAGAATTTAATGGCAGGTAGTGAAATACTGCCATCACACCTCTATCTTTTAGGTGAGCTAAGAACTTGGATCGGCATTCTGCCGATGGCATTAAGAAGTAGTACATGTGGTATGCTTGGTCGCATTGCTCAGGCACAACAGGTCGCCTCACACCATTTTGCTCAGCCCAGTCAGTTAGTTGTTCGTTATACCTTGTCCAAATTTTTTTCCTTTTTTTTTGAATCTCCTGCCACTTCTCCAACTGTCCATAAAGAAATGCGGCAAGAATATCGCTCATCACATAACTAGACCCTAGGTCTACCCACGAGTACTTATCTACCTGTCCACGAAAAAAACGAGCACGGTTCGTTCCCTTCTCTCTAATAATTTCAGCTCGTTCAATAAACTTTTCATTGTTTATTAAAAGGGCACCACCTTCCCCGCATGTTATATTTTTAGTTTCGTGAAAACTAAGAGTTGCGAGACATCCGAAAGTCCCAAGCGAACGACCTTGGTATTTCCCGAAAAGGCCATGAGCATTGTCCTCAACTACGGGGATTCCGTGGCGGTTTGCAATTTCAAGAATCGTATCCAATTCGCATCCCACCCCTGCATAATTCACAACTACAATTGCACGAGTTTGTACTGTTATGAGACTCTCTAATTTGGACTCATCTAAATTTAGAGTATCCGGTCTGATATCGCTAAAAACAGGTATTGCTCCCCGCAATACAAAAGCATTAGCGGTTGAGACAAAAGTAAAAGCAGGAATGATAACTTCATCATTCGGCTGAATATTTAACAAGATAGCAGCCATTTCCAAAGCATGGGTACATGATGTGGTAATTAAAGCTTTTTGAACTCCAAGAGTATCTTCCAAAAGACTTTGGCATTTCTTGGAAAATAATTTGTCACCTGCTACCTGACCGGCGGAAATTGTATGTTTTATATAATCTAACTCCATACCTTGTTGAGAAGATTTATTGAAAGGTATGGCAAATGACATTATATAAGAGTTATTTATTATGGGAAGATAATTTTAGGTAAACCACTTATGAAACCATAATTTGACATCAGATATACGAAACCCCGCTTTTTCATAAAGCTTGATAGCACTGGTGTTTGTGGCTTGTGTAACTACAATTATTTTCTTTGCGTTCAGTTTTTTGGAGGTAGCAATAGTTTTGTTAAGTAGTTCCGAACCAACTCCTCGACCACGATAATGATTTTGCACTGCAATTAAACCTATTCTAGCGACAGCAAGTGATTCCATAGTAAAGGTGATGTAACCTTTAACGATTTCTTTCTCATCCGGAAAGAAACCAAAAATATTTCCTTTTTCGAAATCACTGTTGATCCATTTTTCGTAAAGCTTTTCGCATTTTGTCCTATTGAAATTTAGATCTTTAAAAAACCTGGAATCTGTATGAGATTTTCGAGCTAATGTTTGAATGCAACTTAATTCCACTCCTTTGGTAACTGGTTTAATTTCAAAACTTGGTACCTGTGTCTTTTGCAGATTTCTTAAATCGAATTCCATTTCAACTCGCACATCTACAAATTTAAAACCTGCCTTATATGCATATTGCAATGTCTGTGAGTCAGTACCGTTCGCTAAAAAATAAAGACAACGAATTTTTTCTTTCATGCACCAATCAAAAGCTACTTTTGAAGTTTCGGCTTGTAAATGACCACCGTCTAATGAAGCTACTGAGAGTCCAAAAAAATCTGAATCCCATTGGAGATATCGAACGAGTGGTTGCTTACTTTGATTTTTCACTTAAGCATTATCATATTTTTTCATAACAATGAGCGAAGGTCATTTTTTATACTATAAAAGCACTTCACTTTATACAAATTAGTTAGGGAAATTATTAAAATTAGAATGATATGTGAGTGGATTAAAA
>JAYQBP010000133.1:0-2832 GCA_038137385.1 Opitutales bacterium | reverse complement strand
ATTCCCAAAATGGTGTAGAAGTGCTTAAAAACTTTCTTTTCTCCATTTGTAAATGCAAGGCTGATTGGGATATGGGTGACTTCATTGAATCTTCGGTTAAGTATATCCAAGATCAGGTCGGTAATAAGAAAGTAATTCTCGGGTTAAGTGGCGGTGTTGATTCCTGTGTTGCAGCTGCTCTTATTGATCGAGCCATCGGCGATCAATTAACTTCAATTTTTGTAGATAATGGATTGCTTCGACTAAATGAGCGTGAAGAGGTCATTAATCTGTTTAACGAGCACATACCCGGTAAACTCAAAGTAGCTAAAGCTGGTAAACTTTTTTTGGGGAAATTGAAAGGGGTTACCGATCCAGAGCGAAAGCGAAAAATTATCGGCAAAACATTTATCGAGGTTTTTGACAACGAAGTTAAAAAACTCGGTAAAGTAGATTTCCTTGCCCAGGGAACCTTATATCCAGATGTAATCGAAAGTGTTCCCATAGGAGGTAACCCAGCGGCCCTGATCAAGAGCCATCACAATGTAGGCGGTTTGCCTGAAAAAATGCGTTTAAAATTACTGGAACCTTTGAGGGAGTTATTCAAAGACGAAGTACGCTTACTCGGAAAAAAGTTAGGCCTGCCGAACCATGTGATCAATCGACATCCGTTTCCTGGCCCTGGTTTAGGAGTTCGTGTCATTGGAGATTTAACCCCTAAAAGGCTCAAAGTCCTGAGACAAGCCGATGCTATCTTTATCAGCGAATTAAGAAATTCAGGCTGGTACTCAAAATTATGGCAGGCATTTTGTGTATTTTTACCGGTACGCAGTGTTGGAGTTATGGGGGACGAAAGAACCTATGAAAATGTGATTTGTTTACGTGCAGTTACTAGTAGTGATGCAATGACTGCAGATTGGGCAAAATTACCCGACTCGCTCCTCCGAAAAGTATCGAGTAGAATTATCAATGAAGTACAGGGAGCCAATAGAGTTGTGTACGATGTTAGTTCCAAGCCACCTAGTACAATCGAGTGGGAATAGGCAGTGAGATTATCTTTCGAAGAATATGATGCAAATCTTCTGCATAAGTTAAATGAATTCATACCCTCCGCTGGGTCTGATGATTCAATAACTGGTACAGTATCTAAAATCCTCTTTGATGTCCGAACAAATGGCGATGATGCTGTTATCGAAAAAACTCTCTTGTATGATGGTGTTTCGCTAAAACCAAATCAATTACATGTCTCTAAAGAGCAATTGGATGATTCACTCGATTCCCTTTCATCTGCTCAAAGGAAAGCACTTGATGATGCGATTTCGAATGTTTCTCATTTTCACCAACAAAGCTTTCCTGAAAATTGGTTAAAACCCAACCATCACGGAGGCTTGGTTGGCGAGCGATATTATCCGATCAAGCGCGTTGGTATTTATGTCCCCGGAGGTCAAGCCCCGCTGGTCTCGACTGTAATAATGACCGTTGCCTTGGCCAAAGTGGCCAAGGTGCCGGAGATCGTTGTAGTAACTCCTCCAGGAGAGTCTGGTGAGATACACGCTCCTCTTCTTGCCGCCCTAAAACTGTTGGAGGTTGAAGAAGTCTATAAAATTGGTGGTGCTCAGGCAATTGGTGCGATTGCTTACGGCACAAAAAGTATCCTTCCGGTTGATAAAATTTTCGGTCCTGGTAATGCCTATGTTAATGAAGCGAAAAGGCAGGTATTTGGGCAAGTGGGGATCGATCTATTGCCAGGTCCAAGCGAGATAATGGTAATTGCAGATGAATCGGCACAACCCCAATTAGTTTCAGCGGCGCTCTTAGCTCAGGCAGAGCATGGTTCTGGCAAAGAAAAAATTTATTTCTTATTTCAAAACCAAGATCTTTTTCAGCCAGTTGTTCAAGAACTAGATAAGCAAATAGATGAGTTAAGTCATGCACATGCCATTCGTGGAGTACTAGAAAATGGTTTTATGGCTATCCACCTCCCTTCCAAAGAGAAGATTTCAGAGATTGCAAATTTTATTGCACCTGAGCATCTAGAGCTTCAAGCCTCCGACAAAAATTGCGAGTTCTATCTTTCTGCCATAACGACTGCAGGTGCCTTTCTAGTTGGTCATCAAACAGCTACATCACTTGGTGATTTTGCCGCTGGGCCAAGCCATGTTCTGCCAACAGGCCGGTCCTCTCGTTTCTCTTCTGGGTTGCGTTTGCATGATTTCTTTCGCCGAAGCAGTGTAATCCGTTACGACCAAGAGTCCTGTCGTATAGCGGCTCCCATTATTGATGAGTTTTCCGCCATGGAAAAATTAGACGGACACGGCAAAGCTCACCAACTAAGACTTGCCCGACAATCTCTCTTTGATAAATGATCAAACAAGGGGTTCGAGTTACCCATAGACTGCAAGCGCATGTTCCCTATTTGCCTGGAGAACAACCCAAGCATCAGTCCAAGGTAATCAAATTAAACACCAATGAAAACCCCTACCCCCCCAGCCCTCTTCTGCACGAAAAGATAGTCGCTGAAATACCCTATCTAAAACTGTACCCCAACCCTCCGGCTAAAGAATTGAGGGAATCTATAGCTAATCATCATGGGCTTAATCAGGGCCAGGTTATTGTGGGAAATGGCTCCGATGATATTTTGAATTTATGTGTACGAGTTTATTCGGATAGCGAATTAAAGATAGGAATGCTTGAACCGAGCTATTCTTTATATGAGGTATTGGCGGGAATTCAGGGAAGTGAATTAATTCAGGTTCCTTTTTCAGATAAGCAATTTTCTCTTCAACCAGAAGAGATTGTAAGATCGGGTGCAAATTTATTTTTTTTGACAAATCCTCATGCTCCAAGTGGCCG
>JAYQBP010000132.1:1316-2879 GCA_038137385.1 Opitutales bacterium | reverse complement strand
TTTAAAATTGTTGGAGATATCTTCGATTGTTTCTGGGTTTTGTTATATTTTTCCAATAGCTACTAGTATTTGGTTTTCTAAGTGATAACTTTGACTTTCTCAGTAATCGAATAACTAAAGAATAGGGAGTTAAAATGATGTAATAAAAGAGCGGGAGACAGAGCCAAACAATAAGTAGATCAATCAAAAAAATTAACTGATTCCAGAATCGATAAACTGAAATTCCAAAAGGATAATAAGCCAGTGAACCTAGTCCAAGAACAGCTCCAATGCTTGAAAAAACAATCAGAATATGCCAATTCCAAAGTTCACTAGACACTAAATGGCGAAAAATTATGGTCCAGAGAAATCCAGCCAAAGGAAGACAAATAAGTATTTTCAGGGCAAGTGCTCTTACTTCATTTTGATTTAGGGTTTTCATTAATCTTCTTTATTCGAGAATAAAGCTGGCGATGTATTTCTCTTTTTCTTTAAAAGATTTTTTAGGCTGTTCGATTTTTAACAAAACAAATTTATTAAGAATTAATACATCCATGTCGGTGAAATTGAATATATTCTAACGAAAATAATCAATGATCTGATTACAAATGATGTTAATATTTATGTTATTTAAATTCTTGAAAAGAGGCAGACATATAATCTTTTTAGAAATTTCCTCAGAAATAGGGCAGCTTTTGTAAGAAAGTATCTTAGAAAATGTATTCACGGAAGGATAAAAATATCTTCGAGGAAATATATTAAGCCTGTTGAGCTTTTCAACTACCTCAAGTAATTCTTTTTCGCTCTCAAAAATGATGGGAAAATAAGAACAATTCGATGTTCCAAAGTTTTGAGATTGGAAGCTAACATATTTTATAGAGGACAGTCGATCATGGTAGAGTCGGTACTTTTCTTGTCTGTCTTCTAATATGTTTTTTAAATATTTTAGATTAGCCAGACCTAGAGCAGCGTGTACTTCTGTCATTTTGCCGTTCAACCCATCCTCTATTATATCACTTTTATCTTCACTGTGACCGAAAAATCTTATTCTTTTTAATCTTTCGTGTAGGTTGACATTATTTGTTATACAACCGCCTCCTTCCCCAGAGTTGAGTAATTTTGTGGCATGAAGACTCGTTGCAGATATATCACCAAAGCTAAGCACACTCTGAGAGTCTACCGTTGTACCTAAGGCATGTGCTGCATCGTAAATTATCTTCAAATTATGTTTCTCTGCAATCCTTTGTATTTTATATACATCACAAGGCGTACCAAATACATGAACAGGCATAATACCAACGGTTTTATCGGTAATTAATTGTTCTATTTTGTTAGTGTCTATATTGAGTGTTTTCTTGTCTATATCACAAAATACAGGTGTGCAGTTTTCCCATTTAATTGCACTTACTGATGCAATCCATGTAAACGCGGGAACAATAATTTCTCCATTAAGGCCCAAAGCTTTTATGGCAAGTTGAAGAGCAATTGTGCCATTTGTAACACATGCAAAATGACTAACATTCAGAGCGTTACAAAGCTCAACTTCTAATTTCTGAACCAGTGGGCCATTATGAGTAAGTACTC
>JAYQBP010000132.1:0-1306 GCA_038137385.1 Opitutales bacterium | reverse complement strand
GTTACATATAACGGACTATTTTTCAAATCTTAGTAAGTTTTTTAAAATCCTCAAGGAGTCGAGCTTGGTTGATATTTTGTTCGTATTCAAGATTAAGATTTTTTCTTGATTCTATTAATTGATGAAAATAAATTAACATTTCTTTAAAGTGATTACACTTTTGTATTGAAATGTGTTTTGTAGATTTGTTTTTCTCTAAGCATATTGTCAGTGCAAGATCAGGCGGTGCGGTGAAAATCCTATCGGAGGTGATCTTACCAAGTCTTCCCCAAAGTTCAATTCTGCACTGATAGTGATTATCAAAGCCAAAGGAGATATTTGCAAATTTAGATCCCTCCCTCTCTTTCAAAAACCCTCCGCCGTAAAGATCGATATTATTATTTTGGCAGATAAAGGAGGATGCACCCAAAACATCTATATTTGGTCCGAGAAAGATTTGGGCAATTTTAATTGTGTAAGCACCTGCATCCAATAAGGCACCCCCACCTAGTTCTTTACTGTATCTTATATTGCATTTATCCTCAAAGGGAGGAAAACCAAAGGAGATGTGTAGGGATCGCAATTCGCCGATTTCTCCTGAGTTCACTAGGTTTTGAATCACCTGAAGTTGTTTGTGAAATCGAAATTGGAAATTTTCTATTAATACAAGGTTTAGTTTTTTCGCTTTTTTATTTAGAAATAAAACTTCTTCTAAACTACAAGCGAGTGATTTTTCAACTAAGACATGAATACCTCTATCGAGTGCCTCGTTTACCCATTTGTAATGTAGCGAATTGGGTAGCGGAATATAAAGAGCGTCTATTTCGGGATAATATAACAATGATTCGTAGCCAACAAATGTGTCTTTTTTTAATGTATTAGCAATACATGATGCGTTATTTTTATCTCTGCTCGCTACTCCAATTAAATTAAAATAAGCAGGCAACCCTTCAATAGCAGGAATTAATGATCTTTTGGCAATAGCCGCAGTGCCTAAGATGCCAATATTAACCATAGATATGTTCTTTATTCACAAAATAAGCAATTAGGCTTCTGGCCTGAATATTTATGTAATTATTAAATAAGATAAGTGCTTTTGTCTGTTTCAATGATATCCAAATGAAATTTTCAGGAATATCCAAAGAGAAACTATCAACAGCCTCAATTATCATATTTCTATTTTGTTCTTTATAAAATCTTCCACCTTCTTCAGATTGCATGACATCATAAATGATATTTTCTTTCGAACAATTAAGGACATAAGAAAGATAAGGTAATTTATCAGATTCTTTAGTATTATAAGAACCGGTAAGGCATTGAACGGTAG
>JAYQBP010000131.1:0-3146 GCA_038137385.1 Opitutales bacterium | reverse complement strand
TGTCCACCCTGATTGCAAATTCGGTGGCAGAGTACATTCACCAGGTAACCGATGATAAAGATGGCAAACCCTCAGTAGATATGGAAATTGCCAGGTTTGCATATTCCAAGAAGAAACCTCAGGAGGGAAATTAGTGAAGGAAGATGAGTTAATTGACGAGGAACCAGAAGAGGAACTAGATCAGGGCACGCCAGTGCCATCGAATTTGGTGGAGATCGAAACGCCATCGGAAACTTGGAAAACTGAATTCAAGAATAAAATCTCCTCTCTTCGGATTAATGGGGAAGATGTTTCCAAAATTCACCGGGCTATGGAAGAACTTCGTGAAATGCGCAATTCGAGCGACCGTAACCTGCGCAGGTTAATCATTTTGATCACCTTGTTACTTTGCTCGGGTCTGGGGATCGGGGTTTATTCCCTGAATTATCTTTTGCGTTTCAATGCAGACAAAATTGACGAGGTGATCGACTTAAATCTAATCGCCATTGAGAAGACCAAGCAAGGCATGATCAAAATTCCCTTGATCGCCCTCTCTTTACTTGAAAAACATCGCAATCAAATGCGTTGGGATGCAAACCGTTCGACTTGGACTTTTCTTGATACTTTTACCGCTAGCAGAATGGACTTTTCGAGTGATTTCATGTTTTACAATCCACAATCTATCGAACAATTAAAAAATGATTATGGACTTTTTTGGAACGGCTCTTCTTGGAACTGGCCAGAAGGCTATGGACCCAAAAATTAATTTTCGAGAGCTTTCATAAATTAAGCCCCTATCAAAGTAAAATCAGGGAAGCCAATCCCAAAAACGCGAAAAAACCGACCACATCGGTTACTGTGGTCACAAAGACCCCGGAGGCAAGGGCTGGGTCGGTGCCTAACCGATCGAGTAATACAGGAAGAATAATTCCAGATAGCCCGGCGACAACCATATTGATAATCATAGCTCCGGCAATAATAACGCCAAGCAAATGGGAGGCACTTCCATCGTCCCCAAAAATCAAGATGGTGGTCACACCAGAAAGAATCGCAAAAAGCACACCATTTAAAGTACCGACAAGAAGCTCTTTTCGAATTGCCCGCATGGTGTTATAGGAAGTCAATTCTTTGGTGGCTAGTGCCCGCACCGTTATGGTCAGGGTCTGAGTTCCGGCGTTGCCCCCCATCGACGCGACAATGGGCATGAGAACGGCAAGAGCGACCATCTGCTCAATCGTGCCATCAAACAAACCAATAACGGCTGAAGCTAACCCTGCGGTGACCAAATTCACCAGCAACCAGGCAAATCTCTTAGCAGAAGATTGGAGAACTCCATCATCGATGGTCTCTTCTCCCACACCACCAAGAAGCAAAATATCTTCCTCAAATTCTTCGCGGGCTACTTCCATTACATCATCCACCGTGATCATACCAAGCAATTTCCCCTCCCGATCCACTACGCCGGCCGTTGTCAGGTCGTACTTCTCAAAAAGCAGGGCCACTTCTTCCTGTAGAGTATCCGCAGGAACAAGCACTTGAGTTTCGTCGGAAATTTCTCGCATGTGGGTACTCCTTGGAGATCGCAGAATCCGCGAAAGAGAAATAATTCCCACAGGTCGGGTATGTTCATCGACCACAAACAAATCGAGAAACTCCTCAGGTAAGTCACTCTCCTCACGAAGATAGTCAATGGTCTGACCAACCGTCCAGTTTGTACCCACCGAAACCACATCGGTTTGCATTCTCCGTCCAGCACTGTCATCTGGAAAAGCTAATCCATTCTCAATATCTTCCCTCTCCTCCTTGGGCACCGCATTGAGCACTTCCGCCCGCTCGCCCTCCTCCATATCCTCAAGTACCTGAACCGCTTCATCGGAATCCATCTCGGTAATTGCTTCAGCAACTTCCTCGGGGCTTAGGCTATCGGTTAGTTCTTTCCGTAAATGATCCTCGAGTTCAAAAAGTAAGTCTGGATCAAGCTCTAATTTGACCGTTTCGATCAACCGCTTGCGTAATGATCGATCTAATAATCCAAAAGCATCCGCTAGGTCGGAATGGTGGAAACCGGCAAGGTGAGAGTTTAACTCCTCATCAGAACCACACTCCAATAGGCGAACAAGTTCATCAAAGCGAGCACTGGAAACAGTTGTGTTTTCCAGGTCAATGCGATGAATAACTTCTGTACTTTCCTGAGTATCTGCCATGATTCTATTTGCGATTTGGATCGGTTTTAACTGGAGGATGAATCCAAGAAAGGTGGGATAGAACAACGATCCGTTACCAAATTACTCTATGCCAACTATAAACCGGTGGCTCAATGCAATTCGATCAAAAGAAAGAAATTCTATAACTTTTAGAAATTACTGAGGCTGCCAGGTGAGTGCATGACAAAGTGCGAGGCCAAGGGCATCAGCCTGATCAAAAGGCAGAGCTTGGGGCAACCCAAGCATTTGGGCTAGCGTGTTGGACATTTGTTCTTTGCTCGCACGCCCAAAGCCAACCACCGCCTGCTTAACCCGTAGCGGAGCGTATTCAAAAACAGGCAGATCACGAATTGCCGCAGCAGATAATGCCGCCCCTCTGGCAGCTCCCATGATTTGAGCAGTTTTAAAATTCTGAACATAGATCGTTTCTTCACATGATAGATGCTTCGGCTGCCAAAGATCGATCAAGTGGGCGACCAATTCATGAATTTCCCCCAGGCAGGAGATCGATGAAACCTTATTTCCAAGCTTAAGGGTTTCCGAGTGGAGCAACTTGTAAGTGCTCCCCTCACAGTCAAGAATAGCCAATCCCGTTCCCCGAAGACTTGGATCCACTCCGAGTATCTTTCCCTGAAATGGCTCTTTTTTAAGAAGCATTTTGGGATCTATACCCAATTTGCTTTTGGGTGATTGGCCGGCCAAATGTTGAGCCCAAAGTTTTCTCGATGATTTATTCACTGAATAACTATAAGACCATGCGCAGACCAGCGACCACGATAAAGAACCAAATCATTCTCTCGAACCAATCTTGTCTGATGTAGACAACAATTTTAGGAGCAATCCAAGCACCCAACATCGCAGGAACAAATAACCAGACGCAGATGGAAAAAATTTCAAGGTTTAGAACTTCAAGCTCATACATCAATGGAACCTTGGACACATTTCCGATTAGGAATAACCAAG
>JAYQBP010000130.1:0-3277 GCA_038137385.1 Opitutales bacterium | reverse complement strand
GCCCAGACAGGGGCTTGATGATTCCGTTTTTAATAAAATTCACATGAAAACGAGCTTTGAGTATTTAACTGAATTTGCAGAGCCAGATGATTTTCACAGGTGGGAGGAGGTGGATCTGGAAATCATTGATTTTACCGATTTGGGCATGAAGGTAGCGATCAATGGTGAGTTTTCTGGCCTGGTCTATGCCGATCAGATTTATGATCGCTACATAGCAGGGCAAAAGATTAAGGGGTATATCACTGCGATCCGGGAAGATGGAAGGATTGATGTTTCCTTGCAGCCCGATAAAGGTAGGCATGTTCATTCCACATCGGACAAAATCTTACGATATCTCAAAGGGGCAGGGGGGAAATCTCCCTTGGGAGATCAAAGCTCTCCGGAATTGATCAAAAAAGAATTTCAAGTGAGTAAGAAAGTTTTTAAACAAGCCATTGGCGGGCTATATAAACAAGGGAGGATAAAGATTTCCAATCAAGGGATTGAATTGGTGAGGCATTAGATCAAGTCCCTACTCAGGGCGATAACTTTTTGTATGTTTTTGCCGTAAAATTTCTGATTTAAGAAATTAAGAAATAGTAAAAAAATACCAAAAGTAAGTTAAAGTAGTATAAATTTTATAAATAGATCCTATAAGTTTTCTTATTTTACAAATTTGTTACATTAAATGTTTTGCTAAAAAGGTAAGATCATGTAGATTATTTGACATAGGGCAGTGAGCCTACCTTTATTGGTTGTCAGTCTCACAAAAACACAAAACAGTCGGTCACTTGGGCAAGTGGCCGACTTTTTTTTGGTCAAACTTTACAAAATAAATCTCTCGATCGAAAATTTGAGTCTCAAAAGAGGAAACCGATAGTTCTTTACTTGAGAAAAGAACCTTTAACAGTGCTTACAACCCGAATAATTGAAAAGGAGTCATTAAATCCTCCGAGGGTGTAAGAATGATGGGAATTCTTTAATTTAGGGATTGCTTAGGTTCAAAAACCACCGTCGTTAGGCGATGGGCTGAGGGAATCGTAAAATGCAACTGGTCATTGATTACTTCAATGATATCAGGTTTTCCTAAAATGAGATTTTTGCGATAGCCCGTTTTGGGCTCGATGTTTTCAGTGATCCAGTTCACCTGAATCTTCATTTGCTCATTAAATCCTTCCCCGACAAAGAGGTTGTCTCGGTTATACCTGGCGCCAGCCTGAATGGTTGCAGGCAGGGAGATTTGAATATCTTCGGGATCTTCATCGTCATCTTTACGGGCAATCAGTACAATGATTCGGTTAGCTGTACGATCGTAAGAGCTGATGCGCAAGTAGTCATCTTCGTCGATATCAGTGAGAATGATATCGTTTCCTTCTTCTCCTGCAATGGTGTGATGAATACATTCGTTTTGACCGGCAGATAGTTGGGCGAACCATCGCCAGAGATAATAATGAGTGTGGTTGGGGTCATCATTTACAGCATAGGGGGCACCAAACTCAAGATCCTCGAATGCTGGAGAGTCGTTTTGAATGATTAATTTTTCATCCCTTCCTGTAAGTTTCAACTTTCGGGATGCGATGGCGGGACCACCGGTAAAGTTTGGGTAGAGTTCTTCTCCGAGAAGAGCGAGTTTTCCATTGTAGTCCAGCCGCTTGGTCAGGCCCATCGTCCAGTCGCTATGGTTGTCTGCCCAGGGGAGGTTGGTCAGGCTAAGCCCACGCTGGAGGCATTCGCCGAGGATGAGCAGGGTGGATTCGACGGTGTCCCCTGTACCTTCGGATCCGTGAGGGGTGCGCTTGCCATCCCAACAAATCCAACTTTCCGCCGCGACCAGTCCTTTGTCGGTATAGCCCTCCTCGTTGAGCCGTTCACCCATATAATCCATCTGGTCCCAAACCGAGCTTACCCAGGTGAGCAAACCACCTCCCCAGCCATTATTAAAATCGCTGAGGTTAAGGGCAAAGTTGTCTATCAAACCCATCAATTCGGGGTATTCCAGCTGTATATCGTACCATTCCTTGCAGTCACGGGAGGGAGAGAGGCCGGCGGTGGAGACAATTTTAGTGTCTCCGGTTTCTTCCCCGTAATCGCGAATGGCCCGGGCAGCAGGCAGGACATATAAGTCGATTAGTTCTTCCCATGAACCATCCCAGTATTTGGGGTGGTTGGCTTCGTGAAAAATTCCATAATAATCCACATCTTCGCCAAACCATTCCACGGTTGCCTTGACCATCTCGTAGATTGCCTGGTTGTCGGGTGGGAGTTTATTGAAGTCTTCATATTCCTCTCCGCCATTCATCCACAGGGGCACCTGCCAGATCACCAGTTCCGTTTTAATGCCCCTCTCTTTGCAAAGTTTAACCGCATGGCGAATCGCCTGAGCTTCCTTGGATGGATGGTTTTTATAATCTAAATTTTTCTCACTGGGGAGGGTGTGCAGGGACATGTACCAAAAGCTGGCGTAGCTGCCAACCTTGCCGATTTCCCGCTCGATATCTGCCTCGGAGTTTTTGGGTTGATCGATGTAGGGCTGCCAGCGAAAGCCCACATGCATATGGTTGCGGGTGGGTTCATAAGCAGGGGGAGGTCCGGTCCGCTCAAAAAGCTTGGCCATGCCTGGACCCACACGATCCTTGGGGTCTTCAGGAACAAGGGGGTTTTCTTTCGCTAGGGAAAGCGGAGCCAATCCGCAAAAAGTCCATACCACAAGACTTAAGCAAAGACTCCGTAAGCAAATAGCTACCGGTAACCCCACCAACCCATTCGTAAAACACATTTATTGGAGATTTATAGTACCCAGTACAGGTTCCGCAACTGCAATTACAAGGAGCAAAGGAAGAAAGATTGAATGGTGAAGAGGGAAGGGGGAACAGCCAAAAAAGTATGCAGAGGCAGAGATGTAGGCATTTTGCCTTGGGTTGTTAGTTTTTCTTCACCAGCGGGTTAGGTAAGATTTTTCCATTCGCGTGGTAGAGAGAATCGTAAGTGCATTCCAGATCAAAAGCATCGCAGTACCAAGGAACCAACCACTCGTACGCAATCAGACCACCAAACCCTAGGAATAAGAGGGCAATAAGTAAGTAGACCAATCGAAATATGTATTTCACTGAACATCAAAAAGTACACTGGGTCAGGTGACTTCTCAAATTTTCGATAACTTTTTCACTCTTCGCTCTTCACCATTCAATCTTAGTTCGCTCAAATCGGGAGTTGAGATCAAGGCTACATCACTTAGTACATAAGCCCTATGAATAGCCACGAAATAGATTACGAATTGATTGGGGATGATATGCAAATT
>JAYQBP010000129.1:0-3306 GCA_038137385.1 Opitutales bacterium | reverse complement strand
CAAACTCACCGATCAAATAAGCAGCAGCCGAAACATCGAGGATATTGTTGTAGGAAAGCTCCTTGCCCTGAAGCTGCTCAAAATGATCGAGAAAATCTCCATAGAGTGCGGCCTGCTGGTGGGGGTTTTCTCCGTAGCGTAGACTCATTGCTTTCTTAGCCTGAATGCCCATCTCAGAAGGAAATCCAGAAATCGCATCCAAATCCGGCACATCATTGGACTGGCTCTCTAGGTAGGTACTGATCGCCAAATCGTAGGAGGCAGTGCGGGCAAAGACTTTTTGAGCCAGCTCCCGCCGGAGATCGGCTCCGCTGTGAGGAGAATCCATAGATGCGAGCACCCGGTCATAATCTGCGGGATCGCACACCACAGTCACATCGCGATGGTTTTTCGCCGCACTGCGAAGCATCGAAGGCCCGCCAATATCGATCTGCTCAATCGCTTCCTCAAAGGTCACTCCACCTCGGGCAACGGTTTCCTCAAATGGGTAGAGGTTGACCACTACCAAATCGATCATATCGATTCCATGTTTATCTGCCGCTTCTCGGTGTTGTGAGTTATTTCGCAGACAAAGCAGCCCTCCGTGTACTTTGGGGTGGAGGGTTTTCACCCGACCATCCATCATTTCGGGAAATCCGGTATGCTCACTGACATCCGTGACCGGCACACTCTCCTCTCTTAACAAACGGGCTGTTCCACCAGTGGACAGCAGGGTGAAACCATGTTGATCGACTAAAGCCTTGGCAAACGGAACAATGCCGGTTTTGTCACTCACAGAAAGCAATGCAAATTTGGACATCCGAAAACTTAGTGCAAGCCGATGCGTTTCGGGCAAGAACTTTCCGCCAAATGTGGACAACTCTTCTACCGAAATCGAAAAGAATTGGTCTTTGACAGCTCTCCTGCTAAAAATTGACTCTTAAAACGTGCAAGAAAACAGCAATGAACTCCATGGTCTGCAGGCCAAACTCGATAAACTCGTCCACCACAAGGAAAAGTCAACCATTCAAGGTGCACATCTACACGCTTTTATTTATTTTATTACCATTCAAAACCTCACCGAGTGCACCGTAACTTTGCTTGGACGCAAGTGGATCCTCGTCAATGAGGACGGTACGACCACGGTGGTGGAAGGCGATAAAATTGTTGGAGAATGCCCCGTACTTGAACCCGGCGGTTCCTTCTCTTACAATAGTTACCATGTAACCCACCTTTCTGCCGAAGCCCGTGGGTCGTTTCATGGGATCGATGAAATTGGCAATAAAGTCCATGTTCGGCTGAAACCCTTTCGCATGGAAGTACCCATTGACTCCTCCCCCCCTCCGTCCAACTCGTGAGAATTACCGATCTTAATCCCCATGGTGGAATCGGGGCCAACTGCACTTACTGCAAAATAGGGCCTTTTCATTTTGCGGTGGATTCGGGGCTGCATCCAAAGTACGCAGGGAATGAGTCCCTTCCCCGTCACGATCTCATCCCCAACGGGAAGCTCGATTTTATATTGCTCACCCATTGCCACCTTGACCATCTGGGAAGCCTTCCCCTGCTTGCCAAACTTCATCCCCAAGCACCCTTATTCCTGAGTTACCCCAGTTCAATACTTATCCGGAGAATGCTTTCCAATTCCCTTGCGGTGATGAAGAGACAGCGTAGCGAGCTCAACCTTCCCGAACTCCCCCTCTACGGGCGTTCCGATTTAACCAACCTCTACGACCGGATGGAAGTTCTCCCGCTTGGAGAACCCCTGATTTTTGAAAAACAAGGCAAAGAAATCGAAATCACCGCCTATCATGCTGGTCATGTCGCCGGAGCCGTTTCTTTCGATCTATTTTACGAAGGCAAGCATACCTTTTTTACAGGTGATGTACTTTTTAATGATTTACGTACCCTGGATGGTGCCCAACTTCCATCAAAACCTGTGGACACCCTAGTGATGGAAACCACTCGAGGCCTATCGGAAAGACCCGCGGGGAAGCAAAGAGAGGCTGAAATCGTTCGGCTGCTTCAGGATATCCGTAAATGCCTCAACCGAGGTGGTTCTGCCCTGATTCCTGTCTTCGCACTTGGACGAATGCAGGAAATGCTGGTGGTTCTGGACGAGGCTCGTAAAAACAAGGCCCTTCCGACCACCCCGGTTTTTTGTTCGGGTCTGGGTATGGACCTGGTCAACCACATGCACCAGATCTCTCGAAATTTTAACCGGATCCATTTTTCGCGGAAGGTTTTGCGCAGTCTGGGTGCCCAACCCCTTCCTCGCAAAATCCAACCAGGGGAACCCTTGCCTATGCAGGGTATCTATTTGGTAAGTAGTGGGATGATGGTTGAAAACACCCCCTCTTACATGCTTGCATCCTCGATGCTCGGAGATGAGCGAAATGGGGTTTTCTTTGTCGGGTATTGCGACCCCAACACTCCGGGGGGCCACTTGCTTACCCTTATTCAGGGAGACCCCTTTGTATTTGAAGCGGTCGATATCCAGACCCAGATTCGGTCCACCCTCCGGCAATACGATTTGAGTGGACATGCTGACCGCGATGAATTGCTCGCCTACGCCCGCTCGGTCAGCCCCCGAAGAATTGTCCTTCACCACGGCGATCCGGATTCCCGTGCTTGGTTTGGCCAACAGCTTGAAGCGTGCAACCTTCCCGTGCTCGACCCCGAGCCCTTAATCGAGTATAAAGTGTGAAATGAACGAACCCACTGACCTTGCTTCCCAACTTGATCAAATCTTTGAACGACCCTCCGGACGTGCTCTCGACCAAATGCGCCCAGTCGATTTTCAACTCGGCATTGCCCCGCATGCCAACGGTTCCGTACTTTGTTCCTTTGGAAACACACGGGTCATTTGCTCGGCGATGATCGAAGACCGTGTTCCCGGCTGGATGCGTCAGCAAAAAATCCAGGGGGGCTGGCTTACCGCCGAGTACAGCATGCTTCCCTACGCCACCCTTTCCCGCAAGGACCGCCCGATATCCCGAGGCAAACAGGACGGCCGAAACATAGAGATTCAGCGTCTCATTGGGCGCTCCCTCCGGGCTGTGCTCGATCTTAAAAAACTAACTGATAAGACCTTATGGATCGACTGCGATGTCCTCCAGGCAGATGGCGGTACCCGTACCGCGTCCATTACCGGTGCCTGGCTGGCCACACGCATTGCGGTTAATGGGCTACTGACCGATGGCAAGCTCAAGGAAGATCCCATCCGCGACTACCTCGCCGCTATCAGCGTCGGAATTTACCAGGACAAATGCGTGCTCGATCTGGATTATCCTGAAGACCGCGATGCTTCGGTAGATGCCAATGTAG
>JAYQBP010000128.1:1194-3351 GCA_038137385.1 Opitutales bacterium | reverse complement strand
CTTGAGTGTAACTAAATTCATCATGAGGTCTTCGGAAATTAACTTCTGGAATTCTGTCCCAATCTAGAGCGTTTTTGAGATCGGATTCACCTATCGGAAGATATTGATTAACATTTGGCATGCTAATGTCACTGGCAACACCGGTTAATTGGGTTGTTTCTCCGGAGGGTAAGTAATATTTTTGTATGGTTATTTTTGCTGCACTCTTTTTATTTTTCTCATTTGCAAAATTCATAGGTGTGTTCATAGGCAATAAAGATTGAACAGTTCCTTTTCCGTGCGTCGATTTATCCCCAACAATTATTGCTCTACGATGATTTTTGAGTGCACCGGCTACAATTTCAGATGCTGATGCACTGTAACGAGAAACTAAAACAATCAATGGGCCATCCCACGAAAGTTTAGGGTCGAAATCGAATTTTTTTCTCACTTTACCGTCAGAACTTTTTACCTGCACAATGGGTCCTCTCGAAATAAAAAGTCCCGCCAAATTTACGGCCTCACTAAGGTAGCCTCCGCCGTTTCTGCGAAGGTCAAGGACTAAACCTTGAATGCTCTCTTTTTTCAAGGACTCGATTAACTCCTCAACATCGTCGGTTGCCTTATGACCGTCTTCATTTGACCCATAAAATGATGGAAGCTCTATAACACCAAGATTTATCTGTTGCTCATTATTTTTAAGTTGGTGCAATGTTGCATTTGCAAGGTTTCCCGTTAATCGAATTCGGTCTCTTATTATTTTTACTGTTTTTATGGATGATGCGTTTTTTATTGGACGAATTTTGAGCATAACTAATGTATATTTTGGGCCTTTGATTAATTCAACGATTTTGGAGAGCTTCATCTCATATATATCAACAAATTCTCCTTCTCCTTGTGCGACTTGCAGTATAACATCTTCAGGCTCCAATTCGCGAGAGGCTTCAGCAGGTCCACCCGGTAGCAGTTCTTTAATGGTACAAAATCCATCCTCGTCTGACAATACAGCACCAATTCCAACAAATTCATTATGCATTGCTTGGTCAAAACGCTCTTTTTCTTTTATGTTGAGAAAGGATGTATGCGGATCAAACCGTTGGGTGAGGGTAGTGAGGTACAATTCCTGTACATCTGCTGCTTCAAAGTCTAAAATATTTTTCATCCACCTTTTATATTTCTTAACAAGTCGAACCGTAGCATCCTTTTTCTTTTCGCGAAGATAATCCACTGATACATCAAGGGTTTCATTTTCATCAACATGAGAAAGAATCTCATTTATAAATTCATTGGCAATAACATGGGACCAAACCAAATCCAAACTTTCGCTGGTGGATGCCCAAGGTCCATCACTTCGGTCAACAACAAATGAGACATTGTAATCCAAAGGCGGGTCGTTGGCTATTTTGCCTAGGACTTCTTCAATTCTCACTAAGGCTATTTTTCTGTACTCTTCATATATTTCAAATGCAGGAAATAAATTACCTTGCTGCAAGTAGGTAAGTAAGGTTGGCTCAAATCTGTGGATAATGTTTCTTACACCTTGCAAATTGAAGAATAGTTTTTGCTTATCCAAATTACTGATGAAATCTTCAAGAAAGCCTGACGCATTCGTATCCTTAATCGACAATTTTTTGAAGTGAGCTTTTTCCAAAGCATTTAGCAACCATTTTGTTTCCTCATTCATAAGGATTGAGGGAACCAATGGTGTTAATCTATGTTCATAATCATGATTTTCTGTACTTTCGCATGGTAATGGAGTTAAAAAAATTAAAATTGGCAACAGAAGCAATATCAATGCACGCAATACATTAAAAGTAATCATATAGTTAACTATTTAGCATTTTTTTCGCTTTTTCCAAAGTAGCTTTTTCACTTTCTGATAATGAGGCAAATCCTTGTTCGTTTATTTTATCAAGAATACGATCTGTTTCTTCTTTAAGATCGTATGATTCATTAAGGTTTACTTTAAAGCTAGTTTTACAACTTGAGTTTGGTCTTTTAGAGTAAGTAAATCGGATCGGGAATTTTCGCTCTCTACCCCAAATGAAAAAACATACAAAGCCCGCAAACATTCCTCCAAGGTGAGCAGAATGAGCGATTATGCCACTCCCGCCAAGTTCTGCGATTAGAAAACCGTACACCTCAATTCCGAGTGTTGCCCAAAGGATCCATTTAGGT
>JAYQBP010000128.1:620-1184 GCA_038137385.1 Opitutales bacterium | reverse complement strand
TAGCTAAGAGCCCCCAATATCAATGCCGAAATACCAACGAGGTGGAATTTGTGAGTGTAGTTTGATAAAAGCCAAAACAAAGATCCCAAGATGGAACATAAAATGAAAAAGATGAGAAAATTCTTAGATCCAATTAATGACTCTACCTGTCGGGCAATGAAATGAATCCCTAATAAATTAAATATCAGATGCATGGGTCCTTCATGAACAAGAGTGTAGGTAAGCAAGGTCCAGATGTATCCATTATGTAATGTTGATGTGCTAAGACCGAGGGCATGGAACATCAAGTCAGGGTGTCCAAACAACTGTAAGATTGACTGTATTAGAAAAATTGCAATGAGTACAAAAAGTAATCTATCGCAAACAGTCTTATGAAAAAAGGTCTGTGACCCCCGCATATATACCCTGTCTATAAGCATAATTTAGTCAATATTTTGATAATGGTTGTCCAAAGATACTTCAAGGGTGAAATTTGGCTAGTAACTATCTTTCATCTCTTGATATTATATATCATATTATATAATTACTTCGGGCAAAAGGCTTTACTTTTTCTAAATCTCTTTG
>JAYQBP010000128.1:0-610 GCA_038137385.1 Opitutales bacterium | reverse complement strand
TTTATATGGTGTTTGCATTAAACTCAGACCTATTCATAAGAGAAAGTTAATATTTGCTATATTATCTATTTTCTTTTTAAATATTAATTTATTTATCAAAAGCAAAGATATTGAACCATTAAATTTTGGTTGTAAATCACACAATGAGATTTTATTTACCTTAAAAAAAGAACCTAATTCTATATGTAATTATTTAGTTATTGAGACCTCTCCTTACTATAAAGATTTAATTGGGAACAAAATTTCATTAAAAGAGATTTCTAAAAGTAATGAATTTATGAGATTGATACAAATAATTGGAGTTTATATGTATGAGTCTGATGAATTAATATTCTATAATAAAACGATTAAAGAAATATCAGAAAGGAATTTTTTTAGAACATTTATGGGTGAACTCATAAAAGTAGATAGCAAAGAAACATCTGCCGAGAAGTTTGGTTATACTATTCTTACGGGTGATAAAGGTATTTTAGATAGTAGTCTTAGTAATTTTATGGTCGACACTGGCACCATACATTTATTTGCAATAAGTGGGCTTCACATTGGTTTTTTCTACCTCTTGATTCGGAACATATTAAGATTTTTAGTTCCAACTAAAACCGTCTTGGTT
>JAYQBP010000127.1:0-3376 GCA_038137385.1 Opitutales bacterium | reverse complement strand
AAATTCTGATTTGATCAAATCTTTCCACAACAGATCTAGGTTATTTTCACTTGATTCCCAATCCGATTCGTCACGACTTGAGGTATAATTCTTATCAATAAATAGATTTTGTTCCTTTTCTAATTCAGCTAGTACCCAATTTAATCTACCTATGGCTTTCACTTTATATTTATTATAAATCTCGAAGCCTGGCAGAAGATTGCCTTGTTGAAGGTGAATCGATACAGTTAATCCATACTGTTTGTGAAATCCCACAACTTCATCTTTCGTGAAGTAAAGCTTTTGTTTGTCTAGTTTACTAACGAATTTATTTATGAATGATGTGGAGTTCAAATCTTCGATTTTTAATTTATTAAAATGGGCCTCCTCAAGTACTTTGATTAACCACTGAGTCTCATGCTTCATGAGTGCTGTGGGATACAAATCTTTAGTCTCAGCGAGCAGAAACTTCGTCAGGCAAAAGCTTAACAATAAACCAACTAGTATTAAACGCGGAATGTATAAGTGCATGGGTTACTTTCTCTTATCATTAAATAGGGTTTGGGCTTTTTCAAGCAAACGCTTTTCATCATCATTTAAGCTACCAAACCCATTTTCATTTATCTTATCCAAGATTTTGTCAATTTGGATTTCTACTTCCTGATCGGTTTCTTTATTGATTGTGTATTTCGACTCATCCCTAAAAGACTTATTGACTGTCTCTTGAGTGCCACGAAACTTGAAAGAAAATTTTGGAAACCTTGAGAGATTAAAAGGTGAGTGAGAGTACAACAAACCTACCACCATGCCACCCAAATGGGCAGAATGAGCGATGCTTGAAGAGTTTTGAAGTTCTCCAAATAAAAAGCCATAAAGCTCTAAGCCTAATACACCCATCAACAGGAACTTGGGCTTTAATTTTACGGGCAGAATGAAAAACAACAGAAAAGTAATCGGATCATTTGGCTTCTGTAGGCAAAAGTAAGTTAAGCATGCCATCACAAATGCAGAGGCACCCAAGAGCAGACCAAAATCACTGTTAAAAATAACCCATAAAAAAGATCCAACAGAAGTACTTACAAGGAACAGTTGAAAATAATTTTTGGTAGATAAGATATATTCAACATTTCTTGCTATGAAGTGAATACCAAGAAGATTAAAGAGGAGGTGAAATACACCTTCATGCAAAAGAGAGTAGGTAAGGAA
This sequence comes from Opitutales bacterium, assembly GCA_038137385.1. Classification (GTDB taxonomy): domain Bacteria; phylum Verrucomicrobiota; class Verrucomicrobiia; order Opitutales; family Seribacteraceae; genus Chordibacter. The sequence continues at coordinate 2,191 of JAYQBP010000127.1, read as the reverse complement.
TGTCCAAACAAAACCCGACTTAAGGCCATAAAATGAAATTCCTAGAAATTCTAGTAAGTGCTTGTCCCCGTCAAAAATTTTGAAAATTGTTTGAAGTAAGAAAAATATGATTAATGTAAGAATCAGGTAATCTGTTATACACCTAAAGTTAGGTGCTAAACTCTTACGCATGTAGGACCTGTCATAAAGCACTTTCCTAAGCTATTACGATTAATGTATAATGCAAACTCAGATTTTTGGAAATGATATTAAAATTACCAACATTATTTATGTTTCTAATTACGATATCTTCGTTATGCCTGAAGAATGGATTAAATTATGGAGAGATAACGACTTACATTATAATAGTTACTGCAATATGTCTTCTGTGCTTACAGATATATAATAAAAATTTCGTTATATTAATCTTATCATCAATTATTGTAACATTCATATTTTACAATAATGAGCCGATCACACACTCCGGGAAGATCGTAAAGCAAGAGGAAATTTTTTCTGTGATACAGATTGGGAGTACAAAAAGGGAACTAATCATTGCAGGAAACAAGCAGGAGAAACATGTTTGTAAGCCAATTAAATTCATAAGTCCGAGTGAGAAGCGTGAACAAAAAAGAACATATCTAATCCTTGATGATCATTTTATTAATAATGATGAGATTGTGGCTATAAAGGGTGTATTGTATGCAACATCTGAATTTGATAATGTTAACTTTTTAAGATCTTCACACCTAAAGCCAGTTAATCCCCGTGAAAGGTATTCCTCGCTTTTTTTTAATGACCTAAAAATAAACACCGCGACCAAGTCTTTCCTCAAAGCATTTATGTTTGGGAATAAGGATGATCTTGAAGAGCGACATGTGAATACATTCGTTCATTCGGGAACTATGCATCTTTTCGCGGTTAGCGGTCTACACATTGGTTGTTTATATGCAACATTTGTATGGTTATTTAAAATTCTAGGATCCAAACAAGGTTTCTCAATGATCATCACATTGATAATTCTCTTAGGTTACTTATATCTTGTTAACTTTTCTGTTTCATCCACCCGTGCTTACACCATGCTTTGTGTTTGGGTAATTAGTAAATTATTGGGTATAAGGGTAATAAATATAAGCGTTATCTCAATAGCTGGCATTGGTTTGTTACTTTACGACACAGATGCTTTCCTGGATATTGGGTTTCTATTGTCTATAACTGTAGTTCTTACGATTATATGGTCAGTTGACGGGAGAAAATATCAAAGTCCAAAAAGTAAAAAAGTTTTTACTTGGTTTTTTAAACTATTACAGGTCAATTATTCTGCTTTTTGGGGAAGTTTTTTGATATTGGCAAAATGCTTTGGTTTAATAGTTCCCGTCTCCCTACTTTCTAATCTGTTCATTTTACCATTTGTTTCCATCATTATGCCTATCTCTATTTTTTCAGTTATAACACTTAATTTTGTAAATTCAACAGTGCTTTTTTCTATACTTGATTATCTAGTTAACATGATAATACAGTTATGTCTGTTTTTTTCAGAATTTTCTTGGGCATATTTTAATTGGCAAGTTGTTTATCCAATAAATTTTATCGATTTCTATATTTATATTATTTTTTTGATGTTATCATATGGGAGGATTAAAAGTTTTTTCTCACGCTCAATTGTGCTTCCTGCTGTTGCAGTTTTTCTACTGGTCTTCTAAAATTTGAATTATACTAGATTTTAGTTTTTCGATATTTAATCTCTTTTGTGATTTAAAGTATATTGTCTCTTGTTTTCCTAAAGCTAAGGTTGTCGGTGTAATTTTCGATTTCATATTAGTCATTTCAAATATTGGATTAGTTTCATAAAAATTACTATAGAAATTATGTCCTGATGATTGAGTTTGCTTTAAAATATCGATTGCTTCACTCGCATTTTCCGAAATACAAATCGTTACCAAGCTTAGTCCGCGCTTCCTATAAATTTTATAAATTTCAGTGATTTTTAATAAATTCTCCTTACATTCAGAATCACTCGTTTGCCAAACAAAGAAAATGGTTATTTTTTTGTTATGAAATTTAAGGTAGAAGGCTATTCTATCTTCATTTGCTTCAGTTATTCTGACAGTTTCATTGGCATACCTTCTCAACACCTCAGAAGTTGTGCTAAGATCTTTTTGGGTTTTGATTTCTGTTCCTCTTAGTTTTGTCACAATTAACTGCTGTTTGT
>JAYQBP010000126.1:0-3422 GCA_038137385.1 Opitutales bacterium | reverse complement strand
GTGCATATCATCGAATGTGATTCAACCGTACACCGGAGCTACGATTACAGCGGGGTTGCTCCTCAATTTGTAGAAGGTGGGGGGGGAAATGATTGCGACCCGGCTTTTGAATATCTTTGGGAATATCGTAAGAAAGGGTTAATTGACGGTTGTTTATTTCTTACCGATGGATGGTTTGATAAACCAACGGTTAAACCACAGTGTAAACTTTTATGGCTGATTACCGATTATGGCACTGATGAAAACACTGCATTTGGATCATCCATCTTTTTAGATTAATTTGTAAAAGTTCTTTAATATACGACTTTGGACTTTAGGAACTAATACAATTATCCATTAGTTCCATTTTTACTTCAAGAGGAGTGGATTCATTCATTAATACAGCCATCCGAACTGTTGGATCTAGATCTCTTCCTAAGCGTATACGTTCTTCAACACATGTTGACGTATCAGATGCTAGAGCCATTTTTTCATCACGAGTACCTATTAAGAAAGGATCCTTTCTTTTCAATAGAGTATCAAAATGATTCATTGCATTTTTTTCGATGAAATTTTTATTTCCAAAAGAATTGATGATTAAGTGGTAGGTTTCGTTATATCCGATATCTAATATGCTTCCTATTTCCAATAGCATTAAAGTCTCACTGCTCTTGAGGGCACCATCGCTAAGGGCAATTTCAAGAAAAGATTTAAATAATAAATGTTTGAATTGTTTTGGCTCAACTGAGAGTTGTTTTAAGAGGTCAAGGAATACTACTTTGGGGTCTTCATTCTCCTCTAAAAAGTTTGTAATGAAATTAATTACAGGTTGTGGATTTAAAACATAAGAAAGAAGGATATTGTGGATATTATCCAGCTCATCCTGGGATATTTCATCATCAATTTGAGCAAGTAAAACACCACCTAGCCCAATGGCTTGAAGTATCTTGAAATGATTAAAATCTTCATCAATATAGTCTAATAAACCAATAATTTCATCCATTTGATTACTTAGCCTTGTATCGGAGGAACGAAAAAGTCCTTCAATACGCCAATCCCTAAGTAATTGAGAAGAGTCAAAAAAAGATAGAGCTTTGATTCTAAGATAAAGGGGTGGATGAGAATGCTCTCTTGCTAGACTTAAGTTCTCCACCGATATATTTTCTCTTTTAACTTCTTCAAGCAAAGCTTGCGGATCGAATCCTACTTTCTCCGGACATATATCAGTATGCACGCGATAAAGGGCTGTGACTGCCGCATCTATTGATCCACAAACAAGCAAACCAATACGGTCAGCAGAAAGCTCTGCTAATTTACTCCAGGTTGAGTAAAGATATTCGAATGAGAGACTTGGAAATTCAGAATTTGAGGAAAAGGAATTATTACAAACATAAGAAATATCACGATTATTAAACAGCCAATGTGCTATTTCATGCCCTATAACAAATTTTAGTTCAATATCATTTAATTCATTAACGAGTTTTGAGCTTAATATAATAATGCTATCACATTCAGAAGTAAATATAGGTAAAATACACGCATTATGAATTGGGCTATTTTCAATAAATGTTTTAAAACTATTTTCGACAGACAACTTTGAGCAAATTTCTTCAATAAGTCCTTCCACTCTTGGAGTAAAATTGGTTTTAGAACGATATGTACTATGTTGAAATTGCTGTATACCTTCGTTGGCTAAGTATTGGGCTGAGTTTAGCTCGTTGGATTTTATGAATGCATACAAGGAGCTTATTTGAAAAGTTTCACGAAATAATTGACTCGCCTTCGTCTCTCTCTGCAACCTGAACCAATTACAAAAATTACCGGAGATAAGCTTTTTCGAACCCTCGTTCTTATCAAATTCTGGATCTAATTCCCAATAATCTATAAGAAATTGATCTAATTCTAAATCATCAATACAATATCCTACAGATCCATCTTTAAAGGTTTGAAGATCGTTTAGTAAAGCAATCTTATTTTCTCTGGATAAGTGCAAAGAAAGAAAGTCTAAGTTTTCTATTAAGAAACCTTGAGGGTTTTTAGATTTCCTGAGAGTAGAAAAATGGTTTCTCGCAATTAATAAATAATTTTTATTGTATGAGTTATAATCTTGGTCTTCCCACTCCTTTAAAAAGAGTTTTATCTTTCTGAGTTCATCTGCATCGACTAAAGAATCTTCAAAATTAGCCGCATAGAAATACAAGAATGACAATCTTTCCAATATATCGGAAAGCACGGCTAAACTTTAAAATTAAACTAGGGCAAGAAAGAATGCTTAGCGATTCATTCCTTGCATTTTTGCGTTCAAACTCTTCAGATTGGTATATTCAAGATCATATTCAGGCGAACCTAAGCGAAGAGATCTTAAGCGGGCCTCGCTTTTTTGAATTTCTTGTTGCAGCATAATGACTTCGGCTCCACGATCGGCAGTTTCATAAGGATTTCCCTTGCCTGTGAGAAAATTGCCAACAGATTGAAGAAAGCTAGGTTTACTTCCGAGAATACGGGCCAATTCACCTCGATCAAAGTAGCAACCAGCAGAACTGACATCTATTTTTTCACCAAGTACTTCGATTTCTTTCATATGTTCACCAGTCTTTGGACAAATTTTCATAGTATAATGGGATATTACTCTTGATGGTTTAATGGATTCAATTGGAGGCTTATAAGTTGTGGTAGGAGAAGCAGTGTGTGGAGTTTCGGATGGAATTAGTTTTGAGACATTTGAGTCTTTAACATTAGACACTTTCTCTGAATCATTCCAATCAATCAAAGTATTACTGGTTTCAACAGGAACTTCTTGTTTTTGACCAGATTGACTAAGAGTGTCACCTAAACCTACAGTAGATCCGTTAGGTGAGCTTTTGGGCTTTTCAGTCAGATTGGTTTCAGAGTCAATATTAGTAAATGACTTATCAGAACCCTCACCTGGGTTTTTTACATCGGTACTTATCTTGGTATTGGGTTTTTGAATCTCAACATACTTATGTGATTTAGGATTACCATCACCCTCTACTGTTAATTGTGTAGGTTTCCCACCACCCTCTTCCTGTGGACTGAGGCATGGCTGCTTAGCAGCAATATCTTTAGTTTCTTTAGAAAGAAGAAAACTAAATAGCCTACGCAGAAAAGACACCTGATGGTTATTTTCTCTCCTCTGCGAGGATCAGGTCTACAACATTTGGTACTCGAGACAATTTCACAAGTTCCTGAGTGTCCAAAAACCAAGCACCAGTAGTCTTGTTGTAGTCAAGAGTGGCAACATGATTTCCCTGATAAAAAATATCTCTGACCTCCATTAGCTCACCAGTGACGGCGTCTTTACGAACTTCTTGTCCGGATGCATGTTGAGGTTGAGGAGAACCTTTACCTTTACCAAGACCTGCGGCTTGGAGTTTTCTCAGGACATCAACTATATCAGGCATGTAATATTTAAGCGTGGTTTA
>JAYQBP010000125.1:0-3449 GCA_038137385.1 Opitutales bacterium | reverse complement strand
CAGGAAACTAATTCAGCATCATTCTCCACTAGTTCCGCAGGAGTTTCCCAACGATTTGCCCAACGATTCCAAACTTCCATCGATACAATCTCAGCTTCAATTTCTTCTTTTCGACAAACGAAAAGAAACATCTCGCGAGCTGCCACGGCATTCACACAAGTGAAGTGACGAGTGGAAGGGAAATCTGAGCCGATACGACGAAACTCAATACGAAACTCGTGGAGTTCTTCTATGTCTACTCGCTTGCCCATATCGTAACAGACAACAACTTTGCAAAAAAAGCAAACTTAGTTATTAACAATATTAATAAGCTATATTAGCAAAAAACTTAGTAAATAAGGGGATCTTTAATTAAGGGATATATTGGATAGTTCTGAATCAATATCTTCCCATCGATCCGCCCACCGATTCCATTTTTCAACTTTGTCCAAAGTAGGTGCAGAGGATCTTTTGCAACATGCATATTCAAACATCTTTTTTGCTTCCATATAGTCATGAGCTAAAAAATATTTATCTGAAAAACCAACCGAACCTTCCAAATGATAGTGGAAACGAAACTCATAAACATCCTTATCACATCTCTTACTCATATTGTTATAATAAATCAAAAAGACCGTTTTATCAAATATTTACATAATTTTTTATATTTTTACATAAATTAGCTTCAACTTGGTAACTTTAGACCTCTAAGAGTCATCCAAACTATCCAGGTTATTTAGGTGGGAAACATCTCCCCAACTAACTAAGTTCCATCCAATAGAAGATTTTTTTATTCGATTGACTGAACAATTAAGGAGCAAGAAATTTCGGGGAGCATCAAGATCTATCTTGAGAACATTTCTAAAAATAGCTCCTAAAACCCCGCCGTGGGTGACTGCAACTACTTTTTTGCCTGGATGCATGAGTGCGAGATTTTCGATTGCAGAATAGCATCGCTCAGAAAACTGACTGAAGCTTTCACCTTGTGGTGGTTGGTAATTGGAACCGTCATTACAAAATGATCGATAAACTTCAGGTTGTTGAACAAGCATCTCTTCCGTCGTAAGTCCCTCGAGGACTCCAATATCTCGTTCTCTGAGTTCAGGCATAAGCTCGTAAGTCCAATTACTTGGTCCCCCAACCAACCTAGCAGTATGCTGAGCCCTCTCTAGGTCACTTACATACACAAAATCCACCCTCTCCTTCATCATCCTCTGCCCAAGAGCTTCTGCCTGAGAAATACCCCTATTGCTCAAAGGAGAATCGGCATGACCCTGCCAGCGGCCCGTTAGGTTCCACTCAGTTTCTCCATGTCGAATCAAGACGATTTCAGTGCAAACTTCCGACATTTCTAAATGTAGATTAGGTGGCTTACATAGCCTGCCACCTTAAATTACAGTTGGTTGGTTACTTTTTCGGTGTAGGCCGAAAATTCCATTCGGGGGTACCGGATGGATCCTCCGCATAGGGAGATTGACCCAATCCATAGTCCTCAGGTTGCATATCCATATTTTTCCAGTAATCTTTTTTGTTTTTAAGAAATCCATAGAAAGAGGGATAAAAGGGATCCACATAAGCAACATCCGCTTCGGAAGGAACACCCAACCCAGTCAGGTGGTAAGTTGCGTTAATAATTAAACGACGGAGGTCGTCACATACTAAATCAACCGAACCACCCATGGTAGTACAAAACGCAGTACCATAATTCCCACTTGGAGATGTGTATGGGTGTATCCAAGCCAAAGGCTGCATGGGATTATTTTTGGAGTCCACCGGTTTAGAATCAGGCTTAAGATTCTCCGTAACCTGCCCCCTTAGTAAAATAGTGTCACGATCAGTAAGTGCGTTGATTCCGTAAACATCTGTTGGACCGAATACATCTTTAACACCGTTCAGTATTGGGTGATTTGCATTGGCCGGCTCGACTACACCACGAGCCCCCTCGTATTTATGCTTTCCATGATGACTCACCCATCCTTCTCCTAAGATTTTTGGACCAAAATCCTTAAAGGTAATTTTACCTCCAAAAGTTCGATCATCTAACCACTTGAATCCGTGGGTGGATGTACGAATGCCAATGACAGGTTTGCTTGCGTTAAGAAATCCAGTGATATGTTTAGTGTCTTTGGGTGAAGGATTACGGAAACGGGTACCAATAATCATGAGATCCGCATCATCGAGATAATGCCAACCTCTTACACCCTGATGGTTATCGGGATCAATATAAGTACCTGTTTCGTCCCACGAAAATAAAACCACACAAGTAAATCCATGTTTTTGGGATAGAATCTTAGCCAGCATCGGCATACTCTCTTCCGTGCGATATTCTTCATCACCAGAGACCAAAACCACCCTCTTACCTTTCCCCGGACCTTCCTTCCCCTCCATGACCAAAACTTCTGAGTCAGCGGAACGGTAAGGTACGGTTTGGTTAACAGGATTTGCTAGCAAGGCGGTATTGTGCGAATAAACCAGCAGCGAAAATAAAATCAGGAAAGGCGTTGAGAACTTCATTAAATAAACAATCTTAGGTAAACTATTAAAATTAGAGTATAACTAGTAACTTTATTCAAGGAAGTCACAAGGCATTTTTTGACTGAATCAAGAATATCAGTAAATTTAATTAATTAGCCTCTAAATTTTACTTTAGGATTCGCATTTTGGTGAAATTCTTACAAGCTATATTACTATGTTCAAAAATATACCATTTAATCGTGTGGAATGGGTGACAAGTGGATTTCTAATCTTCACTGCCTTGTTAACTATTACCGCGGTGCCGTATTATCTTTGGTCCTATGGCTGGGATTGGTTCCTTTTTGGAGTCTTTTTATTTTTCTACATTTCCACAGGTATGAGTATCACTGTGGGCTACCATCGTCTATTTTCCCACAAAGCATTTCAGGCAAAATGGCCGGTCAAACTCTATGTACTTCTCTTTGGAGCAGCCGCATTTGAAAACTCTGCCATTTGGTGGAGCTCCGAGCACCGCAAGCACCACAAACATGTGGATACCGATGAGGACCCCTACGATATCACCAAGGGCTTTTTCTGGGCCCACATGGGTTGGCTGATGTTCAAACTGAAGCCTGAGCCCCCCCTCGACAATGTCCACGACCTTCACAACGACAAATTGGTTTCATGGCAACATAAATGGGTTCACCCCATTTCTTTTATTATGAGTTTCATTTTCCCCACTATTATTGGCTATTACTATGCGATTTATTCAGGAAACATGTTACCTGCAATAGGGGCACTTGGGGGATTCCTCATCCCTGGAGTCGCCCGCGTGGTTATGGTTCAGCACGCTACCTTCTGTATAAATTCCTTGTGCCACATGATTGGAAAGCAGCCCTACTCAACCGAACACTCGGCTCGAGATAGTTGGATCGCTGCGATATTTACCATGGGTGAGGGCTACCACAACTACCACCACGAGTTTGCCTGGGATTATCGAAATGGGGTAAAACCCT
>JAYQBP010000124.1:0-3662 GCA_038137385.1 Opitutales bacterium | reverse complement strand
CACAGCTGGAAATTGTGAAGCCCAAAGTGGTGGTCGCCTTGGGAAAGACTGCCACAGATGGGTTGCTGGGAGCTGATCCGCAGAGACGTCTCGGGCAGATGCGCGGAAACTGGCACGAGTACAACGGTTGGCCGATGATGGTGACTTATCATCCATCCTATCTGCTCCACAATCCGAGTAAATCGAGCAAACGCAAAGTCTGGGAAGATATGCTTTTGGTGATGGAAAAGCTCGGTCTTTCGATTAGCGAAAAGCAAAGAGGCTTTTTCCAATGATTCGAATTTTCTGTGGTTGCTGACTCCACCGTGCTCATCACCCTGGCGGGCCATGCTCCCTCGGCTGAACTCCTGCAATGGCGTGCGGAAGAGGCGGAAATATCCATCGCGGTGGATGGTGGGTGGCTTGCCCATCGTCATGCTGGGGTGGAGCCGGATCTCATTCTTGGTGATCTTGATTCCTGCGGAGACTTGCAGGAGATCGAAAAGATCTTTCCTCGTTCGGTTATTGAGCGAAAGATGGATCAGAACCAGACTGATTTCGAAAAAGCCCTTGGCTGGCTGGAGCACCGGGGACTACCCGGGCGATTGGTCGTATTGGGCGGACTTGGTGAACGGACCGATCACTGCCTGAGTAATCTGATGATTGCCGGGCGAATCGATTCATCCGTTGAGGTCACATTTGATGATGAGCATGAGTGGATCCGCCGGATTACTCCTGTTTGTCCTCTCGTTCTGAGCGGGCGTACCGGTTCCCCGATTAGCCTGCTTCCGATAGGAGAGGTTGAGAAGGTAAATAGTTCCGGTTTACAGTGGGAACTAGTGGGTGCGGATTTTGCCTGGGACAAGATGTTTAGTCAGAGTAACCGATGTGCAACGGACGAGGTTAAGGTATCCTGCCAGTCTGGGGTTCTTTACGCCTTTGTTTCCAAGAAGGCATAAAAAAACCCTGCCGGGTTGGAGTCCGACAGGGTGTTTGATAAAGGGTAAGGTATAGTTAGGACTTAAACTGGGGAAGAAGACCAGCTTCCATCGCTTTTTTGAAATATCCTTCTGGGTCTTTCTTCCATTTGCGTTGGGCACTGGATGACCAGAAATAAACGGTTTTCCCGTTGTACTCTTCAGTCTTGCTTTCAGGGTTGACGATACGGTCGGGATAGATGGGGCAGTAACGCTGCTCGAGCAGTACAACCTTGTCTACACCGAGTTCCTTCTTCTCGGAATCAGAAAACTTGGCCGCCAATTCAGGAACGGCTTTGATGTAATAGGCAGTGGCTTTATCGAAAGCCTTGACGCAAGAACCGCAACAAAACTCGATTTTCTTACCCATTACCTCGGAATATTCTTCCGGATCAATGTCGTCTTCGACCATTAGGGCACATTTTTCAGCACCAAAAAGGGCTGGTTGCATGAGTAAAGCTAAAAAGAGAGTAGAGAATGCAATTTTCATATCTTCTAATTTGATCAAAGGACGGGACGAATTCAAGCTTTTCATCCGATTTTCCTCAAAAAATACTCGGAGGGGGAAGGGAAATTCTTGGGTTGACCCAGTTCACTCTTAATCGTGCGATGGTAGAATGAGCGAGCCGGAAGATTTTGAAAAGTATCGTAAACCGTTGGAAGAGTCCTTGGTTGAAATTGAACAGTATTTGGAAAAAACGGAGGAATCCGCGGTGGCTGTCTCCCCGGATAAGAGCCTCGGTAGGCTGTCGAGAATGGAGGCAATGCAGGACCAGCAACTCATGTTGGAGGCCCGCCGAAGAAAGAAGATGCAAAAAGTGGCGGTAAAGTCTGCCCTGCAGCGTATTGAAAACGGTCAGTTTGGTACCTGCATTTTTTGCGGGAAATCGATTGCCCCTGAAAGGTTAGAGTTTGCCCCAGAAGCCACCACCTGTGTGAAATGTTCTTAGTTGCCTGTAATAGATATTCTAGCCATGGGCATCCGCTCCCTGTACTGCTTTATCCTCATCGAACCAAGGGGTGATGTTTAACAGATCCTGGTCGTTGCCAATGCAGTAAACCAAGTCACCCACCGCGAATGCAGTATCCGCTAAGCGGTGAACCAATAAGGATTCCTCCCTGCGAATCGCCAAAATGGATACGCCCTTAGTCTCAGCAAGATCGAGGGATCGGGGGGACTGTCCAACCACCCGACTGCCCTCGGTTACCAATAATTTTTCCACTTTTAAGTCTTTGAGTCCCGCATGGGCTTCGAGGGGTAGGGGAGAGGTGGAGTGGTCTCGGTCCGAGTGCATGGTTTCTTCGCGTGCCTGATCGATTTCACGAACAATTAAATTTCTAGGGATATTGAGCTGCCGAAGAACAAGGGAAAGAATTTCCAGCCCACCTTCCACTTCGGATGCGACCACATTGACGGGCATATCCTTACTTAACTGTTCCGATCCACGCATATACTGGGTGCGGACAAATACGGGTGCTTCCACCTTCATTCGGGCGATGGTCGCAATAACCCGCTCGATTGCCTGGTTGTCGTTGATCATGATGACGATGGCCCGGCAGGTCTCCACATGGGCATGTCCGAGGGCCTCCTCACTGGTGGCATCCGCATAATAGACCGGATCGCCCATTCGGCGGCCGAGTTCCACATTATCGGAATTCATCTCCAGGGCGACCGCTTCGATTTTTAAGCGACTGAGGCTATTGGTCAGCAAGCGGCCGGCGAGCCCATACCCAATGACCACCACATGGTCGTTGTGGCCAACGGTACGGTCTTCCAGTTCCTCGGCACTGCGGGCACGCAACAATTTAGCCAGAGGGTCGAGGGCCCGCTCCCCAGCGGTGAAGTGAGGGGCCTTGTACACCAGCAGGGGGGTTAGAAACATGCTGAGGATGCCTGCATTGAGCAGGGGGCCGATCTCGGAATCGAGTACCACGCCTTCGTGGATCGCCAATTGTAAAATGACAAATCCGAACTCCCCAAACTGAGCCAGTCCCACACCAGCCAACCAAGCGGCTCGCGGAGGGAATCGCATGAAGGATGCGGCGAGAATAGCTAGTAGGCCCTTTCCGCCGATGAAGGCGAGGAGGAGCAGGCCAACTTCCACAGGCTTGTCCGCGAGCAATTGAAAATCAAAGAACATGCCCAGGGAGACAAAGAAAAAGCTTACGAATACATCCCGTAGGGGAAGAATGTCGCCCATTGCCCGGTGACGAAAGTCTGTATCGGCAACAATCATTCCTCCTAGAAAAGCTCCGAGGGCGAGGGATAACCCAGTGAGAGAGGTAAGGTAGGCGGTGCCAATGCACAGGCATAGAACGGTGAGTATAAAAACCTCATTGCTCCGGCTGGAATCGACCCAGCGAAAGAGAATAGGCACGAGCTTCCTGGAGGTGGCAAAGAGAAGGGTGACCACCAAGGCGGCCTTGCCCAGAGCAATTCCTATGGCCTGCCAGGTTGCTGGTTCCGTAAGGCCCTGCGAGAGCAGGGGGACAATCAGCACCATTGGTACGATACAAAGGTCCTGAAAAATGAGGGTGCCCACAATAAAGCGACCGTGCGGAGCATCGAGTTCTCCCCGTTCACCGAGTGTTCGTAAGACTAGTGCAGTGCTGGAAAGAGCAAACACGAATCCATAGACGATGGCTTCGGGGAGGGAGAGCTCGAGGCTAAGGCAGACTGCGGAGGTGACCAAGGCGGTCACACTA
>JAYQBP010000123.1:2216-3665 GCA_038137385.1 Opitutales bacterium | reverse complement strand
GAATTTGAGATCATCTTCTCGAATGTAACACAGAACCGGTTTACCCAACGCCATTGCTTCAACCGCTAATCCACCGTACCAACCAGCATAAATCTTATCGATCAGGATATCGATCGATTGGTAAGCATTCATCACTTGATCGTAAGGTACATTTTCGATCAGATGAAACTCGAACCTCTTACCGTGAGTAGATTTAAGGTCTTGTAAGACTTTCATGATTTGATCGGATCCTTTGACATCCCGATTGGAAGATGCATGCCCAATCTTTAGTATACCTCTGGACTCAGAAAGGCTGGAATGTGGAGATTTCCAAATTTCTAAATCAATGTGGCAATAGGGCAGAAACTTCGTGCGTGAGGGCAAAACATACATCAGATCGGGATTTAATGAGTAAGCCTTGAGCGACTTGCTCGAATCGCTTGATTTGCTCACGCTTGTTGAGATCCTTCAAGCGATCATTGCGGTTGTAAGATCTTGCGTGCTCAGGAAGCATTACCTGAAAATTGCTGCTACAATAATCCTTTTGCCTAGCGTCAGAACCTTGATACTGTACAAAAACTTTAGTCTTGAAGAGTTTTAATAGACAAATTCCAATTCTATACAGTATATATCGATATTTTGAATATAAATATAAACGCAGAAAGTTCATTCCTTTTTCTTTAGTATATCTGTAGGATGGAAAAGGAGTGTAAAGAAGAGAACCAAAATTAAAGAATACAACTCTATGTAAAAAAATATACTTTAAGCTGAAAAATCTTTTAAGTTCTTTTACAAAAAAATTGTCAGTTTCTTTATAAATAAACTTATCAGCATCTTTTCCTAAACCCATAGAATTTACAGAAAGTGCCCAAGAATAAGACTGTATACCCAAAAGTTTCATTTGACGACTTATTTGTTGGGCATTTCCCCCTACTGCCGATGGGATGTGAAGTATTTTAAACTTCTTCAATTATGCGTTTTAAATCTCGCCATTGATTTCAGCCACAACCTCAGACAATTTTATTTTAGGTTGGTGAAGAACCTCTGAAATTAATGAAATATCTCCAACTAAGTCCTTAGGTAAATCACTAGATTGTTTGAAATTAGGAGTTTTTTCTAGGTAAGAACCAAACAGATTACATATTTTACGAATGGAAAGTATTTCTGGACCACCCATATTATAAGTCCGACTTTCGGAAGTATGTAAAGACGCCGTTAAAACTTTTACTGCATCATTTACATGGATAGGATTTATTTTGATTCCATCCCCCGAGCTAAGATGTACCGGTTTGCCCGTAGCCACATTATCAAAAAGTCTGGGTATTAGCATAGACCTATTCTGCGACTTGCCGTAAACGAAAAAAGGCCTGAAAATTATAACCTGTAATTCTGATGCATAACTTTGCACAAGAATTTCAGCACACGCTTTACTGCCAAGGTTATACCCTAACTCACCAAATGGAACAATAG
>JAYQBP010000123.1:0-2206 GCA_038137385.1 Opitutales bacterium | reverse complement strand
ATAGGTTCGTTTTCAACAAACGGCTTATTCCCATTCCCATAAACACCACCTGATGATGCATATATGAAGCTTTTTACACCTGCTTTTTTTGCATAATCAAGTAACTTAGCGGAAGAATTTATATTAACCTGAAAAACATCGGGAGCACCAGCAGGGAAATCTCGAAACTTGTCTGATTGGGCTAAGTGGTAGATTACATCGATTTTTGTTGGTAACTCGTTTGTCTTCCAATCTGATGACAAATCTACAACAACGGTTTCATAATTAGCTTTACTGTAAATTCGTCTAGTAACGCCATATATAGTGTGACCTAAGTTGGATAATTCCCCCGATAAATGGCTACCTATTAGACCAGTTATACCAGTTATTAAAATGTTAGCCATCTAGTATTAGTTACATACTTTCATCAACAATCCTGTTATTTACTAAGGGATGCTTTATTTTCGGAGAACGATTGGGATATTCACCAAGAATCGGATGATAGAGATTTATTATAGAATCTTTTTTACCGTAAATGAAATCAAATACATTTTCGAAAAGATATTGGGCAGAATCAAGACCATGGTATTTCTCAACATATTCTCTTCCTGCACGCCCTAGTTCTTTTCTGAGTTTTGGATTTGTAACAAGTACTCTTAAAACATCAGTGATATTTTCAGGGGTTGCAGAAACCAGAGGGCATTCATTTAAAAAAGACCATCTTCTCATCGGCAATGTGTATGCTTCATCTTCTAAGTTTGCAATAGTAGGAATTCCGCTTGCCATTCCCTCTAAACCGCTCAATCCATGTCCGGTAAAAATCAATTGCTCAACTAAAATGTCGGCCTCATGTCTTAAAATATTCCTCACTTCATGATTTTGAACTTTTTCAAGCAATTTAAGTTCGACATTAAGATTTTCATTCCTCAGTTGATCAATTGCATTTATTATATATTCGGTCCCCTTGCATCCCCTGTGATTTGGAGAATGAACAATAACAACTTTTGAATATTCTCCATCGTTATAAGAAGACCTAGTAGTTGAAGTCCATAGATCAAGATCGAGTACTAGACTACTGGGAGCTAAAACATCCCAACGGCCAATCCCATCAAAACTCATCATCCCAGGGATAACGGCATCTGCATATTTATTCCAATAAATTACATCTTTAAGTATTGATGATTGTTGCCTTGATGCTGATGGGTAAGAAATCATTAAAGCATGTGCACATGATGTAGATCTGATTTTTCCATATACAAAAGCATCACTACCATAGGGAATTATAATAATTCTCTTATTTGCCATCCTTAGTAATTGAGCTTGGAAATATCTAAGGAAAGTTTTCTGTAAAAAAAATCCTCTGTAAGATAACACGAATACATCATATTTAAGAAGAGATTCAGCAAATGCTAAAAATACTCTTAATCTGTAAGGAACTAATTTGTAACAATCTGATAAAACATAGTCCCAATCAGATCGCTTCGAAATTTCTTTAAAATATGCAAACACGAAGGTGTTAGACTTGTAACCTAAGTTTTTCATAGACTTAGACCAATAGTGATTATTTAAAATTGCGATGCTTCCAAAGACTAAACGAAGAGATTTGCCTTTATTTGGAACTTTAATAAGTCTAGAAAATAAAGCCACTATTGTTAATGGAATTAGGCTCAAAAAAGATATTACTAAATTAAATATTTTTATATACATTTTATTGATGATATAAATGATTTAGGCTTAATTTACAGACTTAACTTTGATTATAACTGATACACGAAATATTCTAGAATTAACTTTCAGAATAAGTAAAATACGATTTTGAAACTCAATGGTTAGCTTGGATTGATGTCACTTATTTACCAAATTTTTTATACGAATTTTAAAGTTCTATTATAAATGTCGCTGACAACTTCATTTTGAAAAAATAAACTTTGATAAGAACCAATACCAGCTAACAAAACATTATTGGGTAGTGATGTCCTCAAATCTAACCAAAGTTCAGCAATACCCTTAAAATTACAAACTGAAGGAGTAGGAAATCCACAAGGCAAATCTCTAATCCTACTAAAGTCTGCACCACTGGACTTGAGAAAAGAAATGTCTTTAAGTTGAGATAAGCATTTTGATACAAGATTTTTCGAGTCTCCCCTTTTATCACCAAGTACTTCGATGGTGAGTCTCCTATCTGACCGGTTCCCAGTGATGGCAGAATAGTTAGTGACTCTATACC
>JAYQBP010000122.1:3480-3933 GCA_038137385.1 Opitutales bacterium | reverse complement strand
GCATAAGGCACAGTAGTCTTGTACCAGGGAAATCGAAAGTTAGTACCATTTGGATTTCTAGGCTTTTGGCAACAATGTCTCATTTTTTCCCAAAAAAAATCATATCTTGTGCCTATAATGCAATAGAGGTTCACAAGAATCTTGGATATGATTCAACTAAAATGGTTTGCATACCAAATGGTTATGATCTCTCAAATTTTCAATACATTGAAGGCCGTCTGAACAAATTCCTCGAAAAATTAAATTTGAAGACTGCTTTACCAATTCTTGGTTCAGTCGGCCGGTACGACCCTCAAAAGGATCATTCAAATCTTCTTCGGGCACTATCTATCATCCGAAAAAATGGTGTTGAGTTTTATTGTTTATTAATAGGCCAAGGTCTGGATCAACACAATACTCGAATAATTGCAGAAATAAAAAAGCTAGAGCTAGATAAATCTGTTTTATTGTTAG
>JAYQBP010000122.1:1078-3452 GCA_038137385.1 Opitutales bacterium | reverse complement strand
TGATTCTGAATCACTAGCAAATGTAATCGCAGTTGCTATCGAAGAAATGAATTCTGATAGGTGGGAAGACAGGCGCAACCGCTCTCGCTCTCAAATAGAAAAAAACTTTAGTATCAGTCACATGGTTGCTAATTTTCACAAAGTCTGGCATAAGATATAAAATATAGTAAAATTCTGTTTTAAGTTTTGAAGTCTTTGCCGTTAACTTGTCCTTGTGAACTAAAATCAAGTCTTAAGAGGATTTCGCGGGGATTTGTATGCGAAAACCATCAATGTGAGCATTCGGAGGACGGAAATTTTTTTCCGCTTGAAAGAAATATTCCAATTTTAGTGAGTGAAAAAAGGTGTGATACCGTATGTCGTGAAGGCAAAAATCAAACATATGTCAGGAGACCATTCTCTCGATATTCATTCATAAAAAAAATTATCAAGGGCGAAAGTCAAACAACCAAAGAAAATTGTATAAAATTTTTGCAGGAATTATTTTTGTTAAATGAATGTCCTAAGGTCTTGGTTATTGGTTCTGGAGAAAAGGGGGTAGGGACGGATCAACTATGGACCAATGATAAGATTGAGATTCATGGCGTTGATATTTATGGTTCTAATTCTGTTGATATAATTTGTGATGCTCATTATCTTCCACTTGAGAATGAGCATTATGATGGTGTTTGGATTCAAGCAGTTTTAGAGCATGTTGTAGAACCGCAAAAAGTAGTTGCTGAAATTTACAGGATTTTAAAGCCCTCAGGTCTCGTTTATGCGGAGACTCCTTTCATGCAGCAAGTCCATGAAGGGGCATATGATTTTACAAGATTTACAGTGTTGGGCCATCGATATTTATTTAAAAATTTTGAATCAATTGACATAGGTGGAAATAAAGGACCAGAATTAGTGTTCGCTTGGGCATCAAGAGATTTAATTTGGTCAATTACTCGAAGTAGAAATTTAGCCAGATTAATTGGTCTATTTGTTAATTTGCTATTGAGACCAATTGCTCCTCTGGTATCAGCAAAGTCAATGTTTGATGCATCTTCTGGCGTTTACTTTTTGGGAAAGAAAAAATTAGATTTTAAGCTTACTCACAAAGACACGGTCAGACTTTACCAAGGTCAACAATGCTAGTAATAAAACACCATTAAGAAGCAAAAAAAGGTTCTTATATGTTCAAACTATTGTTGGACTATTTACAACTTTCGACTAAATCTTGCGAAAAGTCTGATTAATGAAGGGCATGAGATTTATCTTCTTACGAAGAAAGATCATTATTCAAAATTTGTAGATTCTTTTTTTAAGAAAAGTTATAACTTTAAAATTGACCTGAATGGGAAAAGTTTAATTCGCGAGATAATTACTTTTTTTCACATGCTTAAAGTGATAGTTGATGTAAAACCAGATATCATCCTTACATTTACTATTAAACCAAATCTTTATGGTTCTATTATTGCTGCCATTACAAATATCAAAATTATTCAAAACATAACCGGACTTGGTTCCTTGCATAATCAATTTGGCATTATTGACACATTCACAAAGTTTATCTACACAAAAATTGCTACACAAGCTAATATAGTATTTTTTCAAAATACAGATGATTTGAAATATTTTAGTAATTATAAACCGAGTTTATATAAAAATTATAAGTTATTGCCGGGTTCAGGTGTTGATACGGGAAAGTTTTGTCCTGTTTCTGGTTGTGAAATTAAAAACAAAAATAATTCAATTAAGTTCCTTTTTTTTGGAAGATTGCTTGAAGAAAAAGGTATTTTTCATTTTCTTAATGTTGCTCGCTACTTTTTTAGCATAGGGTCAAAGAATAAG
Organism: Opitutales bacterium; assembly: GCA_038137385.1. Taxonomy (GTDB): domain Bacteria; phylum Verrucomicrobiota; class Verrucomicrobiia; order Opitutales; family Seribacteraceae; genus Chordibacter. Next base: position 1,634 of record JAYQBP010000122.1, on the reverse strand, counting down.
TTCTATGTACTTGGTTTTCTAAACTCATCAAACGAATCATCAATAACTTTTAACGATCTAGAACCTTATATAAACCAAGGTATCATTGAGTATCTTGGGTCTACCGATGATGTTAGTTTAGTTTTGCCCAGCATGGATTGTGTTATTTTCCCATCTTTTTATTCCGAGGGGGTGCCGAGATCATTATTAGAATCTGCCTCGTGCGGAATTCCTATAATTACTACAAATAATAGAGGTTGTAAGGAGGTAGTTGTTCACGGTTTGAATGGTTTCTTGTGCGAGCCTAATAATAGTGAATCACTGCTTGAACAAGTAATTAAATTTAATCAATTAGATGATAGGATGCGTCATGAAATGGGTATAAATTCTAGAAGAATTGCATTAAGAAAATTTGATGAAAAAATAGTTTTAAATAAATACATTAATGCATTAAAAATAGTTTGACTATGGAAATTCTTAAATTTATTGCTAAAAATAATAACAAAAAATTAATTGTCGTACAAGGTCTAGGCTTCGTTGGTTCTGTAATGTCTTTAGTTTGTGCTAACTCTAGAGA
>JAYQBP010000122.1:0-1068 GCA_038137385.1 Opitutales bacterium | reverse complement strand
TTATTTCGAATAAATTCATTAAATAATGGGAAATTCCCGCTTGAAGCGGATGATCCACTTATCGATAAATTTTATCGAAATGCTCTCAGTAATGGAAATTTTCTAGCTTCTTCTGATGCAAGCGTAATAAAATATGCAGATATTGTTATAGTTGATATAAATTTAGATGTAATTAAGTGCTCTACAAAAGATTCTAGTCTTAAATCTTATGATGTTGATCTAACTGGCTTCAAAGCAGCAATCAGTACAATTGGTAATTACTGTAAAAGCAATGCCCTTGTCCTTGTTGAAACTACTGTTCCTCCTGGCACCTGTGAAAGAATTGTTAAACCAATCTTATTGAACAAACTTTCAGAACGAAATCTTTCTTACAAAAAGCTAAAAATTGCACATTCTTATGAAAGAGTAATGCCAGGTCCACAGTATATAAACTCTATACAGAATTATCCTAGAGTTTATTCCGGTATTGATGATAATAGTGCGAATGCAGCTGAAGTATTTTTGAAAACAATTATCAATACAGATAAATGCGATCTTACTCGCTTAAAAAGTACCACTGCAAGTGAAATGGCCAAAGTCTTAGAAAATTCTTATCGTGCCTCTAACATTGCATTCGCAGTCGAGTGGTCTCGTTTTGCAGAAGAAGCAGATGTCGATTTATGGTCAATAGTAGACGCTATTAGAGTTAGAAAAACTCATTCAAATTTGATGTATCCTGGAATTGGTGTTGGGGGGTATTGCCTTACCAAAGATCCACTACTTGGGAGTTGGGCAAGTAATAATGAACTAAACATGAGCATTCGAAGCGTTTCGATAAATGACCAAATGCCCGTATTTGCCTACGAAAGATTAAAAAAGGTTTTCGGTTCATTGCAAAATCTTAAAATAGTTTTTTTTGGAGTTTCTTACAGGGGCGATGTTGGGGATACTCGGTTTTCTCCAGTAGAAACATTGTATCGACTGATCAAGTCTGATACTTCTTCAATAAAAGTTCATGATCCTTATGTTAGCAAATGGAATGAATTAGATATATATGTATCATATGAAGTTGATGAGGTACTTATTGGA
>JAYQBP010000121.1:0-3960 GCA_038137385.1 Opitutales bacterium | reverse complement strand
CGGGAGCGATAGGGCTGGGAGCGGCCGGTGGAGCACCCAGAGCGGGTGCGGGAGCGATAGGGCTGGGAGCGGCCGGTGGAGCACCCAGAGCGGGTGCGGGAGCAATAGGGCTGGGAGCAGTAGGTGCGGCAGCAACCTGAGGTTTGCTAATTTGTAACTTCGGTTTAGCACCAGGTGCTTTTATAGCTGGAGCAATCTTTTGGGGCTTTGGCAGTTGAGGGGGTGCCATTTCTTATTTTTCGGGGGTGTTTTTTTGAATTAAATCCGAAAGTTCATCACTCGAGGTGTCTTCAAGCCTTTGGCCTTTGATGGTTAAATCCTCAATGGTTTTTAACAAAGTTTCTGTCATCCTACCGTGGGTATCCTCAGATCCTCCAACAATAGAAAATTGATCTGCTTGAGTCATTCTCTTGTGACCGTCTTGGTTATCGAGACCAATACCAAGCAAATGAGCCATAACTTTGGGGTCTTTGTATGGAATGGCAGGATTGAAGGAACGATTGTTCATGTTAGATAATGTAAAATAAGGAATTGGGGTTCGTCAACCTTTCAGGCAATCAGATGAATCTTACAAGCGATGCTAAAAGGCCGCAAGAGATGCTCCGAGTCTCCATTCTGTAGAGTTGTCTCCTATCGTGCCCTTTCTTTTATTAACGCTGAGTTCAACCGACCAATTGCCTGATGTTAAATAATTTATGGATGCTCCAAGCAGGGAAGCTTGTTTACTGTTGAGATCATACCTTCCAAGCATGGAAAGCAGGGTTTTTTCGTTGATTCTTTTCCAGGCGGAAAACTCAGCAAAATCATTGAAGTTGAAATATTTGGAATAACGGATCGAAAGTTCCTGGAAGCGACCATCAATCAATCTAACAGTGCTGGATTCTTTGTAATATTCATTCAAGGATAAATCATATTTGTTGGAATGCGTGATTACAAGCCATGGCCATGGAGTGACTTCAATTTCAGAATATAAAAATCGGGATCTTCGGGTTAGCTCGGGCATTTTTCCGGCCAAATCGGCATAGATTCTTGAGTTGATCAAACGATGAGTGGATTCTTGTCGGTGACCGGAGAAAGAGTTAGACCATCCTGCACGGAAAATGTGGTAGGGTTCAAACCACTCACTTTCACTATGGTCGAGTAAATCAATGGATTCGTAATTAAAATTATCCACACTTGGCCTGACTGGTAGATGGTTTTCTGAGGCTTTGGATAGTGAGTTTTTGTTTCGATAAGCGAGAGAAAAATTGGTGAGGTGGGTCACTTGGTCAAAATCGAGCAAGGTGATGGGTTGCATTTTAAATACTTTGTGCAGTTGGATGTTTAAGTCTGCCCCAACCCCTCCAATTGAGTGATCAAAGTTTACCTTGTCGGAGCGGTTGGTTCTATGCCTGATGTCCCAAGATGGGGTGAAAACTATCCCTTGGTGGAGTCGGATGGGTTTCTCAATCTTGTACCCAAGGTCCAGTCTTTTTACCTGTGGGTCGGCCCTTCCAAATTCGTTGACACTTTTCAAAACGGAAAAATTTAAGGATGTCGTATGGTAGGCTTTGGCGAACGGGATAGGGCCGGATTGGATTGAAATAAGCGGAAGGCTTTGGGTGATGGATTCATGGCGGTTTGACTGCCATTCGGAAAAGACGGTAAGGTTGGACCATTCGTTATCGTAACTGATTTCAGCAAAACTTTTATTCCATTGTTTCCTAGCGAAGGATTCTCTAAAAAAATCTCGCTTAAACTCGGAGTCACTCTCCCAGTCGATAACCGATGCAAGTCGCCAATGGTCCTTGTACCGATTGATGGATGAAAATTGAACATGTCCTCTTTCGCTGGGCACTTGCTTTCCTCTTAGATCATATTCAGTTGGGCTATTTTTTTGGGAAATCCAACTTCCGGCAAGGATGCCATGGGTAAAGCCTCCGGTCGTTTGAAGATGCCACTCATAGGAAGGGGATAGTAAAAGACCTTTATTGTTAAATATTTTAACCGAGCCCGATTTGGTCGCATTTTGGGATGCATAAGTTAGTCCAAGCTCAGAATACCAACCCAAGTCTCCTTCTTTACCAAAACCAATCTTAGGCCTGTAGGGTAATCGATCCGGGTTATATTTTCCTTTGAAATGAGGAAGTTTGCCGATAGTGAAATTGCCAACTTTTAGTTGGATCGAGCGTCCCTCGGTCGCGGAATTGTTTAAATCTCTTGATAAAAATTCGGAGGCTAAATTTAGGCCTAATGGATCGGGTTCATGATAGTGCAAAGTCGATTGGTTTAAATCGAGTATGTTCCCAGTTTTTTGAATGCTTTGAGCCTCAAAAAAGAGTAGGCCAGACCCACCACGAACTTTTTCTGCAAAATAGTCACCACTATCCACAAAGAAGGTTAAGCGGTCTGCTAAGATTCGGTACTGGAGGTAGTTGAGGGATACATTTCCACTTGCTTTTACTTGGTTTAATTCACGGTTCCAGGTGATTTTTTCTCCTAAAAGTAGAAGCTTGGAATTCTTTAAGGTCGCATTTCCCTGAGCTAAAAGAGTTTGGTTCTTGTCGGTATAAACGATGGGGGAGTCTGCCTCTAAAGTTAAAGGATCATCGACTGGTTCTGGTTCGCTCGAATCGCCAAAGACTAATGCAGAAGCGAAGATTAGCAAAGAACTGGAAATGAGTCTCACCCCACTTAACATGCTGGTACGAAGAGCGGGCACAAGTACGAAATCATTTGGATAATCTAACTTGCGTTTTTTCTTAACAAAAAGTCTAAATAATTGGGTCAATGATCATCAAGCAACAAGAGATTGATTTAATTATTAAGGGAACCACTCACGACCCTCATCATTTACTCGGCATGCATCCCCTCGGGCAGGACAAGGGAATGGTTGCTCGAGTATGGGATCCGACTGCTAAACAGGTTATTTTGGAGAATTTATCTACTGGGAAATCACACAAGATGAAGTGTTTAGCTAAAGATGGTTTTTTTGAACTTTTCTTGAAGCAAGAGAGTGAAATGTTTCCCTATCGATTGCACTCAACCTATTCGAAAGGTGAAAGGTCATGGTTGGATCCCTATTCATTCCTGCCAGCAATCACCAGTGCAGAATTGAAACCTTTTAATTCTGGTACCGAAAGAAGGCCCCATTTAAAATTAGGAGCGATCCCTAAAAAAACACAAGATGTGGATGGGGTAGGTTTTGTGGTCTGGGCACCTTCGGCCAAGTCCGTTCATTTAGTGGGTGATTTTAATTTTTGGAATGAAGTTGCCTCCCCCATGCGTTCATTGGGCGAGTCGGGTTGTTGGGAACTTTTTATGCCGGCAGCTAAAATTGGAGATAAATACAAATTTAGAGTTTTGGGTGCCGACGGAGTTCTTAGGGAAAAAGTAGACCCTTTTGGGTGGAGATTTGAAACTCTTCCCGGGAAGGCATCGATTATTGAGAACCGTACCTCCCGTAGGAAGTCCGAACTTTCTTTGGAGGGAAAAAACCCCAGAGCTTTACCGGTTTCAATCTATGAAATGCATCTTGGTTCCTGGCGCAACCAACCTAATTCCAGTCAGCCGCTTACCTTTCTAGAGTTAGCGGATGAACTACCCTCATATTTGTCTTCGCTGGGTTTTACGCATGTTGAATTTTTGCCTCCCAGCGAATATCCCTTTGGTGCAAGCTGGGGGTATCAGGTTACGGGTTATTATGCGTCTACTCACAGATATGGTTCGCCGGAGGACTTTACTTTTTTAATCCAAAAGCTACAGAGTTGTGGAATCGGCGTGATTATTGACTGGGTTCCTGCTCATTTTCCCTCGGATGAGTTTGCTCTGGCTCGGTTTGATGGCACCGGTTTATTCGAGCATGAAGACCCCCGAAAAGGGCTGCATGCAGAGTGGGGGACTCTATGCTTTAATTACGGGCGTGCTGAGGTCAGGAGCTTTCTAATAGGGAGTGCAATTGCATGGCTGGATCGTTTCGGA
>JAYQBP010000120.1:0-3971 GCA_038137385.1 Opitutales bacterium | reverse complement strand
GGGTTGAAGTTTCCTACATCAAGCACTGCTGACCTTCTGAGGATAGTTCCGTAAGTAGTAAGTGAAGATGCCTCTTGGGCAATTGGGCCAAAGTCATAGCAATCCTTAAAAAGATGTCTGCCGCGCCATGCTGAGGAAAAATTTTTGATACTCGGATGATTCGAGATTTTACCAGAAACTGCAGCAACTTGGTTTTGATCAAAGTAATGAAGAGCATTTTTAATAAAGTTATCTGATAGTAAGTTCGTAGCATCACAAAAAAGAATTAAATCAGACTCTGCGTCACTCGTAGCTTTGTTTCGAATAAAACCACGACCTTTGTTTCTCTTGAATTGATGTAGTGTTGTATTCGTTGATTTGCATATCGAAGATGGATCTGTACTAGATCCATCATCATATATACTAACATCCCTAAATTTAATGCCTTCGGATGATATACATTTTATTACCTGCTCAAGTGTATCAATGTTATTAAAAAAAGGAATATGTGCTGAAATTGAGTATTTCAATAGGAAATTATTTCGGTTCAAAATATAACCAATTCATTGGATAGGGACGGCCTTCTCCCATTAAACTAAGTATTTTTGTGGGTGATGAAATGAAGCGAAGAAAGTTTAATTTACTCGGTAAGTCTTGTAGGGTCCTTTCTCTGCCCCTAATAATTGTGTATGAGTGTGTGCTTTTGAATCGGTCGATTAGGGTCTTCTCGCAATTTTTTACATACATTTCATGAACTTCTACTAAAATTGTAGCTCTTTTAAGGTCAGGAACCTCATCCAAATTGAGCAATTCTATCTCTCCTCCCTCAATATCACAAAAAACAAAAGATGATTCTTTGTTGTTAGATAAAAAATGATTAAGTCGATTAGTTGTGCATTCACCATGAATTTCAATATTCTTACAATTATTAGAAGAAGAAAGATTTAGCAGAAAATTTCTATATTTTTCTTGCATCTCAAACGCATAAACATTGCATGCAGGTAACTTTTTTGCGAATCCAACTGCGTAATATCCCTCGGCCGCACCTATACAATAAATTTTAGTTGGTTTTGTATCAAGTAGCTTAGAAATTTGTTCTCCAAGTTCTAACTCCCAAGTTCCGATAAGCATTGCAGTGTTAAAGTTCGGAACATCAAAGAGCATTCCTGAGAATGGTCCTTTAATTATTCTTTTTTTGGAAATAAATGATATCCAGTATCTTATAAGAGAATAATGCGGGTGCTTTATAAACCTTAAATAATTCCTTACTTTAAGAGGAATTAGTAATTTAAATTTTGTCATCAACTCATATAAATGAAACTATTCAAAGGAAAGACTTGATCCGATTTTTGATACGCCTGATAAGAGGTTGTTGTGATTCTCGATAATATTTCGTTTCAAAATCAGTATTCTTAGTAATATTCGGGTGCCTTAAGGGAAAAGAAATTGCCTCAAGAGTCGAAGGATAAATTTCTACATCTACACTAGATTTTGTATTTGTGGCGTTAGGACCAATCCCAAGATTGGAAACTATATTTTCTTTCGGAATGATAGATAGAGCATTATTTTTCCAGCAAGAATAAACCCATTGATAGTCCCATGTCCAGGGGTCTTCATTATTGCAATGTAAATCGAACATATTACGAATCCCTTCTTGGGACTTACGATCTGGGCACCAGTGAGAAATGAAGGACTCTTTATCCTCATTTTCCCACGATGGCATGTTGATGTCGTAATTGTTCCATGCTCTTTTCCATGTTGCCCATCCCCATATATTAACAATCGATGAAAAACAGTATGATTCTTTGAAATTAATTGCATTAGAATGAAGGTTGCACCCAGAAATATGAGCAACCCTCTTATCATCTTTGTATCGCCATAAAAGTTCTTCACAGAAATTGAAAAAGGAGGGGTCCGGAAGGGTATCATCTTCAAGGATGATAGCCATTTCTTCATTTTCAAAAATGTAGTCTAGACCAGTTTGGACTCTCTTTGCACATCCAAGGTTAGTTTCAGAATACACTTTTATTAGTTCACAATCCCAATTTAGTTCGTTTTCAACGAAATTTCTAACTAACTTGCATTTTAACTTTTCTTCATTACATCTCGGACCGTCAGCTATCACATATAATTTGGATGGTTTTATCTTAGAAATAATTTCCAAGACTCTAATTGTTGTTTCTAATCTTTTGTAGATTATAAAAACTACAGGCACTTTAAGCATTTCTAAAAAAGCTTAAATCTTTTAAAAGATCTTCTAGTTCTATGTTTTCGTATTTTGAGATAATAGAATTGTATTTATTGGGATTTGTGTCATATTTCGTATTTTTATCTTTTGAATAAGTTTTTAAATTTCTATTAAATAATTTAACCTTTTGTAAAGGTAGGCTATATAGATCTGATAATTTGTATAATAATTTATGGCAACATTCATCTCTCTGTATATCATCTAAACTTAAGAAAATAGACTCATGAGATTCACTGAATTTAATGTATTCTAATATCTTGTTATATCTTATTTCAAAAATATTTAAGTTATGATCACAGTAATTTAAAGGGTTTAATCGCCTGTGATCTCGGATATAGGCTGAAGGTCTAATGTTTCTTAATCGATGATATCTTACCTTTTTATTTAAAAAGTGTCTAACTTTGAGATTTGAAACCACCTGTGTCGAGGTATTGAAGAATAATAAAGTGAAAATCCATTTCATTAAGCACCTTGTAGTAGATTGGCCTTTAATTACTTGTCCATTATTTAATTCAGCTTGGTGTTTCTCTTTTAAAAAAAATTCAAAAGATCTATTTTTATTATTAAAATCCAGGCAGTAAGGATTGTGGAACATAGATACAAGCCATTTTCTTAAATCACGAACTATAAAAATAGTAATAATTCTTTCACTAATTGAATTTAAACTTTTATCAGGATATCCATGCTTCCAGAAGTAACAAATACTAGTATTTAAATCTAAATGATCTTCAAAAACAAAATTCTCCCCAAAGTTAGTTTTCAATAAACGAGTGAGGAAATTGGTTCCTGAATTTCTTTCGCCATATATTTTAAATAACATTAAAAAGTAGTCTTATGGAATACTAATTCCTTGGTTCTAAAATTATCTCTATCAATGTAACATGTTTCCAAATTATTGATAAACGATGCCCAAGTCATGAAGGTAGAAGCAGGACCTATTAAATAATCGCATTTGCTAAGTGTACAAAGATTAACTGCTGGGTCTCCGTAATTAAAGTAAGCACCATGATGAATGGGATTTTCTTTCATTTCCTCACAGGCTACAAAGATACCATATTCAGCACCGAATAGCTTTTGAACTCTATCGATCAAAATTTTATATTCATAATCATTCAAAAATAATTTTCCACCAAAATGGTTTTTGTAATCACCTTGCCTCATGCATACTCCAACAATTTTTGGTTTTTTGATCGAATTAAGAATCTCATTAGCTCGACTTTGTATATTATCAGAAAACTCAAACAAAGAGTTTAAATCATTTCGAAGAACTTTTACTAAGTTGAAATTTCTTCTCCCGAACAAAAATCCACGAAAGAAAACAATTTTGTGAGAAGATAACAAATTCTGGAAGCTTTTGCTTTGATAGTGCTCATTTTCGCTTTCGAGATTAAAAGAATATATATTCGTTATTTTTAATTTGCGATATGAAATACGATTAAATGAATCATTAATGAATTTTAAAAAGTTTTGTGGTATTTTTATTTGCTTGAAAAAATCATTCGGTATGATGCCAACTACATTGGAATTAAAATTTTTAAAATATTTACTATATTCCAGAAAGGAAGGATTAAGAACTATAGCGTCATGTTGCTTTGCCCAAGTTAACATATAACTAAAAAGCATTAGTCTGTTTCCCCATCTTCCATATGGAGAAATAATTATAAAAATCTTTTTGTTTAACCAATAAGAGTATAATAAAAGTAACAAAATCAAAATATGATCTAAAATGAAAAACTTTATCTTA
>JAYQBP010000119.1:0-4048 GCA_038137385.1 Opitutales bacterium | reverse complement strand
CGTAAATATTAAAAATTGAAGAGATATATATTTTTAAAAAAATTCATTTTTTTTTTCAATTAATTTATTTGTTATAATATTATGGTAAAAATGGATGAATTCTATTTCCTTTTCGAATATTGTTGGTTTATAATCTCCCAAAAATTCTTTGTAGTTTATACCATCAGTTAAATTAGAAAAGAAAGTTGTCGCTCTATTTTCATTCGGGTTGTCATAACCACCAAGTTTTGTCCAATAAGATGTCTGTGTATCTTCAATAATATATAGTCCGTTATTATTTAAATATTTCCAAAGTGTTTGAAATGTTAAAATTACATGACTTGATATGTGACTGCCATCATCAATTATGATATCAAAACCTCCTATTGAATTTCCTAATCTATCAAGTTCTTCTGGGTTTGATTGATCAAGTCTTATGGTTTGTACCCGTTTCGGTAACTTGATATGTTTCTCAAAAAGATCAGCGCCTGTAATTTTAGATTTATTAAAGTATTCTGCCCACATCAGCAAAGATTCGCCGCCTTGATTAGGATCTTCGTAACCACCAATTCCAATTTCTAAAATATTTAAACTCTTTTTTCTTAAATTATGAAAATAATTATCATATATTGGTATGAAATTATGGCCATATACCTTGTCGCTTCCAGTGCATTCTCCAATCTTTTGAAGACTATTCCTATAAATAAGCTTTTTTAATTTTAAGCTTATTCTTTTTCTTAAACTAAGCATTTCATGTATTGACCTTAAGATTTAAATTGCGATATTTCATCTCAATTAATCCAGATGCTACCGCTAAAGCGATCACCACATTTAATTCATGGTAAACTCTTGTTTCCATCAAGTTTGCATATAAAAGCGCAGGGACCATGTAGATTGGAATTAGTAATAAAAGTTTTTTGCAATCCCTTGGTATATATTTCCATAAAAAAGGAATTAGTAACCAAGTGCATCCAAATAAAGTTAAAAAACATCTAGGATTTTCTAAGAAAGTTTCTGTATTAAGAAAAGGCCAGCTAGAAGAGCCATTCCACATGTTAACAATAAAAACCGCCATGGAATAAGTGACCTCATAGGTTTGACCGTGGGAATCCCTAACTAACCGACCAATTAATAGAACAATAAGAAACCAAAGAGTTGCTTGTGCAAGAAGATGTCTGATTAAGCTGAAGTTTCTAATAAAATTATCTTTCCATCTGTGATCATAATTAAATTTAGAAAGCATTAGTGCGATACTAATTGAAATAAAACAAGTTGACTCCCTATTTAAAGTTGCGACTGCAAAGATAATATAAAAAAGAAAATATTTTTTGCTTAAAAATAAGTATAGGCATAAAATATAGAAAAATAATGAGGGTATGTCATATGAATGAAAAATTGAATTTAAGAACATGTAGTTCCATCCAACTGGAATTAGTAGAAGTAGGCACCAGTAATGAGTATCAAGACAATTGGTTAAAACCTCTAATGTCTTTTTGAAATAATAGAGTAATCCAAATGTACATAGAACAGTAATAAACTTTAGAGACTGGTCAAAAGATAAAAAGGTATTCTGTGACAAAAAGCTTGCTGTAACTGGTGTTAGAAACCTTTTTTGAAAGACTTTATGTGCCTCAAAAGACGCAATTTTATAGGCATATGAAGGGGGGTAAAATTCATTTGTTAACAAAAAATAATATTTAGTGAATACAAGAGCAAAAAGTCCCAAAATACACATGCAAAAAAAATGAGTGAATCTGATTTTATTAATTTTTTTTACCAATGATTAGTATATTTAGGTAAAACTTCCATGGAAATGGAAAGTATTGAAGAATAAAATTGATGTGTAAGATTTGGACAAAATATTTTAAAGTCTAAATTTAATGAATCTAGTTAAAATTTAATAAAAGAGAAATTTAAATCTCAGGCTTTTTTTCGTAGTCACCTCTACTAAAATATTTTTCTAGCCAAAGATATGCTACTATAAAAAAGTAACGAGATCCCATTTCTCTTAATTTAAGTTTAGCTACGCCTTTATTCCGATTTTTCCATGAAATAGGAACGACTTTCCATGAGTATCCACGAATAATTGCCTTCAATGGAATTTCAACCGTAAGATTAAAATGTGGAGAAATAAAGGGTCTGCATCCTTCGATGACATCACGGCGATACATTTTAAATGCATTAGTTACATCATTACATTGAATATTAAAAGCATATCGAATCATTTTATTAACGATCCGGTTGGCAATTAGCTTAAGGAGCGGATAATTGTAAACCCTTCCTCCTCTAATGAACCGACTTCCAAATACACAGTCATTCCCATCTTGAATAGATCTCCAATAGGTAATTAAATCATTAGGTGAATCAGAAAGATCCGCCATCATTATAGCTACAGCATCTCCCGTAAAATTATCCAAGCCGAGACGAACCGCTCTCCCGAAACCGCATTCACCCTTGTTTTCAACGACTCTCAAGCATTTAAACTGATGGCTTAGATTCTCTAGGATTTGATTTGTATTGTCCGTGCTATTGTCATTGACGACAATAATCTCCCCGTCGATTTTATTTTCTCCGAGAATTCTTTCTATGCCCATTATGCATGTTGTCAGATTTTCGGCCTCGTTGTGAGCTGGAATAATGACGGAAAGTTTATCTAGTTTTATCATTAATTCTTACAGGCTAGAACGAGATATTGACATCCTAGGGGAAGCCTCATGGCAAATCTTTCAATCGGTCTGAGGATCTTGAGGCATCGAGGAAAAATAAACATGTAATGGATGAGCTTAATCTCGAAGCCCACATTTTGAAGCAACTTGACGGCCTGATAGGGGAAAATTTTCACTGCTGTCCGGTCGAATGAAATTCTACTCATAACCCAATGTGTGGCGGGATTCCACGGATTGTTTTCCCAAAAATAAAAATAACCCCCTGATTGTAGTGAATCGTAAACGAACTTTGCCGCATGTTCGCGGTCTTTGGGCATAATGTGATGAAACACGCCGTTACAAAAGCAAAGATCGCAGCTTACTAAGGCATCACTGGAATATGCATTCTTAGTTTCGATTTTGGTTGAATTGTACTTTTTTCTTAAAACTTGCAATGATTTTTCGGAGACATCGGTAGCAACAAGTTTCTTTGGATTAAAGGCATCAAGCAGATGCCCCACGCTTCCTCCAGTTCCGCAACCGTAATCCATGATCGTTTCAGATTTAGCATTGCTGTCGGCGTGAAGCTTTGCCGTATGTTTGACTCGTTTATGAGCGAAATAATCAGAGCTTTCTCCTGACAGGGAAATCCCGCAGTTCAATACTTCTTCGTAGTTTGTACATACTTCATCGAACTCGGACATGGTCTTGGAAAGCTGTGTTAGTTGTTGATTTCCACTTTTACCCAAGACCTAAAAAAAGTGAAGAACATCATTTCCAATGACAGTGAAATCAATGTTGCACCAGGTATCACGAGTTTCATTGTAGTCGCATAGTCCAATTGGCCAAAATCAGTTCCAAGCCATGATGTGAAGACTTTTCCCCATAAGAATAATCCTGACAATAGCTGGAGTAAGCAGATCCTTGCCCCTTGAGTCCTGATAAATTTCTGAAGAAAAATATTGTTTTTTGACTTACTCATCCCAATTTTATGGGAAAGGTCCAAAGATAACAAATGCATTAAGACAGCTTGATAACCACTGATAATAAACAGCGAAGATCCCAGCATAGTGTGAGCACCTAAGGTTACCGGTCCCAAAGAGGAGCCCAGGTAGCCTAAAACCCCACCTAAGATACCGATCGAACACATTATTAAGCCAGGTAGAAGAAATAACTTAGACGGGGCACAGAGAAGAAAAAATTGAAGAGTTTTCCACCCATCTCTTATTGTCCTAAGATGAGGTGGATGCTGGATTCTCCCGTCCTTGTGCAAAGTAATTGGAACCTCGACTGTCTTTGCCCCTGAATTGGCTGCCTTGATAATCATTTCAGTTGCAAACTCCATTCCGGTGCATCTCATCTTCAATGAATCGTAAAAACTCTTCTTAAAAGCTCTCATCCCGCAATAAACATCATTAATTGGC
>JAYQBP010000118.1:0-4048 GCA_038137385.1 Opitutales bacterium | reverse complement strand
ACATAAAACAGTCAAGAAATATAGGGGTCGAACTCATCAATTAAGCTCGAAAACGAAGATACAAAGCAATTTAGCCAGCAGGAAAGATCTCATCCAACTTTTCTCTCCGATAGCTGAAGATACGCTCCAAGGTGCGGCGGACAAAAAGCAGGTGGGCGATCGATCCAAAAATACCGAAAGGTACCTGATAAATGATCTCGTCCGTCATCAGAGTGCCCCCCTCGGCTTCTTCCAGACGATGGGTATGCATCCATAACTTGTAGGGGCCCACCCGTTGTTCATCCATAAAAGAAGTCCCCTCATTCACATATTTGATCTCCGTGAGCCAAGGTGTCCAACCCAGCACGGGTCCTTTCACCTCATATTCAAGAAGGAGACCCGGGAAAGCACGCTCGGGTGGATCTCCTTTTATTTTGAAAGCAAGATCAGTGGGCGTGATTTGGTTGAGGTTTTGGGGGACCGAAACGAAATCCCAGAGAACGCTTTTCTCAACGGGTAGATGTTGTTTTTGGGTAAGACGGTGCATGGTTTCTAGCTTATGGCATTTTTAAGTCTGAGCAACCCACTTGACCACAAATCCACCTCCGCATAGGATGTTTTCATGAAACAGAAAATGTCCTATCTACTCTTTCTTCTACCCGTTCTCGTCTTCGGTCAGGATTTCATTTCGGACTCTGCCGCCGTCAAGGTGTCTTATGGTTCCTATCCTGACCGCAAAGTCGAAGGCACCAATATCGAGATCGGGGCGAGTCAGTGGGAACTCATGACTCCGCTTTATTACCACGACGGGGGGAACTGGTCCTTCGGTGCCGGCCTGCGCTATCAGAGCACGGACATCGATGTTTCCGACTCGGCATTTTTAAATGAAGATCGTTTGCATTCCTTTGAACTCGCCCTATTCCTAAGCAAGGACTACTCCGAAACTGTTAAGGGGATTGCACTTTTTGTTCCCGGAATGGCAGGAGACTTTGATGCCACCGGCAGTGATGCGATGAACTACATGGCCTTAGCCGGGGTGAGATGGCAAAAAAGCGAGACTTTTCAATGGATTTTCGGTGCCTACTACTCCACTGGCTTCGATGATGATATGCTCCTTCCTGCCGTTGGTTTCATGTGGGAACCTTCGGATGACATGGATTTGGTTTTCGCAGGCCCGATGATTCGATACCGCTACACTTTGAACGATACAGTCGACTGGATTTTGGGCGGGCAATTCTCCGGTAACCGGTGGAAAACCGAAGGCCAATACACTGGTGGTCAAAACCCTGAATTTTCGCTGACGGCCTATCGATTGTATACTACTTTTCAGTGGAACCCATCCGAAAAGCACGGAGTCTTTGCATCCGTAGGAGCCGAATTAGGCAGAGAGGTTGCATTGCAATACACCAATGGTCAGGAATTAGACGAGGATTTAAAGAGTGCCCCGAGTTTCGAAATTGGGTACCGGTTTCGTTTCTAAGACTGAGAACCTAGAATCGCACCCGCCGCCTCCATTCCAGAAACACAGGCACCTTCCACACGCTCGCCCCCAAATCCATCCCCGGCAAGTGTAAGCCCCATCTCGGGTTGGTGATAATGGGTTGCCCCGAAAGTCTGTATTGGCTTGGCGAAGCCCCAACGGTGAGAGACGGAAGTGATCACTTGAGCACCGAGTACATCTTGGGCAGCGCCAATTAGATCAGGAGCCCAATCCTCTGCAGGAATTTCCCAATTTCGTTCCGAAAACCGAGGTGATGCGTGCAGGGTCATTGCTGGGCGCTCGGATATTCCCTTTATCTGGTTATCCGATAACCAATCGATATGATCCGCAGGATGGGTCACCGCTCCGGGATGAAGCAACCGGGAAGGCCGGTCCAGAATACCGAGTAAGGCCAAGCAACGGGTATGACGAATTTTTCTCAGCCCAGTCATCGCATCCGTCCCCAGATCGAGATTACTCCGTTCAAACAGTTCAAGCATTTGCAAGGAAGGAATGGTAACCACCAAGTGGTCTGCATTGAGTACTCGCAGCTCCCTACCCCGCTCATAAACTTTCCATCCATTACCTTGCTCGATTTTCTCCACAAAAAAATTCAGAGCAAGAGAGCAACCTTGGGTAAGTGACTTGGCCGGCCCAGTCATTCCAGACTTCCCCCGGTATCTCATATCGGTTGGTAAATCGGTACGACCTGGTACTTGATCGTACCAGGGAACCACCCGCTCTTCTTTGATCCATCGCTGGTTCAATCTTTGCAGACGATCGTCACGGGCGGTGAAGAACTGGGCTCCATGATCAATCCGTGCACCCTCCATTCTCCGGGTGGCCATACGACCGCCCACACCCCGACCCTTTTCCAAAACCATGACCTCGTGACCAGCAAGTAAAAGAAGATGGGCACAGGAACAGCCGGATATACCGCCCCCTATAATGATGATTTTCAACTTAAAAAAGTAGCAGAATTTGATTATTGTAGATAAATAAGGGTTCGTATTAATTGATTGGAGAGTCAATATTCATCCTTAGAATTCCTTACTTTTAAAATGCTCACCGATACTCTCGAGTTGGAAAAATCTAATATTTATGACTCGGTGATTGACCAAGTCGCCGGAGAACTTCCAAGTATTCCTACCTTGGTCGATAACATTTTAAAGATGGCTTCCAATACGGAGGCGGCCAACTTTGCACTTTGTAGTATCATTTCCAAAGATCAGTCCGTTTTTTCTAAAATCCTTAAAATTGCGAACTCGGTCGAGTACAGACAAGGGCGAATGGAAAGAATAACCGAGATCAATGATGCAGTCTTACGCATCGGATCAGAAAATGTAAGAAGGACTTTGTTGAGTACTTCAGTCATCGACTCCTTCTTGTCGGATGATAGTCCAATCAAATTCAAACTGGAAGGCCTTTGGTTGCATAGTTGTGGAGTCGCCCTCGCCACCCAACTTTTATCTGAAAGGTATGATTGCGAATACACCGAAGATGCATATGCCTGCGGACTTCTGCACGACCTAGGAAAGGTCGCGAAGATTAAATTTTTAGAGGAAGAATTCATCAAAGAAATCAATTTTACCCAAACAAATAATTGTTCTCTGTGGTTTGCGGAAAAAGCTCTTGGGCACATCCACCACAATCTGCTTGGAGCAATGATTATTGAGAAATGGGGAATTTCTCCGAACATTATGAATGTTCTAAAATGGCATCATACTTTTAGCAAAGGGGTGCGGACTGGAGTGGAAGACCCAAGTTTACACAAACTCATCGATATGGTCATGTTAGCCAATCATATGATCAAGGAACTTCGCTTCGGAAATAGCGGTTCGGGACTCTTTGAAGAATTACCGTCTGGTTTTTTAAGAAGAAACCGAATCGACGAGCAGGAATACCTCTCGGCAAAAGAGGCCATTCGTATGCACATTGATGCCGAGTCAGAAAATTTTGCTTTTCTGATGACTTTATAATGTTTTCTGGCTTTTGCTGTAAACATTTTGCTCTGAAAGAATTTCAAAGGACTTAAGTAATTGATGCGACTAAAAGTTCGAAGAGCCCAGGACCGAGGAACTGCAGAACACGGTTGGTTGCATGCAAATTTCACTTTCTCTTTCGCCAATTACTACGATCCGAACCACTGCGGTTTTCATTCCCTGATCGTGATGAACAATGATATTATCGAACCAGGTGGCGGTTTTCCCACTCATCCCCACAAGGACGCGGAGATCTTTACCTATGTAATTTCCGGCGAACTGGAGCACCGGGACAGCATGGGCAATGGCTCCGTCATCCGTCCGGGCGACTTGCAATACATGAGTGCCGGATCGGGCGTGACCCACAGCGAGTTCAATCCATCCAAAGAAAACCGTACTGAGCTCTATCAAATCTGGATGCTTCCAAACCAATCGGGCGGAGACCCGCACTACGCGGAAAAGAAACTTGCCGGCCAGGAGTGCCCCAATGGATGGACCCTGCTCTTTTCCGGAGACGGGGAGAATGGATCCACCCCTATCCGCCAGGATGCCACTTTTTCTTTTGGGCAGGCAGATGCAGGTTCCTCCCTCTCCATCGAACCATCTC
>JAYQBP010000117.1:0-4052 GCA_038137385.1 Opitutales bacterium | reverse complement strand
GGTGTGGTACGATCTATGGCAGATGAAGTGGGCAAGAACTCAGCTATAAGGGTAAATGATGGTAACTTGCTTTACAGTACGGGCACCCAATTTTCGGAAGGCGATCATGGGTTTGAGGGTATAAATTTTGACATAGCCCAAGTCTCCATCGGTGCTTCGGTTTCATTTACCGTAAATAAAGATACCGGTGCCGCAAGTGCTGCGATTCAGAAATTCGTTGAAGAATTCAATGATGCACAGGATTTCATCAGTAGCCTGACAAGAGTAAATCAGGACGGGGATGATGTCTCCTCAAGCCGTTTTACAGGCAATCAGGAAATAAGCAGATTATCTAGCGGTCTAAGAAGAGCTGTTTTTGGAAGCTCTACCCCTCACTCGGAAAGCGGTACCACGGTGGATAGTTCCAACCTTACCGTAAGTACAAACAATTCGACCAATGACGAAATCGATGCGATTGCTTCACAGCTTGGTCTCGATGCATCAGATGATGGATATGTCATTAAAGTTCTCAATCAAGATCCTGATGGGCAAGTTGCTTACCACGAATGGGACGGGACTGCGTGGTCCCAAACAACGCCCTTTTTTAGCACCTTTAGAATGACCAATATTGGATTAGACTTTGGAATAGGGTCTAATAATATTAAGGTGGTTAACTCTTCTCTCCTCGCGGAGGAACTCGACAAAAACCCCGAGCGTGTTCAGGCATTGTTTTCCGAGGCATTGGTTGAAGATGTCTACGATTCGATTACTCAAACCAACCGAGATTATCAGGGGGTCACCTACGCACTAAATGATTATGTCGATAATTTTCTAAAAGGTGATTCTGACACCGGATATAAGGGGGCATATCAAGCTTTCCTTGACAGCATTGAGAGTCAAAATGAACGAATTGACGAAAAAATCGTGAACATTGATAAGTACCTGGTGTCCCGTGAGAAAATTCTAAGTGATGGATTCATGAGAATGGAGGAAATGCAATCCAAGATGGACTCTCAAATGCAAACCTTGCAGAACACTTTTAATAATAATAACAAGAAATAATCGTTATGATCAAAACTTGTGGATTTAAGATCGGTCTGGCAATTATCCTAGCATTTTCTGGATGTCGAAAGACCGAGCAAGAAAAGATAATTTCTCGTGCAGAACCTTACCAGCCATCCAATCTTTTTCCCAGAGAAAGACTGCCAAGTTATTTTAATCGAGTTGTGGTAATGCCTGCTTATTGTGATGCTTCATCAGTCGGGGTCCTTCAATTCGCGGACGATTTACTCCATCAAGAACTATCCAAATCTAGAATTTTTGAACCTGTAAAACTTACCCCGCGGGACTCTCTTGAATTATTTGGCAAAGAAAGAATAAGCTCGATAGAATCCTTGCCTGATAATTTCCTTAATGTGCTCACCGATACTTACGCTGCTAATGGGGTCTTATTCATAGATCTCCATTCCTACAGTCCCTATCGCCCAATCTCGATAGGAGTTCGAGCGAAGTTAGTTGATTTAAAATCAGGAGAATTCATGTGGGCAATTGATGAAACCGTTGATGGGGGAGACGCATCGGTCGCAGTGGCTGTATTGGGCTTTCAGAAAACCAAGCATGTTCAGGCTCTATCCGAAAACACTTCAGGAAGTATCTTGCAGTCACCGAGAATGTTTATGAAGTTCTTAGCCGATTCAATTTTTTCCACACTCCCGAATCGTTGAAAATAAAGTATTTGCAAAAATCCTTGATCTGGCACAACTTAAGCTTAACTTCAAATTATGGACAGTATAAATCTTAACAGGTCTGATTACAGCAAGACCGCGTCGAATATACCTTCCAGTTCATCGCATCCAGTAGGCAATAAGTCGAAATCGCCAAATTTCACATCTGGAGTTGAACATTCTCTTCCTGATCACAGTGATCTTATACGCCGGGCTCAAAATGCAGAACCTGATGTCCGTCCTGACAAAGTTAGCAGGGCTATGCAACTCTTGAGTGATCCCAACTGGATCAGTAATGAAACCCTAGATCAATTATCCGCTAAGTTAATTGACCAGGAATTGTTATAGTTTATTCTTTTAAAAATGCAGTCCTACGAAAAAGTAGCCAAATCTTACAAGTCTGATTCAGTCAAGACGGCAAGCCCTGGCAAACTCGTGCTCATGCTTTTTGATGGTTATCTACGATTTACATCCACAGCCAAAAACGCTTGGCAAGAAGATGATCTCATCAAGAAGAATGAGGGGATCAATAACAACCTCATCCGTGCTCAAAATATTGTCACCGAATTGCAATCTTCTTTGGATATGTCTGTCCCCGGTGATCTACCTGGTACACTTTACCGGTTATACGACTATGTTTTGACTAACCTACAGCAGGCTAACCTCACCAAAGATATCTCCAAGGTCGATGAAGCAGATAAAGTCATCTCCGAACTTAGGGAGGCTTGGGCCGAAATGCTTACTCAAAACCCGGAAAGCACTCAAAGTGCTGGTTCCCAGCTCGGCTCAATTTCACTGCAAGCTTAAGTCGCCTGCATCGTGAGTAGTTCATCTTACAAAGACCTACATGATGCTTTGTCTCTGCATCAAAACTTAATCTACGCCGAGCAGCAAGCAATCTCCAGTAAAGACCTCGATAGTGTTGAGTCGATCCTTCTTCAGAAGGAGAAAAGCTTGGACTTGCTCCTTGATATTAAAAAGAAATATACAATGCCATACCCTCCTGAAATTGATTCATGTGTCAGGGAGGTATTGCTCCAGCAGGACAAAAACGCTGAAAACTTCCGAAAGCTCCACATTCAACAACCGAAGAAAGCGGATGGTGGGCACACCAACGAGAGCCCCCTCTTTCGGCGTATGAGGCAAGCCTACAAGCACTAGCCTCGGGGCTTTCTCTACGCTGTTCCATATTTTATTTTACTAGCTTGCTGTTTTGCATGCTTATTTTAATTTGAAACTTTTGAATTTATGAAACTTAGGAGCTTATTTCAAAAAGTTTGGGATACCCACACTGTTAAAACGCTAAGAAATGGTCAGACACAGCTTTTCGTTGGAAGGCATTTAATCCACGAGGTGACCAGCCCTCAAGCATTTGGCATGCTTAGAGAAAAAAACCTCCCAGTCCGTTATCCAGAGCGTACCTTTGCGACAGTAGATCATATTGTACCCACGAATGAAACTAGTGAGCCATACTCTGACTCTTTGGCAGATGCTATGATTAAGGAACTTCGCAGGAATTGTGAAGAGTCTGGAGTGACCTTCTTTGATGTTTCCACTGGCAAGCAGGGAATCGTTCATGTCGTGGGACCCGAGCAGGGTTTGACCCAGCCAGGCATGACGATTGCCTGCGGCGATTCTCATACCTCCACTCACGGAGCCTTTGGGGCTATCGCCTTTGGGATAGGTACATCCCAGGTCCGCGATCTTCTTGCTACCCAGACCATGGCTCTGGGTAAACTCAAGGTTCGTCGGATTGAGGTGAATGGAGACCTTTCAGCCGGAGTATACGCTAAAGATGTCATCCTCCACATCATCCGAAAATTAGGGGTCAATGGAGGGACTGGGTACGCCTACGAATATGCGGGTAATGTATTTGACCGTTTTACCATGGAAGAACGGATGACGGTATGCAATATGTCCATCGAGGGCGGTGCCAGGGTCGGGTATGTTAACCCTGACCAAACTACTTTTGATTACATCAAGGGGCGCCCCTATGCGCCCAAGGATGCTGATTGGGGCCATGCAGTAGAGCAATGGAAGTCCTTCGCCTCAGATCAAGGGTGCGAATATGACGATATCGTAAAAATAGACGCAGAAGATATCCCTCCCACCGTTACCTGGGGAATTAACCCTGGACAGGCGATCGGTGTCAACGAGACCATTCCTTCAGCTGACTCAGTTTCCGAGGATGAAAGATTGGGGACGATCGAGGCTCTCGAATATATGAAACTTCAGCCCAGTTCGCCCTTGGAGGGCACACCCATCGATGTAGCCTTTCTAGGCTCTTGCACCAATGGGCGTTTGTCCGACCTCGAAGAAGTGGCCAAACACTTAAACGGACACAAAGTG
>JAYQBP010000116.1:1839-4065 GCA_038137385.1 Opitutales bacterium | reverse complement strand
ATCACAACCAAAGGCTTTAAATCAAAATTCGTCAAGGATGCTTCTGTTTGTCATCCATGGCGTACATTAAAATATGAAGGCAATAACTGGAAACCTAGAGGTTTTGAGATTTCAGAATTAATCTTATTTATAAAAAAACATCCAGATGCAATAGAGCATAACTCGTTGTTAGTATATTTTAGAAATTTACTAAGAATGATTACAACAGAAGTGTATAATTCAATTTAAAGGAAATGGTATAAAAACGCTCATTTCCCAAATTATCACAACAGTATTAGTGATAAAGGAAATCACATTTATTAAATATAAATTCTAAAATGCATAACCCTTTTTTAATTAAAAGACCCTTATTGTATAAGATTTGGTCTAATGTGAGGCGAAAATTTAATTATGAAAAACTTTTGTATTTAAATAAGATCGGAAATAGCAACATTGTTTTAGATATTGGTGCAAACAAAGGTTATTACACTTCTCTCTTCTCAACTTTAGTAGGTAGGTACGGCGAAGTACATTCATTTGAACCAGTACCTGAAACTTACAAAGAATTACAAAATTTGAAATCTAGATTTGAAAATGTGTTCAAGAATAATTTAGCGGTTGGTAGAGAATCGTGTACAGCAACAATTAATTACGATCCATTTGATAGTGAAAAGGCAACTTTGTTAGATACCACCCTATCACTTCCCAAGAAATATCAAACTGAAGTCATCTCAATCGACGAATATGTTGAAAATCTTAAACTCACATTTGTCCATTTCATTAAATGTGATGTTGAAGGTTTGGAATTAGATGTTCTTCGCGGTGCCAAAAATACTCTTAAAACTTTAAAACCTAAAGTTTCATTAGAAATAACACTGGCGGAAAACGATCTAAACGAAGCAATACATCTTTTGAAAAGTGCGGGTTACTCTAATTTCCATAAAATTGAAAAAGACTACCCGTTATTTGACATTAAAATTCATAATTACTCAGAAGACTACTTTTATTTATATGCAAGTTGCTGAATATCTTCCAAAGTTTTTAAAAAAGCATAAAATAATAAATTTTTTAATTAATTCAAAATTACAAAAAAAAATAATAAAACTAAAGTTTAATGGGAATTCTTATAACTTCATCAATTTGGGAGACCCTGAGCCAAGAAATGTTTTTATTCACGAAGTTTTTGAGTTAGACTTTTTTAAAATTGCTAAAAGTTTTGTGCCTCAAAATGGTACATTCTTCGATATCGGAGCTAATGTAGGTTTTTGTACATTTGGTTTGGTCAGCAATAGACCCAAGGTTAATTTTCATCTTTTTGAAGCCAACACTAAACTAATAAATCTTCTAAATTTATCTAAAGGTTTACATGCAAACAAAAAAATTTCTATAAACCATTGTTGCATCGGAAATACTCCTGGGACATCATTTTTTAATGTTCTTGATTCTCAATCAGGACAATCACATGTTTCAAATACAGGACATGGCTTAGAAATCCAGAATTGTATGCTCGATAAATATTGCGAGGAAAGAATGATCAGTATGGTCGATTTTGCTAAAATTGATATAGAGGGTTACGAGTTGCCAGCATTAAAAGGGTGGAGAAAATGTTTATCTAATCATTCTATTCGTTCTATACACATTGAAATCATTCCAGAAAATCAGTCAAGATATGGTTTTGATACAAATGCTCCTCTGTTATACCTAGAGTCTTTGGGATACGAATTATTTTTCTACAAGAATGAAGATTTTAAAATTTTTGACGAAACGACGAAATTGGAAATTGGGCGTTCGAAACATGTACCTCTCTTAAAATTTAAAGCATCAAAATATCCCTATTCCCATGCAACGGATATACTTGCATTATCTCCTCTTAAATAATTGTGGAAAATTATAATTTCTTTATTCTAAGAAATAATGACCTAGGTGATGTTTTGTTAGTTACTCCTTTGCTAAAAGGGTTGAAAACCGCTTTCCCTAAATCAAAAGTCTCTATTGGAGTTGGAGATTGGGCAATGCCTTTACTTGAAAATAATCCTCATGTAGATGATATCATTTCATGCAATGCACCTTGGCAGAATAAACAAAATTGTAGATTTCCCGCTAACTCTCCCAAAACATTTCTGGAAGGATTACTGTATGTACTTCTTTCAAAGGAATCACGAAATATACATTCAAAAGAATTTACCCATGGCATAGATGTCTTGGGCAGTCGACAAGGTTCCTGGCTAATGCGAAGGGCAGGAATAC
>JAYQBP010000116.1:1175-1829 GCA_038137385.1 Opitutales bacterium | reverse complement strand
GACTTGGCGTAAAAGGGTATGCAGGGGGACACAACTGGTGCACAAAATACATAAATTTTCAAGAAGACTGTAATGTTGCAGAAGCAGGATTAAAATTTCTTAAGCTTATGGATACTAAAGTGAAGGTTGAACCAAGACCAACCATTTATTTAACCAACAAAGAAATATCAGACGCCGAGGGGTATTGGGGAGAGGGAACCGTACGCAAGAAGCGGATCATCCTAGCTCCGGGTGGCGGATTTCCAGAGAAGTGTTGGGGCGACCAAAACTTCTCTGACCTAACTAATCTTTTACTTGAAAATAAAAATTATCAAGTTTCCATAATCGGTTCCATCGAAGATAAAAATCGAATCTCGGTTAATGATTCTCCCCTACTCTCTAATCTTTGCGGTGAGTTAAGTTTACGCCAAACAGCTGCAATGGTCTCCCAAGCAGACTTTGTTATTTCCAACAGTTCCTTGTGCATGCACTTGGCAGGAGCTTTCAATAAACCTTCAATCATTGTTCTAAGTTCTTTTTTTGATAGTGCAGAGCTTCACAAAAAACAATGGGGTTACTCTGATAGTTTAATTATAGGACTTGAACCTTCAATTGGGATATTTGAAATCGCTACTCCTGAATTCGTTATAGCGAAAATGAAAACTATGTTAGTTA
>JAYQBP010000116.1:0-1165 GCA_038137385.1 Opitutales bacterium | reverse complement strand
AAAAAACTATGATTCAGTTTTAGGGTTATTTCTACCTTTAAGATTCCAAATTCATTAAGTTTAAATGGAAAAGTAATTAAGCTATCATTTCCAGATGAAAAAGGCGTCTTCATAGATTTTGTTTCAATCTTTTTAGACGATGATTATAATCTATCGAGAATTAAGACTAAAAAAATATCATCTATTGTTGATATAGGTGCTAATGTTGGATTTTTTTCAATTGCTGCTCGTTTAGCATTCCCGAATGCCAAAATATTTTCTTATGAACCTAACAATCAATTAAAAAGATATCTTCACGATAATTTCCGCGAACTTAATATTGAACTGCAGATGAATGCAGTTAGCAAAAATGCAGGAAGAATCGAACTAGAAAATTGCGGCGACTCTAATCAATCCCGTGTTGTATTAAATAACGAAGGTTCTGTGGATATGTGTTCGCTTGAAACAGTAATAGAAAAAGTCGGAGGGCAAATTGACTTATTAAAAATGGATTGTGAAGGCTCAGAGTGGAGTGTTCTTGAAGATTCAAAATTATTAGAAAAGATAAATAATATTACATTTGAATACCATTTATGGGCAAACGGAGAATCACACAGTTATCCGCTTTATTTACTTCGTAAAAGCGGCTTCAAAATAATTGACTCACAACCTTCTACGGATTTTGGTATTATCACAGCCACAAGATGTTAAACATTTAAGCTATACTCTTTTATTGAAAATCTGTTTTATTACACATGTACAACTTTGGGGGAAATGTGGTATCAACGATTATGTAAATCTTGTCGCAAAGCAGTTTGAAATACTTGGGCATGAGATCGTATGTCATTTTATCAAAAAGGATTGTAGAGAGTTGTCTGATTTGCCCAACGCCGATCTTTACAGCGTCCAATTCGCTCCCTATGCCTATGCTAACAATGGAATGCCAAAAACCATCCTAAACTTACTTGCTAAGGAATTATGGAATAAGAAAGTTCATCTAAACTTTCATGAAATTTGGGTAGGAGCCTACCCTCGGGCCAATTGGAAGGAAAAGGGGATCGGGTGGCTTCAGAAAAACCTTATTCTCGGCTTTATCAACAAATGCAAACCGATATGGATCACCTCGTCCAATTCAGCTTCAATTGATCGCTTAAATTTCGCAGGCATTCCGGTAATATTTCTGTAT
>JAYQBP010000115.1:1577-4132 GCA_038137385.1 Opitutales bacterium | reverse complement strand
ACTTTAACCATAGCCTGCTTAACAGCCATCCACATATCGAGGTATTTGTAGGTGGCTAATCGTCCTACAAAAATTGTTCGATTTTCTTTGAGCATGAGTTTTTTATACCTTTCAAATAGTTTCAGCGATACCACAAAATTTTTGTGATAAATGGGTTCGTTATTTTCATCATGTTCTTCAGGGAAATCTTTTGTAAAAATTGTATCTTCTGTTTTTTGATTGAGAAAAACGCTGTTATCAACCGTGCGGTTAAATAGATTTGCATTACATTCATTGATTACAGCACCTTTGCTAAAGCTGTAATTGTTCGAGCTTTTTTCAGATGTATGTTGAAACCTTAATGACCGATACGGCAGTTTGCCATAGCAACAATCAAAATATTCATCAGGTTTTCCAGTGTAGACAAGCAAATCGTGGTTTAGGTTTTTGTATTCCCTAATCGAAATGTCCTTATGCACCTTGATGCCTTCAAGCATAGCAGTGAGCATTTCAGTGTAACCATTTTCAGGAATTCCCTGGTACTTATCGGTAAAGTATCGATCGTCGAAATTATCTCTTTTATTGGGCACACGGTTGGTTATGGACTTTGGCAAATTATCCCAAGATGTTCCCCAATGCCTTTCGGAATACTGTTTGAAAATTAAATTGGTAATTTCGCTTGGGGATAATTCCCTACCAATTTGTTGGGTGGTCAACATACTGTAAGGAATAGAAATTAGACCTAATTCAGTATGTGCTCTAACCTTGTGAACATAATTGTTAAATTTTGTATACCTGTTTAAAAAACACCATACATCTTCATCATTGGTATGAAAGATATGTGCTCCGTATTGGTGAACTTTTACTCCATTTACATTACGATCGTAGCAATTCCCGCCTATATGGCTTCTACATTCGAAGATTTCTACATCATGACCTTTTTCTTTTAATAAGATTGCGGATGTAATTCCAGATAGTCCAGAACCAACAATAGCGATCTTCACTTTATTCTACTGAGTTCTGAAATCATTTTTAGTCCCAATTGAGCGACATTAAGGAGGTTGATCGAATTGGTACCCATCGTTCGATCCCTAAAGTGCATCGGCACATATCCCCAAGAAATATTAGGAAGTCTTTTCAGAGCAACTGTAAGAGCTACATTTTGAATATAAAAGTCACTCGGGACTAATTTAAGTGCCTGAGCTAAAATCTCCGATCTAATTAATCTGAATGGAACATTAGCATCCCGTATAACGCATCTAGTTAATACAGAAGTGACAAGTGTACAGAGGAAACTCGTTAATTTACGAGCTATTCCATCACCACGAGTAGTTCTCACTCCAAAGATTGCATCGTGATACTTACTCAGTTCCATGAATTTCGGAAAATAAGTAGGATCACATTGCCCATCACTATCGATTTGCAGTATGTAATCAAATTCATTTAGGTTAATCGCATACTCGTAACCAAATCTACAGGTAGGACCATGACCTGAGTTAACTTTAGAAATGCAGGTAACACGGCTATTTTGCTTTGATATTCCATTAACTAAATCGCATGAATTATCATTGGATCCGTCATCGATAATAAAGAGTTTGTAGTCTGTATTTCGCAAGGCAACAGACCATTCTTTGATGAAAACCTCGAGGTAATTACTTTCGTTATAGCAAGGTACAATAACAGCTAATCTCATTTTATGACTTTTGTAGTACTGCCCATTGAGCAAAAAGAAAAGGATTTCGGTATTTCTTTAAGTAAAGCGATTGTGGTAAGCCTTCTTTAAGATAAATTAAATTTGAGTGGGGACTCGTTCTTTTTTGATTGATGTGAAAAAATTCGAGTAATTTACATAACCAATCAAAATGCGGAACTGGAGTGGTAACTAATGCCAAACCGCCACTTTTAAGCAATGAAGCAATTTCATTAAGACAATCGACATGTTCAACTACTTCAAATGCGATGATGATGTCAAAACATTGATCAGAAATAACTGAATTCTTGTAGTCTTTTATATCACATACGATGTCTGCTGGAGGCATGATATCAAGAGACCGATAAGTAGCATTCTTTTCAGTAATAAATGTTTTAGTCCAATTAGAACCAGATCCAATTTCAAGTACCTCTAAATTTGGTCTGATAATGTTATCAAAAAAAAACTTTCTTTTAAGAATTTGACCAAGAATTTGACCTATTCTCATACCTTTTTAATAATAAGAAATTATGTACAACAAGTAGTACAGACTATCTTTTGGGAAATGAACCTAGACAATTTAATAGAATACTTATCTACCGATATTGTAAGGATGAGAGAAGATAAATATATAAATAACAAACAAGGGAAAAAAGAGAGTATTGCAGATTTGTAATACCCCATTTCAGGAAAATATGATAACCCTTTTTGGATTAATATAGGATATAAAGAAAAAAGAATTGGAGTGTGTATTATGTATGCCATGAATGAAATGTCTCCAATTTTCATGAAAAAATAATGTGATACTAAGTTTCTTATGAAAACACTGTGAAGAGAAATAAAAGTTATTAAAAAGGAGACTAATGTATATTGCTCGGGATAGTGA
>JAYQBP010000115.1:0-1567 GCA_038137385.1 Opitutales bacterium | reverse complement strand
AAAAATAATTTGTAAATGTTTGGGAATAAAACTCCTGAAGTTATGAATAATTAGTTTGAAGAATTGTTTCTCTTAAGTATCTGCAAGCACCATGCCTAAAACGAAACAGCAAAGCCAATAATGATTTGTCAATACTGTTACTGTAATTGATATCAAATAAAAAATATAACATATTCGGTAACTCTTAAAGGTGCCTAAAGTAAAAAAACGAAATAAGAACCCCATAACTCTAGTGAAATTGGCCATAATACGGGATTTAAAGGTAGTAACTCATGTTTCACATCAAAGTTAAGAAAAATACTAAAGGCAGAAAATTTTTAGAGTTCGTAAGAAACTGACGCATTTGAATGATATGTTATCAAGTCTATGTAAATCATCAAACTTATTGAGGATAATTTGGTGATTAATATCACAATATTTAAATATTAAATATGATATTACCATGGAGACTAAAACACATATCCTGAAAGTATAAAAAAATGTAAACACCTAGTTTGCCGTGTGATAGTATTCTTAAAAATAAATGTGCTAAACTTAAATCGAAAACTTTATATACAGGCGGAAAATCTAGATTAGAAAAATAAAAATATTGAAAATGATGCAAAATAACTGATAAACATGCTATATCTCTTAATCCATGTAATTCTTCTTTCAATAAAATGATCTAATTAATCTCTTCGAAGATAAATATTAAGAGAAATATTGGTTAATGGTAACTTTGCATCAGTAAATTGAATTTCTTTATACTCTTTTTCAGCTAATTTGGTTAAGTATTTGTGAAGAATCCTGAAGTTCTCTATTTTAACGATGGAAGAATCAAGTTCTGAGATAATTAGAATATCAGGCGGGTTGCTTTCTAATGATTCAACAATAGTAGAAAGGTACTTATCTCCACCTTTGTGTGCTATGGGAGCCAAATAAGGATAATAACAGGATGGTATTCTGTTGAGATGCATCAAGGTGCCGCCATTGTGATTAGAGAACATAAAGTATGTGTCATCGGGTTTTGAGCTTTTCTCAATAAAAGAGTAAACCTCAGGCTTTATCTTCATTTCTTCAAACTTAGCAGTTAGATTTGGTGCTAATAAAAAGAGAGGCAAGATAGAGAGAAAAGCGAACCTAGGTAGGGTACTCTTTTTAGCTTCGGGTATAAGTTTTGAAAAATAAAATAGTGAGAAGATAAATGGTTGCCAAAGAGTTATCATGTAATGCTGATGAGTTCCATTACTCATAAACCATGCACCTAATATCCAAACGAGTAAAAGTAATGAAATAGTAACATCCTTTAAACTTTTTCGTGCAATAAATAGACATAAACAAATTATTGCTAATGTGCCAAAGAGAGGTAATGAATGAGAGAAATTAAAACTCTTTAAATTAAAACCTAAACGATTTTGAGAGTAACCAAAATTGTGGAGAAAGCATTGGGTAAAGCTTTCAATGGAATTGGTTAATATGAGTGGGGTTAAATTAATTAAAATAGCTGCCGATGATGCGATTAAAATAAGAGACAAAAGCTTTGATAATTGATTTTTCCAGAAATCGAAATAATAAACAAGAAAAATAA
>JAYQBP010000114.1:0-4178 GCA_038137385.1 Opitutales bacterium | reverse complement strand
ACCACATGGATTTTTGCATCAAGGGGCTGAACGATCAAAAGTTGCAGATGAAACTCCTTGAATAAATCGAGCAGATACTGGGAAAATTCGTCATCTGTTTTACTGAACATTTCATCCACAGCAACTAGGCGGAAAGTCTCCGTTTGTTTACCCCCAACATCGACTCCGTACTGATAAGCAATGGCCGTAGCCAGAATGGTTGAAGCAAGGCGGTTTTTCTCCCCTCCGGATTTCCCGGCAGCTCCACTGTAGCTTTGACGAAGGTTGCCCTCTTCTTTGTAAAATTCGTCGGCACGAAACTTGAACCAGTTCCTGACATCAATGACTCGCTCGGTCCAATTGGTATCCTGCTCGAGTTCGCCGAGGAATTGTTCAACTCGGTGATAACGCTCACGGCGGCGCTCATCATCGTCATCCGATTCGAGATCACCCTCCAGTGCATGCCGACGAAGTTTCTTAAATCGGCGAACTCCGTCATCTCCAGCGTCTTCAATCATTAACTGAATAAAGGTCTGTTCCTTGCGGTCAAAGGTGACGCGTGATAAATGCTCATTGAGCTCATTGACCCGCTTGCGGATGCGGTCTCGATGGGACTCCAAAGCCTCACTGAAACCAGAAACTTCTTCGGGTACCTGAACACGCAAGAGTTCCTCAAAGCGCTCATGATTCTTGGCAAGGTCCTCTTCCTCGATCTGACGACGGACCTGCTCAAAAGATGAATAGGTGGCATCGGTGTAGCCCTCTTCCAAATCCAGCACCAGTTCATCCCGAAAGGCCTGATTTCTTCCATCGGCAATGAATCGCTGCATCGCCGCCACATTCTTGTCCCTGAATTTATCGAGGGAAACTTCCAGTTTCTGAATGCGGGAATCCAATTTGTGAGTGGCCTCACGGGCCGACTCCTCAATCTCATCCGGAGAAGAAGGCGGTGCCCCAAACTCGTTTTCTATTTTGGCATACAAGGCCTGCAGGGCCTCCTCTGCCCGGTCCATAGCCTCTTCCTTATCTTCACTTTCAGTAAACTCCGATACCCGCTCCTCTCGGCAGCGATCAAGCATGGTCCGAATGGCTTCCATACGGGTGTCGTTTCTTTCCGCTCGTGCTTCCACTCCTCCAATTCTTTGGAGGATTTGGTCGCGAATAGATTGGACCTCATCGAGTTTTCCCTCGAGCTTATCGTGATCCTCCTTAAGCTTTTTCAAAACATCCGAACCTCCGACAATCACCCTCTCTTCTTCCTCAAGATCCGCGATTCGGGTGGAGAGACCCAAAACATCGATATCGGAAAATTCATTGGCACATGCCTGCAACTGCACACCGGCACGAAGTTTTGCCCGAAGAGTCTGGCGCTCAAATTCAGACTCTCGAATGGAGCGACCGGCATTGTCCGCCTCCTCACGCCATTTTGCTAATGCTTCATCCAAGGACTTTTGCTTCGGGCTGAGGTCCCATCCCAGCACCCAAGAGGATGCATCTCCCAGAAAAAAGGTATCATCCTTTTCCCGAAGTGTACCGTTCGATTTAACAAGACCGTCCAAGGTAATCGCGTTTTTTGCCTGCTCAAAATGCTGATCTCGCTTATCCAGGCAGATATGGGGAAATCTTTGATCAATTTCCCAACGCAACCAAGCCTGTCTCGATTTCTCCGTCTCAGATCGGATGGTCAGTTTAGCAAGAAGGGAATCGTCAGCGGGTTTAATCTTGGAATGCCCCGAACTAGGAGAAATAAAAGCCAGACGGTCTCCCAGATGATTTTCTTCCAGAAAAGCCTCAGCTTGGTCGGCAAGTTTTGCCGGAACTACAATGGACAGGGAAAAGGAACGCATTGTCCTTTCAATCGCACCGGTCCATTTAGCCTCGTCTGGGACAACCTGAATCAGTTCGCCAACGAACGGAAGTTCGGCTAAGTCTCGATCCAGAGCGGTTGCGAGAGACAAACGAAGGCGGGCGATGTCTAACGGTACATTGGTGTTTGCTTCCAAAAGATAATTTCTTTCATCCTCGAGCGTCTCCACCCGCTCATTGGCTCTTTTTAGCTGATAGGAAACCTCGATTATTTTTTCGTCCAATTCGGCAATTTTTCCCTCCATGCGGGGAAGTTGAGAATCGAGTTCCCTGCGCAGGGTCAGAAAGTCATCCTCCTGTTTGACAAAAGCCCCCTTTTCCCAAGCACTCAGATGGCGTTCGAAGTTTGCAGAACGCTTGCCCACCACTTCTCGCTTATCCCGAAGGCGGTCGATCTCCGCACCCACCTGTTCGAGTCGTCGGTTTTCATCACTATCGGAAAGGGCTCTCTCCAAATGATTTAGCTTTTCACGAAAACGATCGACATCAACACGGGCAGTCTTAAGACGGGCCCTCTCGGCTTCCTCCTGATGTCTTAGTTCATCGACCCACTCCGTACGGCGCTCGAGTTCGGCCTGAGCATAAAAGGGTTCGATGGCAGATCGAACTTCGTCCGCAATAGAACGCTGACTCTGGGCCTCCAAAAATTGGTCATGGACGGTATGGATCTCATCGAGTTGTTCAATCTGATAGGATGCGGTTTCAATCCGTCGATGGGTACTTCGTAAGTCGTCAAATCGTTCCTGCAAGGCTAGTAACTTTTCCTTGGCCCCGCCATCATCAAGCATATGTTCGCGTATAAACTGGGTGAGGTCCTTGACATCCTTGATGCACACCGCCTGATTGAAAATCGACATCGGTGAACGAGTGCCAAGATCTGCATCCAAAAAAAGCATGGATTCGAATTTCTTATGGTATGCGGTGAAGGAATCGAATATGTTGAATCCCCGCTCTTTGAGGATTCGACGAAGGTTGTCCGAGTCACCCAGTTGATTGAAATCATCCTCAATGGTTAGCTTTCTCTTTTCGACCATGTATACCTTGTCCACCTTACCGGAAGGCAAGCACCAAAGAACTTGGGCAATGGTTACCTCAGACTGGTAGGCTTCGTTGAAGAAATGAGCCAATAAGACGGTGTAGGTCTCACCGGGTTTGCGCAGGGTTTCCTTGCGTCCCTGTCCGGTAGCTGAGTCATGAATCTCGGAGTAAGCACCCAATACATAATCCCTCTCATTTCTTTCCCTGCTGCCCGCCTGGCTGGATGCAACATTGTAATTGCGGACCCGATTGGGAACCAAAAGGGTAAGAAGGGCATCGACCAGGGTTGACTTACCCGATCCATTTCGCCCGGTAATCATTGAGGTTCGACCATCAGGACGAATGGTGTAGACCTTCTCATGAAAAGTTCCCCAGTTTAAAAGGGACAATTCATGTAACCGATAACCCGCGGTCGACTTGTCCGGGGAAAATTCTAATTCAAGTTGGGATTCAAGCATCTTCTTCCTCCATTTCCTCTTCCAGTTCGGGGGCTCTTCGTTTGATTTGGTTTTTTACCTCGGTCAATTTTTCGGGGGGGAGCTTGGCCTTGATAATGCGCTCGACCCGATAGAGACCCTCGTCCTTGTCCCGCACTTTCTTAATGATTCCCCACTCTTCAAATTTATTAATTAAACCAGATATCTGTCGGTGGATTTTCTTTTCGTCATGCAGCTCTGGGTAGTAAGGCGACATCAACTCGATTAGATCGAGACTGGACCGGTAGAGGTGATCTCCCTCCTCCTGATTCTGCTCGAAACGCATCAATTCTTCGCGCAGTAGGACCATAAAAATGGTCTGGTGGTAGGAGAGTCGGGTGCGCCGTAAAACACGGGGCAATGGAGCGGATGCCTCATCTTCCCAGTTATCATCTTCGTTCGAGTCCTCCTCTCGTTGGCGGACATAGGCATAACCTGCGGTGTCGTCGCGGGCAACATCCATGCCCATTTCGTAAAAGTGAGCCTTGATCTTCTCCCACTCTGCCCCCAGCCGGCTCCATAGATCTAGGTCTTCTTGGTAGATGGGTCCGTTCAGCAAGCGAACAATAACATGACGATGGGTAATAGATGCATTCATAGACGATTTCTTTGAAAAATTAATTGCTGTACCTCAACAAACCTTGGTTGAGCCGGACGGTTCAAATCTATTTGGATAAGCTGATCTGAAAGGATTTCATGCTTTGGGTCTTCTCCGGCTATCACGCGATAGCAAACGATTTCCACAACTCCTCTTTCCAAAGGGTATCGGTCCACCATTTCAGATAAGGTAACTTGTTCCACATCTTCCAGAGTCTCAGA
>JAYQBP010000113.1:1052-4255 GCA_038137385.1 Opitutales bacterium | reverse complement strand
CAACTAGGGCGAGGTAAAAGAAAAAAGTACGGAATGAATTCATGATCAAAAAAGAGGGAGGTGAAGAATATTTTATCGACTATAGAATATGGTTAAAATCACTCATCTGCCAAAGAAAAAGAAGTTTGCCCCCAGTTTTCAAGCTTGCCTGAACCTCCCAAATGAAAATTTTTTACAAACCTATTTTTCCGAAGAATTGAATGGGTCCACTCTTTTAAATTCCCCCTGCCTTTGCCGTGTATAATGACCCCACTTTTGATTCCTGCTTGTCGGCAGGACCAGATAAATTCCTCAATCAATTGACCTACTTCCTTGGGGTCGAAATGGTGCAGGTCGAGAACATCCTCAGGAGGCATTCGATGAATATCACTACTCATTGTTCAATGAAGTCAGATTTAAGTCGGTGTAAGGGTGTAGTGGTTGAGCCAAAACCCAGCGTTTTTTAACATTGCTGTATGATTTGTTAGGATCCTGTAAGAATAAAACTGTATTGGTAGCCTGTTCACTCTGTTGCTTTAGTTCATCCATTCCACTTTCCCGACTGGATGAGCGGATCTTTTTATTGAAACTCTGCTCCACTTCGCACCCCAGTTGCAAAAATAGGAAAAGAAAAAGAAATAAACGAGTCATGCCACTGGAGAATAGAGTTTTAAACGATCCGGATTTAATCATAGTTAAAAGTTATGCCATTATTAAAGATCAAAACATCCGTAAGTAAGATTAATGAAAGCACAAGGCGAGATCTTCACCAAAATGGGGCCAGAATTTTGTCGGAGGAAATTGGGAAATCATTGGCTTATTGCATGGTTGAATTGACCGCTGATACATCCCTAAGTTTTGGGGGAGATAGTTCGCTCCCCGTAGCCTATCTTGAGGTTAAGAATGTCGGTGAATTAAACCCCGCTCTTACTGAGCAACTTTCAAAGAAATTGACCGATCTCGTGATGAATAAAACAGGAGTGACTGCCGAAAGAACTTATATCGAGTTTCAAGAGTCTGCCCGGCACCTATGGGGATGGAATGGTAAGACATTTGCATAAAGGAGGCTTCTTAGGATACTAGAAATCTCAAACCAAAAGGAGAATAATAAAATAAAATCTTTTGCTTTGTGAGGCATGCACATTCAAGGCCTCGCCACATTCGGCGTACCGAGAATGTGAAATAACTAGGAATCTTCCTGGTCAGCAATTTGTTCCAGGTAAGTGGTTGGAGGGGAGTCTCCAAGTTTATCAAGTTGTTTATCCACATCATCTAGGTTTCTTTTCATGACCTCCACCCGGTTGCACAAAGAAGTAATCCGGTGATTCAAAGAACGCTGTTGTGTCTCTATCGCTAAAGATGAGTTCGCTCCATTTAGAACCGCCTCTGCTGGTTTAAACTCCACATTTGGCCAGAAGAACCCCAGTAAGGTCAGTGCGAGTCCACATGCGGCATGGTAGGAACCAATGTTCTCGGAAAGTAAACTGGCAGCAATTGTACCAACTCCAATCACGATTAATGCACGGGATGAAGAAAAGGTTAGCATTTTTTCAGGCTTTAATCTACCGGGGTTTTTAAAGTTCTCCATAAGATTATTCTTTAAATCCTTAAGTTGGGTAACTTGCAAAAGTGCCTTTTCAATATCATCCGTGATATTGTTTTTTTCTGCATCCATGTTTGATTTCTTGGATGCATACTTACTTAAATCATCTTGCCAAAGTTCGAGCACGCGATTTTCCAAGCCCGACAAGGGGAGTTTTCCACTCACCTCCATATATCTTCTCGTGATTAATTTAGCATCGTCAGACATGCAAAACCCAGTCTCGTTTTCTAGGATAAGATCTGAGTTGAAACGAACAAAATCGTCGATGTCGGATAGTTCGTCAGTGCTAAAGAGACTGCGAAGTAAATTTTGAGAAAAGTTTGCGAAGATTTGCAGGTTGATCGCGATGGGGTGATGGGATTGTACGGGAAATTTTTCTAGGAATAAGTTGAGGACAGATGATACCTCGGCCCAAGTTGCAGAATTCTGCGGGTCGGATTCTTTGTGCATATTTAGGGCACATTCCCGGATTTCAGGCCTGAGTTGCAAATCGCCAGAATTATGGGTGGAAATCAGACTTTTTTCTCGCTTTAACCAGTTGTAACAAAGGGCGGCATTGCGAGAATCCGTAAGATGCTCAAGGGTATACCTGCTTATCCTGGTTGGGTAAGATGCCAAAAAGAGGAATTGCTTTATCTCCTCTGTTAGAGACTCAAAATATTTTTTTATTTTTTCTGAAGACTTATCCATGCCAACAACTCTTAATTTACCTGATAATTTCTCATTAATCAATCTTTTCGGTGTAGTACCTTCTGGGACAGACTCGTGGATGGGTTCCTCTTCTGCAAAATTTGTGTGCAGTGCCATGGGTTCATGACTTGGCGATGCATCCAGTCTCCTTACCTTCTCAAATCCAAAAAGGTTAAAGAAAGATTTCAGGTCTTCCTCTTTTTGGGTTGTGGTGAAAAGAAAACGAGTATTTTGAAAGACCGGTAATTTCCGCATCGATTGATTCAGGGATGTTGCCATCCATGTGCGTGTATCCTCATCCATGCTATCCAGACCATGAATGCATAAGAGCAGTTTACACTTACCCTGTACGAGTTGGTCAAATTGAGAAGTTAAAGAAGAGGCTAGGTTTTCTAGTTGAGAAGGCCTATCGATCAGTTCTTGATTCGGTTCTAGATATAACTTCCCATTCTTTCCGGTTTGCAGAGCAAATTGGGCTAAATTAGCTGGAGATGCACCGGATCTGGTGCGTAAGTTGCGGGCGAATTGAGAGCACCAATCATGAGCAGAATTTACTTTCGATGAATCAATAATAGACCAAAATGCAGAATTCTCTTTCTGGCATACTTCATTACATAAAAATTCGAGTTCTTTTCTTTGATCAGAAAACTTTGTGCCATGTATAAGATAGGCACGACCGGTACCATTTCCTATTAAACCGGATAAGGTTTCCTCTCTCGAATAGTTTAGGAACTCCTCACTCATGACTGAAGGGGCCAAACGATGGTGGACTCATCAAGCAGAGTAGGGGGGGCTTCCTCCATACGATGGCGGAATAAGTGTGCATGTCCCTCCGCGCCCTTCCTTGCCCACACTCATAAGGTGTGGGCAAGGGGAAGATTGCAGAATCTTGATGATACTTAGTCACGATTTATGGAACTAATTAACAGGT
>JAYQBP010000113.1:0-1042 GCA_038137385.1 Opitutales bacterium | reverse complement strand
GGTCGAGAACTACCCCCATTGCGAGGTTTGCTTGGGCTACGGCCGCCGCTGCTGCCTCGTATTGCATAGAATGTGCGGCGTATTTGGCGGTTTCTTCTGCAATATCCACATCCATGATGCGACCGTGAGCGGCTTCTAAATTAGTACTCATATTAGATAAGTAATCACTAGCAAAGCCTAGGGCACTAGATTTGCCCCCTGCCTGGGCACGAAGTCCGGATATTTGATCCAATGCCGTATCCAAGAAAGCATCAATATCTTGTCCTTCTTGACCAATACTTACAATATCACCAGCCGCTAAAACAGCTCCTTGGGTACTGTTATCTACAGAGCCGGCATCGGTAGTGTTATCTCCAAAGTTTATTGTATTTGAGATAGAAAGCCCACCGCCGATATCGAGTGTCCCAAGAGATATCGCACTTCCACCTGTAGAAGTGGATACCGTCATGTTTTCTCGAGGTTCTGTGCTGAACAAACTCACTCCATTAAACTTTTCGTTTTTCAATTGCCCTAATTGGACCTGATATTCGCGAAATTGAGTTGCGTAGCTTACTGCTGTGGAAGAAGTTTTATCTGTTTCGTTCTTCCAATTGGATCTAAGTTCCATCATTTCAGTAAGGATATCACCCGCTGTTTCAAGAGCCGCATCTTGCATGTCGACAAAAGACTTGGCGTTTTCTACACGGTCTCTTGCTACATCCGTATTGGATATCTGACTTTGTAATTTCATCGCAACCGCTAAGCCCCCTGGGTCATCGGCACCGGAAAGAATCTTCCTTCCACTGGATATACGCTCCAGACTTTTGTCCATTTTCGATTTGGCCTGTTTTAAAAAGCTAATGCTTCGCAGGCTTGATGATCCGCTTCCTCCTAAAGTTAAACTCATAGTCTTGCCCTCCTGTGTAGCATCGAAAGGTTAAGGATTGGATGACTGGAATTTGATAAACTCTCGTTCATAATATTTTCCTTTCTCATGAATTACCCTTGCTGCAGGAGCATCAGAGCCACTTGACTGGTCGAGTTTGCCTGGGCGACCATGGCG
>JAYQBP010000112.1:0-4337 GCA_038137385.1 Opitutales bacterium | reverse complement strand
CCGCTTGAGCCACAGGCCTGCATTTGGGTAAACCAGCACGGCAAGGGGCGTATTTTTTCCACCACCATTGGCCACCACAATTCCACGGTATCCACCAAGGAATACCTCGACCTGCTGGGCAATGCGGTGAAGTGGGTAACGGGCCAATAATTCTATCTTCTGCTATTTATAATTATGAAAGTATTCTCCTTCCTTCTTTTCACCTCTCTTCTTTCCCGTGTCGTTCTCTGGGCGGATGATCATGGGGATAAACCTCTTAAGGGCCTTCTGGTAACCGGAGGTGGGCACCATGATTATGGCTTTCAGCAAAATGTTATTATGGAAGGCGTCACCCAGCGTATGCCGGTTAAGTGGACAGTGATGTACGATATGGATCCACGGGAGAGCAAATCCAAGCTGAGTAAAGACGGGTGGGCCGACGGATATGATTTTGTCTTTTACAACCACTGCTTCGCCCGCGAGGACGACAAGGCATTCATTGATTCAATTGTGAAAGTTCATCAAGAAGGAGTGCCTGCTATTGCCATGCATTGTGCGATGCACTCCTATCATATTTTTATTAAAGATCAAAAGCCACTAGAGAAGAGTTGGAATCAACTCATGGGTGTGCACTCCCACGGGCATGGTCCGCATGTTCCTTTTGATGTCACCAAGGTTTCCGAACATGCAAACCATCCGGCGGTCAAAAATATGCCTGATCAATGGCGTACTCCCAAGGGAGAGCTCTATTTTGTACTGGGGGTTGCGGAAAGCACTACTGTGCTTGCCCATGGAGACAATGGCCCCAAGCACAAACCCGAGGCCCCTCAGCCCTGTGTCTGGGTCAATCAATACGGTAAGGGCAAGGTATTCGCCACTACTATAGGACATCACAATGAGACTGTGTCCACCAACGAGTTTCTTGACCTGATCACCGACGGTATTCGCTGGGCCACCGCCAAGTAATTTTTGGATCAGGAAGGCTGCTTAGGGTGAGAGTCAAATTGACCTCATTCTAAGTGGTGAGTGAGTTGCCTTCAGGAAATGGCAACTGCATTGCATAGTCTTCGACATTTCTTGCTTAGACCCCTCAAGCATTTCATCGATTGTATCCTCAAGAAATTTACCTTTGAAATGGTTCGACTGGCAGGGTTAAATTTGTGAAATTTCCCAGGAATGCTTTTCAACGAACAAGCCTTTCTTTTCTATTTTCTTCCTGTCTGTTTTTGCGGGTTTTGGATATTGCGCTCCAAACTTAG
Organism: Opitutales bacterium; assembly: GCA_038137385.1. Taxonomy (GTDB): domain Bacteria; phylum Verrucomicrobiota; class Verrucomicrobiia; order Opitutales; family Seribacteraceae; genus Chordibacter. The sequence goes on along the minus strand of JAYQBP010000112.1, from coordinate 3,099 downwards.
GTCTACGAACTGTTCCTATTTTTGGTGCCTGATTTGTTCATTTTTCTTTTATGGTTTTCATGGGTGGCACCACTTGCCTTTGCTGATTTGTTCAATTCTCGTCAATTATCTCCTTGGGCGTGTAATCCAAAAAGAAAAAGCTTCTCGATTAGGGTTTTTCATTATGTGGGTTGGAATTGCTCTTAATCTCGGTGTGCTCGGAGTTTTCAAGTATGCAGACTTTTTTCTTGGAGTTGTAGAAAGTCAGATTCATTTCGGGTTAGCTTTACCTCTTGCTATTTCCTTTTTTACATTTCAACAGGTTGCTTACTTGGTTGACTTAAGGCGTGGCGAAATCAAGCCCCCGTCCTTCCTAAACTATGCATTCTTTGTCTCCTTTTTCCCACAATTGATTGCTGGACCTATCGTTAGATGCCAGCAACTCATTCCCCAAATTAAAGAAAAAGCAACTTTTCGATTAAGAAGAGAAGATTTTTGGTGCGGACTATGCCTTTTTGCGATGGGTCTTTTTAAGAAAACCTACTTTGCGGATGGAGTAAGACCCCTTACCGAAAGCATCTTTGATGCAGCCCATAGTGGGACAATTCTTTCTTTCACTGAAGCTTGGATTGGAGGGCTATCCTTTGGAATGCAAATCTATTTCGATTTTTCCGCTTATTCTGATATGGCCATCGGAATGGGTCTGCTCTTTGGCCTTTCACTTCCCATAAATTTTAATTCTCCATACAAAGCGACTAGCCTGATTGATTTCTGGAGAAGGTGGCATATTACCCTGTCTGAATTTTTAAGAGATTATCTCTACAAGCCGTTGGGAGGAAATCGTAGTGGAGTCAGCAGAGGTATTACAAATGTGTTATTAGTTATGGCACTTGGAGGATTATGGCACGGAGCTGCATGGACTTTTGTGGCTTGGGGAATTTTTCATGGTATTTTGATCGGATTCAATCATCTTTTCCGGGCGACTGGCAGCCGGTTTTCTAGACCAAAATCCATTCTTCTTGTATGGTCGTCTCGTCTGACTGTATTTTTGGTGGTCACTATATCGTGGATTTATTTTAGGTGTCAGAACTTGTCTACTGCATGGGAAATGACCTCTTCGATGATCGGTATAAATGGTTTTGATTTGCCGAGGTCATTGGGTCTTGATGGAAATCTAAGCTGTGTAAGATTTGAAGGGCTCTTCCCCAACCGCATAGCAGAGTTGCATTTAGTGCCCGTCCTGGGATTTTTAATACTCTTCGTTTGGTTTGCACCAAATAGTTGTAATTTATTGAAGTATGAAAATTTCGAAGTATCGAAGCGAAAGCAACCAACACTTCCTGTTCTGTTTATTTGCGGCATTTTGTTATTTTTCGGAATCAAGTCATCTTTCGAGCAGATAAATCTAGAATTCATCTACTTTCGGTTTTGATCAGAGTAATTATTACATTCTTGGGAGGTTTGCTTATCGCATGTTTGGGTTTTTTTGCATTGCTCAAATTCATCGAGGATAAACCGGTTCCCAATGCAGTCTTCTCTCAGTCAATAATTGATGCAAAGTTAAGTTCGGCTAGGTCATTTGCATCCACTCCTAAGACAGTCGTTGTTGGAGGTTCAAATGTTCTTTTTGGGATAGATAGCCAATTGCTTGGTGAACTCACCGGAAGAAGGGTGTTAAACTTTGGCTGTGCGGCTGGTTTTGGTCCAGAGCTCATTTTACATTTGCTAAAACCACATCTTCATTCGGGTGATTCTGTAATTATGAGGTGGGAGTATCATCAGTATCTTTTTACCCGAAGTGGAACCGTTAATCTTACATACTTGAATTTGCTTACAAGTACTCAAAATGAGTTTATGAGGGAGCTGCCCATTTACGATCGAACTAGGTTATGCCTATCAATTCCAGTGTCCCTTTGCTGGGAAGGAGTACAAACAGCTTACAACCCCTTTGTTGATACCGATCTTTATAGATGTAGTTGGGCAATTGATAGCATGGGGAATGTTAGGTCTAACTTGGGTGTTAAAATCAACGACTCAGAAATGGGATACGATTTCTTTGATCCGAATTCGAGCTTTAAAATTACAACCGATGTTGATGATATCTTTTCAGATTTTGTGAAGTTTTGCAGACAAAAAAAGATCAGTTTTATTGTAAGCTGGCCTAATGTCGCTTTCCAGGATGCCCATGCCCATCCTTTGGTTCAAAAAAAGATAGAGAATATAATTGAGTTTTGGAGGGATTTGGGTGTGGTCGTTTTAGGACGCCCTGATAACTACATGTTTAAAAAGCATGATCTTTACGACACTGTCTACCATTTAAACCAACAAGGGGTTAGGAAGTGCACCAAACTTTTGGCTGATGACCTCGCTGATTGGTTTTCTGGTTCAGTGGGCAATTGATTTTGCCTGATGATTATTTCCTGAATTTGCCGGATGGCTTTTTGCCAAAACGGCCACCACCCTTAAATCCCCCGTTTGAACCGGGTCGGCCTTCTCCTTTTCGAAACCCTCCTCCCTTACGGAATCCTCCTCCGCCTTTACCGCCGAACTTGCCTCCCTTACCTCCGGGACGCGGACGACCGCGGTCGATCGAAAGGTTGAGTTGGTGGCCCTGCACCCAGACTTGCTTGAGGGCTTCAAAAACTTCTTTGGGCATATCCTTTGGCAGATCGATAAAGGAGTGATCCTTGAACATCCGGATTTTGCCGATGAATTTGGGGTCCAGTCCGATTTCATTGGCAATGGCCCCGACGAGGTCGCGTTTTTCCGCACCGTGGTATTCCCCAACTTCCACCCGGTAGCTTTGCAGGTCGTCGTTGCTGACATAGCGATCTTCCCGATCACCATTACGCTCCCGTCTTTCCCGTTTCGCCCGTTTGGGTGCGGTGGGCATTTCGTCGTAAAATAAAGGTTTTTTACCTGCGTCTAAGTAGGCGAGGGCTGCGGCTACATCGATGGAGTCTTTTCCGCTTTCTTCAAGAAACTTTTGAATCGCCTGTCGATAGTCGGATAACTCGCTTGCGGAGAGGGCGTCTTCCAATCGGGTAAAAAATTCTCCCTGCTTACGTTCGTTCATTTCTTCCAAAGTTGGGAATGAATACTCATCACATTTAGACTTGA
>JAYQBP010000111.1:0-4371 GCA_038137385.1 Opitutales bacterium | reverse complement strand
GTAACCCATCCAAGTAACGAGCACTGGCCAACTTGACGGTTTTTAAATTTGCTTCGGCAGAAGTTCCTCCTATCACCACAGCTAAATGATAGGGAGGACAGGCGGCTGTACCAAGGGCAGCAATCCGCTCATCTAGATACTCAAGAAGTAATTCCTCTTTGAGTAAGGAAGGCGTCCCTTGATGTAAAAAAGTTTTATTGGCAGAACCGCCACCTTTGGCCATGAAAAGAAAATGATACTCATTGCCATCTGTCTGGTATAAATCGATCTGAGCGGGTAGATTAGATTTAGTATTTTTTTCTTCAAACATGGCCAGTGGAGCAAGCTGAGAAAACCTTAGGTTGTCTGAAGCATAGGTTTTCTCAATGCCTAGGGATAAGGCACTCTCGTCTTGCCCAGGAGTCCATACTCCCCTTCCTTTTTTGGCCATAATAATTGCCGTGCCTGTATCTTGACACATAGGTAGGATTCCCTCGGCTGCAATTTGTGAATTTCTCAAAAGATCCAGGGCAACAAAACGATCATTAGCAGAAGCATCGGGGTCACTTAAAATAGCCTGCAATTGCTCCAGGTGACCAGATCTGAGGAAATGTGAAATGTCATGAAATGCAACCTCAGCTAACTTTTCCAAAGCCTTAGGTTGAACTTTTAAAACAGGTTCGTCGCAAAAGGATGATTCCTCAATGCAATCTTCCAAGCCTTCTATTTTTTTCCAACGAGTATCTCGAAAAGGATTGCACGGAAATATATTAGAATGATCAAAAGAAGACATATGAATACCGCTTAAATGAACAAGTAACCGAAGTCGAGAACTCCTGGTAAAATTTAATAAACTAAGAGATCAAGGAGACCGAGGGTTTTCGGTATGGGCATTTACTTCCTCTGGAATCGCTCCATCGACTTCTGCGATTTGAGATTCTTCGTCTTTTATAAGCACAGACCTTTTTTCTACTTTGATCGGAACCGTGATGAATTTTTGATCTCTACGAACAACAAAATCAACCACCGTACCTGGCTTGGCAAAAAAAGAAGCGTGAGCCAAATCTCCACGGTTTATAACTTTTACAGATCCAATCTTGGAAATAATATCTCCTTTTTTTAAAGCGGATTTAGATGCTGGTGAACCATCAACAGTTTCTTCCACGACAATATCAAAAGAGTTGGATTCATTGAGCTTACGAGAAACGGTCACCCCGAACCAACCATAGTCCAACTTACCTGAAAGCAACAAACCATCTCGGATGCGCAGACAAGCGTCGGCTGGAAGAATAAAAGAGGAACCTAAATCAGAAAGAGCGGCGTGGGCAATTCCAACAAACCTTCCATTTAAATCAAATATCGGAGCACCGATCTCTCCAGGCCCTAATGGCACACTCGACCGTATCATCTTCGTAGGGAAAAGATTCGCACCAAATGAAATTTCCTCACTCTGAAATAATCCAATGGTGGGACCGACTTTAAATTCGAGGGCACAAGTTAAACCGACGAGAAAAGATCCCGGAATAAGGTCTTCAGCTCGATCAGAAACCGATAAAAATGGAAACTCCTTATTTGCATCAATGACCTTGAGCATAGATACATTGCATAGATAATCATGACCGATTAATTGGGCTAAATAAAAGGATTGCTCATGTTCAATCCAAACTTGATCAGCATTGCGCAGCAGCCCGGTGGTTAGAACATGACCATCTTTGCTGATAAAAAAACCGCTACCCATTTTGAGAACACGATTTGTTTTATCAGCGGAACTCTCCTTACGGATAGCTTTAACGCGGACGATGCAATTTTGGGAATTCGCGTAAATATCCCTTATCCTGTCTTGCGTAGAAAGAGAAGAATGCAGGATAGGAGAACCTGATAACCCAAAGGTAACGAGCAACAATAACCCAATGCTTGAAATAACAAGCCGTTGCATCTAGCTAGAAAGTGAACCGTTGGTTTTCTGCTTGGTTTCCAGAAACATGAAGTTCGGTGTGATTAAAATTGTTTTTCACACCTGCGACAAAGATCTGAGCATTGGCAAAAGAATCGAATGATTCTAAACGAGCCAATTGTACAGCACCCTGCTTTTCGATAAACTCGTCTTGTTGGATGGAGGCTAAAATATTGTTTGCAGATGGAACGGGGGATTGGGCTTGAACCTGTAAATTAGAATCGGCCGAGTTGCGTGAAAATTCTTGGTTTAGAAAATTCCAGCTTGTTAAAAGTAATGCAACCACTGGAACGACCGAGTACAGACCTGCTTTGCGAACTTTGGCAACCCGATTCCTTTGACTTAGTGATGCCATAGTCTGTCCTTTGACACGGTCTTGAAAATCGCTCCAAAACTCATCACTGGGAACATCCAGTTTTTTGGATTGGAAAAGGTCTTCGATGGTAGGTTTATCCTTCATTGTAAAAAAAGTTCTAATTTATATATTCCGAAAGGTAAGATTGTAATTGTTGCTTTGCGTAAAATAAACGAGACCGGACTGTACCTTCTGTACAGTTCATAATTTTAGCAATTTCCCTATGTCCGAGTCCATCAATCTCAAATAAAACCACAATTGTTCTATGTTTATCAGACAATCTCGACAAAGCTTCGTTCAATTTTTCATGTAATTCATTATTGAGAGCTTTCTTTACAGAGGTTGAAGAGGTGGAGGAAACCGCTTCCAAGTCCTTGGATATTCCCCCATCTTCACTGGCCTGATCGAAACTGAAAAACTGACGGATTTTCCTTTTTTTAAGGTGAGTCAAAGTAAGATTCACACCGATCCTGTACAACCATGTATAAAAGGAAGACTTTTCTCTAAACTTGGCGAGTGAGCGAAATGCTTTGACGAAAGATTCTTGGGTTAAGTCCGCCGCATCCTCCGTATTCATGGTCATATTGTAGATCACGGAATACAAGCGCTGCCTGTAGCGTATAATTAAAGAATCAAATGCAGATAAGTCTCCTTTTTTTGCACGCTGTACGAGAGTGAAGACATCATTTATATCATCAGATAATTGATCGTCCGCTGCCGTGCTGGAAATCGAATCTTCATAGGTCTTACCCATGAGATTTAGGCTAGAAGAAAATGGTTTAAACAGCAAGGAAATTACTTGTTTTCAAGGATGAAACTTGAGCAAACTTACCAGTAAAATTATTGAGGAATTGATTTAATTGAGACCTTATATCCGTGTCAGTAATCTCATCGACCATGGATTTAGTTCGCTTAAAACTTTCATCAAGGTAATGGATACACTGGGGAAGAATTTCATATTTTTCAACTAACCCAACGAGTCTAAAGCGGGTAAAATCGGATGCATTTTGGGAATCTTTACAAAACAAAAGATCGTCTAAATCTGTAATCTCGGAAGCGGATGCTGCTTGATAAAGCAATATCATCGGTAGGGTGAGTTTACCGGTCGACCAATCAGAACCGATCGTCTTATCACTGCGTTCCTGTGTTTGGAAGGCGTCAACTAAATCATCATAGATTTGATAATTAATACCCAAAGAAAGTCCAAATTCTCCAGCCTTACGGATAAATGAATCATTTGCACCAGATAGGTATGCCCCTATCTCGCAGGAAGCCTTGAAAAGTTCACCGGTTTTGTCATTGATAAAACCCTTATATTCTTCAATGGATAAGTTTGTTCGCCCCCTTGAAAAGGTTTGACGAATCTCACCGGAACAGGTTTTACGAGTTGCTTCTGCAACAATTGAACAAATCTTGGTAGTGGGAAAGCGGGATGCAAGTTCTAGTGCATAACCAAAAAGAGCATCACCTAGAAGAAGGGCCGCATGCGAACCAATCTCTTGATGCATCGACGGAAGCTTCCTCCTTATCTCTGCCCCGTCTAAAATGTCATCATGGATCAAAGTTGCTAAATGAACAAGTTCCAAGATGACCGATGCATTTAAAACAGAGTCAGAAACCTCTCGATTACAACCAGAGAATAGATAAACAAGAAGTGGGCGAATTCTTTTACCGCCCGCAAGGGCTGCTTTAACCGCATAGGTTTGTACTTCGGAGTCTAGATCAGCAAGGCAATCTTTGAGACGACCTTCAAATAAGTCTAAAAAGTGGGCAGAGTCTGCACGGGGAGTTAAAACAGCTACGGGGCTCATCTATCAACAAACTAATGTAAAATAGACGATTAACAAGTTTTGAGATATGAAAACCCCAAACAATTACCAGTCACGTTTTTTGTGACGATTGGCTCTCGTACGTTTGCGCCGCTTGTGCTTATTCATCTTCAAGCGACGCTTCTTTTTTAGGTTACCCATTAAGTGTAGAATTATAGATTAGAATTAAAAAAATAAAATAAAAAGACCCGCGTCCTCCGTTAGGAAGACGCGGGTCGCAAGACTGGCAACAACTTACTCTCACACAGCAGCGT
>JAYQBP010000110.1:0-4475 GCA_038137385.1 Opitutales bacterium | reverse complement strand
CCACTGGTGCAAATCACATCGCTTAAGCCTTTCACTGCAGCCGAGCAATTCACATAGGCCACAACATACAAGTCTGGGTTTTCCTCCCTGTATTTCGCCAACTGATCGGCGGGGCAGGAGTCGGAAAGGGAGCAACCCGCTTCAAGATCGGGCAAGAGAACCGTTTTCGATGGGTTGAGGATCTTGGCGGTTTCCGCCATAAAGTGAACTCCGCAGAAAACAATAATTTCCGCATCGGTTTCCGCGGCCTGTCGAGCTAGACCGAGGGAGTCGCCCACATAGTCGGCCACTTGCTGAATGGGATCGATTTGGTAGTTGTGGCAAAGTAAAACCGCATTCTTTTCTTTTTTTATACGGATGATTTCCTGCTGGTCACCGGTGAGTTGGACAGGTGATTCGGAACGTCGAAAGACTTGGAGGGAAGGAGTGGAGATCGTGGCCATGAGTTGAAAGCTTAGCTCGTTTTGGAACAGGTTCCCTTATCTGCATAAGTTGGGCAGCTTGCATGAACCTGAAGGCGCTGGTCATTGACTTCGAGTCCGAGCTTTTCGGAAACAGTCCTACCATACCATTCCATAAAAGGGGCATCGACATCGAATATCCGGTCGCAGTCTGAACAGATGACCTGAGCCTTGAATGTGGCACTCGATTCGTTAAGGGCATAAAATTTATTGTCTTGCCCCACATCAATCTTTCTAACCGTGCCACTGTCCACTAAAAGTGGGAGGCAACGATAGACCGTTGCCCGGGAGACCGTTTCGTCCATTTTTCGGGCATCCTGAAGTAATTGATCCGCGGTAAAATGACCGGATTGGCGAAATAGGGCATCGAAGACTGCCTTACGTTGACCAGTCATGCGCAAACCTTGAGAAATGAGGAAGTCGGAGAAATTCTCCCATGTTGCACGGTCAGGTTTGTTCATTGCGTTCTAAGATCTCTTTTATGTCTTTGAGAGGTCGATAGGTCAATTGAATTGAGACGATTTTGAGAATTGCTTTATGCTCGGTTGATCTTGGCAGCTTACATGGAAAAAGGTAGGGGTAATGGATGTCTATCAAGATTAATGATCAAGTCATTCCTGACTGGGCAATCGAGCGCCAGGCGGAAGCTCTTTTTGAAAATGTTGCCCGGGGCATGCCGGGAAAACCAAGAGAAATCATCATGATGTCCGCCCTCGATTTGGCCAAGGACCGGCTGATCGATCAGGCACTGATGGCTCAGGAAAGTAGGAGGCGGAAATATAAAGTGGATACCGTGGAGCTCCAAAAAAGAATGAAGCAGTGGATGAAGCAGAACGGGGGCAAGAAGGCATTCGAGAAGATCAATAACCCAATGATTCGGAACCATGATGATTTAAAGCGGGAACTTTCTGATCAGATTAAATTCAATCAATTACTTGATGAAGAATCGCAGTGCGATGAGGTCTCGGAAACAGATGCCCTAAAATATTATGAGGAGCGACCGGAACTTTTCCGCACGGAGGAGCTTCTCGCCGCTTCCCACTTCTTGAAGATGGGGAAGACCGAAGACGAACTTAATCAGGCCCTTGAGGAGGTGAAGCTGGTTCGTCAGCGGCTTGAGAAAGGCGAGGACTTCACCGAGGTGGTTCGGGCCGATTCGGATGATAAAGGAAATGACGGAAACCTCGGTACTTTTGGCAAGGGTCGTATGGTTCCCGAGTTTGAAAAGGCCGCCTATGCTATGAAACCAGGTGAATTGAGTGAACCGGTTAAGACTCAGTTTGGGTGGCACCTTATTCAATTACACGAAAGAATTCCGCCCAAGGTTACGCCCTTTGAGGAGATTAAGGAAAAGGTAATCGAGTATCTGACCGAACGAAAGAAGGACAAGGTCTTTGACGCCTTTCTCGACCGTCTAAAAACCGAGGCCTCCATCGAAGAGGTGGCAGGAATTTGAAATCAATCGCTCGCCTGCAAACCTTCGAGAATTCGGAGGGTGCTGGCTGATTTGTTCAGGGCGTAGAGGTGGTACCCCGGAGCCCCACTGGTCAGCAGGGATTTGGTCTGCTCCAAGGCCCAGTCAGCCCCGATCATAGGTTGCTCGTCTTCTGGGGCACTTTCCAGTCCATGCTCAAGAGCTACTGGTAGACCTGCCTCACACATGGTGCAAAAACGGCGGACCTGTCCAATCGATAGAACCGGGAGTAGGCCAGGGAGTACGGGTATTTCGATGCCTCTGGCTCGGCAACGGTTAACAAAGTTGAAGTAGACCTTGTTGTCGAAAAACAACTGGGTAGTAATAAAATCGGCCCCTGCGTCCACCTTAATCTTCAAATGTTCCAGATCACTATCCGCATCACTTGCTTCTGGGTGCTTTTCTGGGTAACCGCCTACTCCGATTCCAAAGTCGGGAAAGTTCTCCCGGATCAAGGAAACGAGGTCAGACCCAAAGGACAACCCTCCCGGCACAGGCTTGAAAGTGGTCTCGCCTTTTGGCGGATCACCCCGTAAGGCCATAACATTACGAAAGCCCGCTTCCGCAAATTCTTCAAGGATTTCCAGCAGTTCTTCCCGGGTATGCCCCACGCAGGTCAGGTGGGGCATCACTTCAAAACCATGCTCCTCCTTTAGAAGGCGGGCATAACGCATCGTGGTCGCCCGGGTTCCTCCCCCCGCCCCGTAGGTTATGGAAACGAAATCCGGGTTGTGGGGTTGTATCTGAGACGCGGTCTCTAACATTCTTTTACCTCCCGCATCATCCTTGGGAGGGAAAAACTCCACGGAAAACAGGGGTTTTCCCTGCTCGAAACGCTGCTTGATGGACCGACCTGTGCTCATAATTCATATCAACGTATCATGATGCGTTGATATGTACAAGAAACTTTAATGCGATCTTAAATGCTTTTTCGGGCACTCAAATTCAGGTTGTTAATCGCTTTTAGATATCGAGCCACCCGGGGCTGTGGATCGAGCGATTGGGCACGCTCCAGCAAGTCGGCAGCCTTTTGGTATTTCTTGGTTCCTACAAGCATGCGGGCGTGCTCGATTAATGCTTCGACTTCAAATTCAGGTAATTTAGCAGCTCGTTCGAAGCGTAGGGCTGCCCGAGAATAGTCTAATTCCTCTCTAGCTAATCGTGCAGATAGGAGAAGGGCCTCGCCATCGAGGGGGTGTTTTTGGATGACTTCTTCGATAATGAGAGTCGCCTCTTTGTTCTTTCCGGTGGCGATACGCACCTCCGCTTGCAGCATCCGGATAGTCCGTTCATCACTTTCGGAAAATCCTTTCCCGAAGATTTTCTCAATTTCCTCAAGGTATTTGAAGCCCGCCCCATACGAACCCCTTTTAATTAACACTTTGGCCGCCCGGGCATAACGATTGAGGCTAAGCTTTTCCTTTTTGGATAGTGCATTCTGGTAAGAGGCGAGGGAAAGGTCGTGAAGGCCGAGGTTGTGATAGATATCTCCTAAGGATAGAGTGCCTGCCGCATCCAACTGGTTCATCCTCTTGAGTGTTTCCAAGGCGACAGCTGCCTCCGCTTCTTTGCCTAGTCCCTGCAGGGCAGAGGCCCTTGCCTTATGGCAAAAAAGATCGTTGGGCTTGGTTTCCAGCAACTCATCCAACAGGGCGAGGGCTTCCGCGAAACGATTAGTGGATATGAGGCAGTTAACCAAACCGTTTCTTGCATCCTTGCTTTCGGGGTGGAGCAAGATAGCCATACGGTAAGCATTTTCAGCGGATACCACCCGGCCAAGGGATAGATGACAGTATCCCAGTGCGATGTACGATATGCCGTCTGCTTGTCCTAGGCTGATCGCTTTGGCAAGATTTTGGGAAGCCATATCCAGTTTGCCCAGACTCAGTTGCACGAAGCCAAGGTTTTTTCGGGCCCGCAAAAAAGAAGGGAATTTATTGAGAGCCTTTTCATAGGTCTTTTCCGATGGGGTTAGACGGCCCAATTGGTAGTACATCGTGCCTAATGCGAAATCTAGGGCAGCACTGGTTTTTTCATCGGTTTTTTTCTCAAGATAAGCAATGGCCTGTTCCATCTGATTTTCCGCTTTGGCAACTACCTCTCTGAGAATGAACTGTTCCGCCTTGTCGATTCGTGGTTCCACCTCACTACGAAAACCGTAATCTCCCATAAACGCCCGGACAAATGCGGGATCGTTCCAGAAGCTCTGTGTTAGTTCGGGGGTGGGTGCCCGGGAGATTAACCCATTGAGAGAGGCAAATAGAAGACCGAGATAAAAGAAGGTTGATTTCATTTGAGCATGGAAAACCTTACGGGCAGATAGAATTCCACCTTCACCGGTTTACCGTTGCGGGTGGGAGGTTCATAGACCGAGCCTTCAGCTGCCTTACGCGAAGCTTCAATAAAATCAGGGTGAGTGGAGGATACTGTTTCCAGAACCTTGACCTGTCCCTGTTCATTAATCTGCACCAGAAGTTTCACCTCACCTTCCAGTCCTTTACGGCGAAGATGGGATGGGTAAATCAGGGAACCCCGCTTCA
>JAYQBP010000109.1:0-4525 GCA_038137385.1 Opitutales bacterium | reverse complement strand
TTGAACCACTTTGAGATTATCTGACTCACCAGTGCTTTGGGGGAGCAGGGGGCTATGATCTAAATTTTTTACTTTTTCCAGTTGGGCAGCCTGTTGATTGCGAGAAGAAATTAAGTGGGTTTTTTCAGGAATATTCTCGGGTACACTTGGGTTTGCTTCTGCATACTGGTCTCCTTTTTTTTCTGGCATCATGACTTCTTCAGGATGATTCCAGATGAAAGATAAAGATTGGGTTTCGGTTTTTTTGATTTGAAAAAATGAGGATAGATCGACTTGGGCAAGCCACCAAATGATCCATACAGTTAAAAAAAATGCAGCTAAATGGCTTGAGAATCTAAATGCTACTGGAGATACAAAGCTTTTCATCTTATTTTAATCCTCAGGATCACCTATGAAATGAATGATCTCCGCTGTAGCTTGGATTGCCCCGTTTGATCGGTTCTTGTAGTCCGTTTTTTGATTTAAAAATTCTTTGAGCAAACTTTGCCAAGAATGATGAAGGAAACTATCGAGATTGATCTCCTGAAAGTGCAGGTTATCAAGACAAAATTCTAGTAGCACGCTCGATTCACGAAATGACTCTCGAAACACCCCTAAGAAAGGAATGCCCGTGCCCCAGCATTCGGCAATCGTTCCGTATCCTGCTTTGCCAACGACACAACAAGACGAGGCAACTAAATCCGGGAAAGGCATCCCCGCATTCATCGGTATACAAATGAATCGATTAAACTTTTCGACTTTAGGATAGTCACCAGGAACAACCACATGAAAATCAGGGCAAGATATATTTTCCAAGGCTTGGGGCATTGCAATCCCACCAGTTGTAAGCAAAACATACTTTTCGTCAGGCTCTAAACCTAACCTAGTGTGAATTTCTTTGTCTTCCAAAGTGGGTTCTCGAAAGATTGGTTCAAGCTGGACACATCCATCCCTCCTATCACAAACAGGTGTCGACTGAAGGCGAAGGTCAGGCATTTGGTAAATATCGATTAATTGCTCAATAATTTTTTCGAATTGAGTGTCTTCTTCCAAGTATTCTTGGTAGATCCAATCCCATGTAAAATTCTCTAAGAGGATGTTGGGAATTTGCAAACGATGACCGACCCAGACTCCTAGCGGCGAGATGTCACTTAAGATAAATATAGGCTTAAATTCATCGATTGCTTGAAGAATACCAACTAATGAATCTTCCCGGAAACGAAGAAATTCCAACAAGAGAGACTGGGTCTTTTTAATATCGTGATGGAAAGGCCCATCTTGAACCAGCCCAATGTCAGTCATTGCATGGATTTGTCTGTATTTACAATTATGCGGCAAATTGGATGACCAAAACCAATCGGGTGTTTGTCCAAAGAGTAAGATGTCAATATGACTAAAACTTTTGCATAACTGTTGGATAACGCCTACCAATCGGGTCGCATGACCCAATCCATGTGAGGACACAAAGCAGGCAAACCTCAGATGCGACCGAGTTGTTTTAGTCAAGAAATAGAAGCTCCAAGTAAATATTTAACTGTTCAGATGGATAAAGCCGTCCATTTCGTCGCTCGATGAGTTTTCGGCATGTTTTAGAATCCGCATTTTCATCATAACTAACCACCCGGATAGGTTCCTTCATTGGTTGGGCAGATGGCTCCAGTCTTAATGGAATACCGAATGGTCCGAATGAGCAAACCCAGGATTGGATCGAATCCTGGGGCATGCTAGATTTGTATAAACTTGGATTTTGATTCACAAGAAATGGGACTCCCCGTTGAGACACTTGAACTTTGACTACTGTGGGCATTCGGTTCAGATATTCGATCGGTTCCTTAAAGCTTTTCTTTTGAAATTCTGCGTAAAAGCTCAGGGGATCCAAACCCACTAAATTGAAGCCATTAAAATTGCCGTGTTTATTTTTGGTGGAGAATCGTTGACGGTTATACCAAGTATCAAAACGGTCACTCAGGCGGATCCCAATTTCAAAGTGAAGATGAGAGCGGTTTAAGGGTATGTGGAAAGATGCGGTATTCCCCATCTTTCCCAAGACTTGAGCGGTAATTACCTTGTTACCTATGGATAGATTGCCAGAAATTTCTTCCAGATGAGCATAAAGAGAGTAGAGAACAGGGGAGAGGTTTTCATGCTCCAAAACTATATATTTCCCGTATGCACTTTTCTGGGAGGAGTGGTTAATATGAACCACTTTCCCTTCCATCGCCGAAAAAATGGTGTCTTCCGCATAGCCTCTGGAGTTTTTTTTAACCGGAAATAGATCGACTCCTTCATGAAACTTATGCCCATTGTTTCTTACGCATCCGAAGGCTCCTGATTTGAAGGCTTTATCGGGTCCCGTTTTTTGTAAAAATGTATGGTATCCCAGTCCTTGAACGAAAGATGGGTTCGGGGTGGGCCACGATAGCGAAAATTCACCCAGGCAAGAACTTCTGATAAATAAAAGTACGATTAGGACACTTAACAGGGCGGAGTGTTTTCTAATCCAAAATGCCATGAATTAATTTTGCTGATTTTGAAATTCTAGCTTTATGTGCTGGATGGATTTTTCCAATAAACTGAAAAAGGTATACACATCTTCTTGCTCTCTTTGCTGAGTGAAAATAAAGGGGATGAATCCATTGGTGATCGTGGATTCAATAGGGTGAAATGCAACGACCATACCATTTACGACAAAGGTCAAGTTTCTGCCAATGTTTCGGGATGTTTCTTTTTGGAGGGTCATGGCGGATCTTCGGTCTACACCAACCCAAACACCAAAAATTCTCTTATCCGGGTCATTACTGAAAATATCACTGAAACTGCCTAGCTTAATCCCGGTGATGTCGTATTCATCCAATATCGGGACGGGGGATCCACCATCCAGAAAGATTCTTGGTCGGTGAGTGATCTTTTCGGGGTCATAACCGTTTCTTGAGCAGCTCAGTGCTGAAAAAAGAGTCATCAGTAAAAAGAAATAAACAAAGTTGTTTAATCGAAATTTAATCTTGGATCCTTTGTGCATGCTTATACTTGTTACCTCGATGATTTAATGTATGTTTTCATATATCAATGACGACAGGAGGCAATCACACAAATCATAGTCAGAATAGCCAAGCTGTTGTTCTTGCGATGGACTTGCAACCGCGACTGCTTTCTTCGATCGATCATGCAACTTCGATTGTCGATTCTACCTCTATTTTACTTCGTACGGCCGAGATTTTAAAAACTCCCATAATTGTTACGGAGCAGGTACCTGAAAAACTTGGCCAATCCGTACCTGAATTATTGAATCATGTAAACAGGTATAAAACGATAACCAAGGATTCATTTTCCGCCTTTCTTTGTTCTGGTTTCTGCAAGGAAATTAGTGATTTAAAAACAGAAAAATTAATTATAACTGGAATCGAGACATCTATTTGTGTTTTTCTCACGGCAATCGACGCATTGAGAAAAAACATCCGGGTCACTGTAATTTCGGATTGTGTTGGATCCAGACGTAAAAAGGATGGGGAAGATTGCCTACAACAATTGCGAAGCCATGGAGCTGAAGTCCTTCCATTGGAAACTTTTCTTTTTCAAAACTTGGAATCATCAATTCATCCAAATTTCCGGGAGATCTCCGGTTTGATTAAAACGAGGCAGTGAACTTATTTTTTGATGCTTTCATCGACACACTCTTCCACACTCATTGGTATTTCTGCGATCCCGGTAGCGATTGAGGCCAACAGTGGGGAGCGAGGAGATCCTCGAATCGTTTTAGTCGGACTACCAGATGCCGTGGTCAAGGAATCCTTGGATCGTGTGCAATCCAGTTTGGTCACCAGTGGCTTTAAATTACCCAGAACTCGAGTGACCATCAACTTGGCACCAGCCGACCTGAAGAAAGAGGGGAGTTTGTTTGATCTGCCCGTTGCATTATGCCTTTTGGCTTCGACCAAGCAGTTGAACCCTCAATTCATGTCCGACTTTCTTTTCGCTGGTGAATTAGGGCTTTCCGGTAAACTTCGTCCCGTTCGCGGGGCTATTTCTATGGCTGTATTGGCAAAGCAAGAAGGATTGCGAGGAGTGGTCTTACCTCATGAGTCGGCACAAGAAGCATCCATTGTGGAAGGTTTGGAAATCTATGGAGTTGGTTCCTTGGCAGAAGCCGTTGATTTCCTCAACGGGGATACCCAGATCGATCCATTGAAAAGTGGTGCATTATCTGGAGAAACTGCGATTAGTTTTACTCATGATTTTAGTGAGATAAAAGGTCAATTACAGCTCAAACGTGCCGTGGAGATTGCTGTTTCGGGAGGGCATAATTTGCTTATGTTGTCAACATATTGTTCTGTTTGCATATAAGATAAGTATCTGATGTTCATAATCTTAAATAAAATAGACACCCAACTAATGCTAGAAATAGGGTAGGGCTGGATTAGTTTTTTAGGGGTAGTACTGGGGTGTTAAGACGCTCTGGTATATAACGAAACCCTGACAGATTTTTGGAACTAAATTATTTGGCTTTCTCTAATTCTCTCCTAACGTAGTAGCATCCAACTTTTGAAAT
>JAYQBP010000108.1:0-4530 GCA_038137385.1 Opitutales bacterium | reverse complement strand
CACAGCACTTTTTGAATTTTTTCCCACTTCCGCAAGGGCAAGGGTCATTCCTTCCCACCTTGGGTTCTTCCCGGACAACGGGAACAGCTACTGCAGGTGCAGAAGGTTGATCCGCCTGCGGGGCAGGCGAGGAAGGTCCGGAAAAACGATCAAAACCAGCTGCACCTCCGGTGTCTGGACCGGTTGATTTGGCAGACTTACTCAAGGTATTGAGCATATTTTCAAAAGCGGCCAGGTTGGTAGCCGCACGAAACATTCCAGTACAAACCTCAGAGCGCATTGCCCCCATCATTTCCTCAAAGGCACGAAAGGCTTCACTTTTATATTCACTCAAAGGATCTTTTTGTCCGTAACCACGCAATCCGACACTGCGACGCAACTCTTCCATCTCCGTAAGATGATCCTGCCAGTGCACATCTACTGAGTTGACCACTACATATCTTTCCAAGCTTTGAATCTGTTCAGGGTTTTCCAGTTTTCTCTTCCCTTCATAGGCTTGGTTAATTTTCTCGATAATTAAATTTTGAGTGCCCTCTTCCCCCAGCCCAACAAATTCTTCAGCGATCAGGTTGAGGGGAAAGGTTACATTTACCCAGGAAGCCACAAAGGATTCAAACTCCGGCATATCAGAAAGTTTAGATGCCTTGAACTCAGACTCTGGAATGGTCGCCAACCTCTCACTTACTTCCTCTTCAACCAATTCTAATAAAATCTTACCAGGATCCTCATCCAAAAGAACATCATTACGAATCGAGTAAACAATTTCACGCTGGCGGTTGAGCACATCATCGTATTGAAGAAGTCGCTTACGAATCGAATAATTCTGCTGTTCTACTTTTTTCTGAGCATTTTGAATCGACCAATCAAGAGTACCATGTTCGAGCACCTCATCGTCTCCGAACGATTTCTCAAGCATCTTGGAAAGTGCCCCTTGATTCGCAAACAAACGCATTAAATCATCTTCCAAAGAGACATAAAAACGAGAAGACCCAGGGTCTCCCTGACGGGCGCATCGTCCGCGCAACTGCCGGTCGATTCTTCGAGACTCATGTCTTTCCGTACCGAGCACCAGAAGACCTCCAAGTTCTTTCACCCCATCCCCCAACTTAATATCTGTTCCCCGACCGGCCATATTGGTGGCAATAGTAACTGCACCCTGCTGTCCGGCCTGAGCTACAATTTCGGCCTCCTTCTCGTGAAACTTCGCATTAAGCACGGTGTGACGAATATTTGCCCGCTTGAGCATCCGGCTAAACACCTCAGATGACTCCACGGATGCAGTACCTATAAGAACGGGTTGCCCGCGTTTATTTGCCTCCGTTAAATCTTCCAACACTTGGTTGTATTTTTGGCGTCTGCCTTTGAACATTAAATCATTTAAATCTTCACGGATACACGCCCTGTGCGTTGGGATGACCATCACCCCCAGACGATAAATATCGTGAAATTCTCCAGCTTCGGTCTCCGCCGTACCGGTCATACCTGCCAGCTTTTCATACATACGAAAATAATTCTGGATGGTAATGGTGGCATAAGTCTTCGTCTCCTTCTCAATCTGGACTCCCTCCTTAGACTCAACGGCCTGATGCAATCCATTGCTCCATCGACGGCCTGGCATTAGGCGACCCGTATTTTCATCGACAAT
The DNA here is from genome assembly GCA_038137385.1 of Opitutales bacterium. Lineage (GTDB taxonomy): Bacteria > Verrucomicrobiota > Verrucomicrobiia > Opitutales > Seribacteraceae > Chordibacter. Next base: position 2,885 of record JAYQBP010000108.1, on the reverse strand, counting down.
CATGACCTTACCGCCTTGTACCACATATTCCTTGTCTTTTTCATACAGGGCATAGGCACGCAGGAGTTGGGAAATCGTGTGAATCCGTTCACTCTTTACCTGAAATTCAACTTCTGCCTGCTCGCGCTCTTTTCGCTTTTCCTCATCACTAAGCGATTTTTTCCGATCAATTTCGACATAGGTTGTGGCGAGATCAGGTATGACAAATCCTTCTGGATCATTTGGACTGATTAACCCACGACCAAGCTCAGTTAAATCTGCCTGCTGATTCTTTTCGTCGATCACATAGTGGAGCTCTTCCTTCAAATTGTGAGCTCTTTCTTTGTTATAATCGGAGTTCATTTCCAGATCAAACTTCTCAAAACGCTTCCGAATTTTTGCATCTTCCATCATCCGCATGAACTGACGATGGGTAGGCAAGCCCCTTTTAACTTGGTATAGTTTGGCAGTGGCTTCATCTAAAGCTTCTTCATCGGATTCCTCTGCGAGTAATACCCTTTTAGCATCCTCAGCCATTCGATTGCACTGGCGGACCTGTGCATCGACCAACTTTGTGACCAGTGGCTTCATTTCGTTAAATGGTAACGGATTATCCTCCCGCATAGGACCAGAAATAATCAAAGGAGTGCGGGCTTCATCGATTAAAATAGAATCCGCCTCATCAATGATGCAAAAGAAATGATCTTTCTGCACTTGATCCTCCCGGCTCGTGGCCATGCCATTATCACGGAGATAATCGAATCCAAACTCCGATGCGGTGCCGTAGGTGATATTTTTCTCATACATCTCTCGGCGTTCAGTAGCAGGCATACTGTTTTGAATACATCCTACCGTGAGTCCAAGAAATTCAAACAAGGCACCCATCCAGTGGGAGTCCCGTCTAGCTAGGTAATCATTTACTGTGACCAACTGACAATTTTGTCCAGACAGTGCATTGAGATAAAGTGGACAGGTAGAAACTAAGGTCTTCCCTTCCCCCGTGGCCATTTCTGCAATGTGACGCTCGTGTAGAGCCATGCCTCCAATTAGCTGGACATCGTAGTGCACCATCTGCCATTCGATAGGCTGATCACAAACCTCGATCGTTTTACCACAGAGGCGGCGTGCTCCATTTTTGACTACCGCAAAAGCTTCGGGCAAAAGGTCATCGAGACTCGTGCCATCCTTGTAACGCTGCATAAACTCCGTCGTTTTTGCTCGTAATTCATCATCACTTAAACCCTGTAGTCGTTGCTCTAGTTCATTGATTCTCGAAACAACAGGTGCACACTTTTTGATAAATTTTCGGTACTGTCTGCCTTTTAATGACTGAACAAGCGATTGAATGGGAGAAAATAAACTCATGAAAAGAAATGTTCGGAAGATCGCTGCCCTAGCGATTAATTGCTTCGCTAAAATAAGGAATGGTCCGCTCAAGTCCCTCCGCCAACTGTACTTTAGGTTCCCAACCCAAAACTTTCCTTGCTAGAGATATGTCGGGCTTACGTTGTGTGGGATCATCAGAGGGTAATGGCATCTCAATCAATTTTGAAGATGAACCCACTTTTGTCAGTACATGCTCGGCGAGCTCACGAATGGTGAACTCTACTGGGTTTCCGATATTGACCGGACCCACGGTTTCCTCCTGTTCCATAGTCCTTAAAATCGCTTCCACCAAATCATCCACATAGCAGAAAGAACGGGTTTGGCTACCATCTCCGTAAATGGTTAAATTTTCCCCTTTAATTGCCTGGACAATAAAGTTGGAAACAACCCGCCCATCATCCGGAGCCATCCGGGGACCATAAGTATTAAAAATTCTCACCACCCTTGTATCCACTTTGTTTTCCCTATGGTAATCAAAAAACAAGGTTTCTGCACAGCGTTTACCTTCATCATAACAGGCACGCATACCGATTGGGTTAACATTGCCGCGATAGTTTTCTGGCTGCGGATGAACTTCGGGGTCGCCATACACTTCCGAAGTCGATGCCTGGAGAATCCGGGCACCCACTCTCTTGGCTAAACCGAGGCAATTAATCGCCCCCATCACAGAGGTTTTAACCGTCTTGATGGGGTTGTACTGGTAGTGCACCGGCGAGGCAGGACAGGCCATATTATAAATCCGGTCCACTTCGACTTTGAAAGGATCAATTACATCGTGCCTCAATAGCTCAAAATTAGCATGATCAAGAAGGTGGATCACATTTTGTTTGCTCCCGGTAAAGAAATTATCGAGGCAAATTACCTCATGTCCTTGATCAAGCAAACGCTCGCATATATGACTCCCTAAAAAACCTGCTCCGCCCGTTACTAATGTTTTCATAAATTACGCTAAGGTATTTTCTAGCAGATAGATAGAATTTGGAAACCCTTCTTTTTTTTTCCGACTGAAAAGAAAAATTGGTCGGGCCGGTGAGATTTGAACTCACGACCCCTACACCCCCAGCGTAGTGCGCTACCAGACTGCGCTACGGCCCGACCTATCTGCCCGAAAGCAAAGGTTGAACATGCTCGATCATACATCCTGAGTCAAGACTAAGCCCCCGACTCATAGTTGCGAATCCATGAACTGGACCATGTTTCAAAATCACCTTTTAAAATATGCAGCCTCGCCTGTTCCATAAGGGAAACAAAAAAGCGGAGGTTATGGATCGTCAGAATAGTTCCAGCCAGAGATTCTTTAGTCTGAATCAAATGACGCAAATAAGATTTGGAAAATTCCTGTGATGCAAAACTATCCGTATTTTCGTCTAGTGAGCTGAAATCCTCCTTAAATTTTTCGTTCCTTAGATTCAGGGTTCCATTTGCCGTGTAAGCCATACCATGGCGTGCCGCCCGACTCGGCATCACACAATCAAACATATCCGCACCCAGTCCAACCATTTTCAATAATTGAGTGGGTG
>JAYQBP010000107.1:0-4591 GCA_038137385.1 Opitutales bacterium | reverse complement strand
GAAAATCCATTGGCAGTCTGCTGCCTCATCCAAAGGTTCAAGTCCTTGACGGAATGGGGGTTTCCAATAAGTAAACTTTCCCGATTCATGCCACGGAATCCAATCAATCTTTTAAAAACACCGGGTAAAGCGAAATTCGCTCCTAAGAGGAGTGGCCAACAAATTAAAATATAAAAGGCAAGAAAGAGACGGCTCGTTTCGTTATCTTTAGTAGCGAAATAAGAAGCAAATACGAAAAAAGCAATCAGAGCAGATTGAAAGTTAGCTTTATTTATCGATTCCCGAACCCTTTGCCATCCGTTTTTGATGTAGAAAGCCCCATAATTTTGTAAAGTCCCAAAGGATGCAACCAATAGGCCCGCCATCGCTACGAGAGCATAATTCCATGGAAGGGTGATCAGGGTTAAGTTCCAATTTTCCCAAATATCAAGGGAAGCCCAGAAACCAATAAAGATAAGAGCAAGCAGAGATAGCCTATGAAGTAGAGCATGGCCTTGATCTCTAGGATTAGTCATAAGATTATAATAAACAGGTCAACTTTCTCGTGCAAGTGAAGAATCGCCGATACTAACGAACAATCGTCAGAATAAAAATTTTCTTTAAAAGCCTTGCGGGTTTCATTTTTTTTTGAAACTTTTGAAATCGATGGCCAAAGCATCACCAACGACGCAAGTCGAAATCTTAAACAAATCTACGGATCGATTAGAGGTCGAATCGATCGATTTCTTCGTTCGAATGATGAGTATGCTAGGAATGCCAAAATCCGTAGGAGAGATTTATGGCTTACTTTACTTCTCCAAGACTCCACTACCCATGGATCAAATTGTTTACCGGCTTGGAATGAGTCTTGGGTCTGCTAGTCAAGGACTTAAAACCCTACGATCGCTGAAGGCGGTAAAAACAACTTACATCCCAGGTGACCGTAGAGATCATTACCTGGCAGAAACTGAATTTCGTCGACTCTTTGCAAATTTTATCAAAGAAGAAATCACCCCCCATATGGAGAGTGCCAAAGAAAGAATCCAACGAATGGAAGATTCTCTTTCAAGTCACGATGGACAAAAGGATGAATTTTACCACATCCGTATCGAGAAACTAAAAAAATTAACTCGGGCTGGAGGACGCCTGCTTCCTGCACTTGCGGGATTATTGAAGTTTTAGGATGAACCTCGATGAATTAGAGATGAAGGACTGGTCCAGTGGGTGGTATTGCATCCGGGCCAAACCCAGGCAGGAAATGGTGGCATCCGCTACGCTCTCCACACTTAATCAGGTTGAAGTTTTTCTTCCTCGTACGCAACGGGCAAGAAAAGCTAAATCGGGTCCCCTCAAACCCTTGTTCCCCGGTTACTTTTTTGCCCGCTTCGACCCTGTTGAGCATTTACGCAATGTCCATTATGCCCGAGGGGTTGCCTACATCGTTACCCGCAAAGGAGTGCCTGTACATGTTCATCAACAGGTCATGATCGAACTCAGGTTGCTCTCCCCCGATGGAATCGTCGAGATTCCTGATCAACCCCACAAAATTGGAGACAACATCAAAGTCATCTCCGGCTTATTTAAGGGGGATGAAGGAGTGGTTACCCAACTCATACCTGCACGGGAGCGCGTGCGCGTACTTTTTGAAATTCTTGGTCGTCCCACCGAAGTGGAAATAGACGAACACGAAGTAGACTTTCCCAGTGCCCACCCCATTGGCACCGGGTAATTTTTGCCAGATTCCATATCAGTATTCATCCGAGATTGGCTTTGTTTTATGCATGCGGCCAAGGGCGGTAGCGTTATTTAGTTTCTAGTTTATCGTTAGCATAATTTATTATGTTTGGACTTCACTTTAGTTATATTTTTTCAATATTTGCTTTAGTAATTTTTGGAACCGCCTTTTTCTCGGTCGATTTTTATCTGCCAAAAATTCGCAAATGGAAATCAGCCATTTTATTTCAACAATCAAAGATTTACCTCGATGAAACCATCGATAATGCAAGCGGTCTTCTTGACGACGGTGTAAAGCGAAGTCGTATCGCTCACCTACTTAACCCTACAGACAAAGAAACGCTCCTAAATTATCTCAGGCTTGAATTTCGTACTCATCCTGCGAAAGCTCTCTTAAACTGGTCGCAATTTTTGCAGAACTATGGAGAAACAGAAACCCATGAAGAATTGCTACAAAAAAGTTTTTCTTCGATCAAAAATGATGAATTATCACTTAATGACAGAAAAATTGCGGCCGAAATTGCCTATCGTGAAATCAATGTACTGTTAAAAGATCCAGTTTGGAAAGCGGATCCTGATAACATTTTGGCTCATTGTGAACTTCTTGCCGAGACGGGTAAAGCCGAACTAGCTCGTTCAAAACTAATTCAATTACTCGATGAATACCCTTTATATCCTGAAGCTGTATTTTTGCTCACCCGTTTAACCGTTCATTTAAAGGATAACTCTAAACTCTTCGAAATTGGAAAGTCTCTCGCATCACTCAGTTCCCAAAGATCAAAAATTGGTGTCGATGCGATTCGGCATATGACTCTCCTCAATTTACTTAATCCCCTTTCGCCTAAAAGCTTAGATCGTTGCGTGGAACTTCTTAGATCGAATTCTGAATCAGAACCGATTGATTTTTTAAGGATTCATGCTCTCCAATTCTCCGTTGCTCAAGACGAAAAAATTAAAACCGAAATTATATTTCAATGTGCCACTTTGTTTGATTTAGAAAACCGAAAGGAATTACTTATCTTTTCCCGATGGCTCGCTCGTTTGGGTGCCTTTGAAAAATTGCTCGAGTTCCTTTCTTCTTCAAAAGCAAGAGTAGATGAAGATCTTTTCAAACTAAGAATGAATGCCCTTGCTCAAGTTGGTAAAATTGAAAGCATTCACACTGAGGTGGCCAATGCTCCCCTTATCCCAAATATTTGGAGAATGATCATTGAGGCTCGAGCATACGCCATAGAAAAAAACTTTGCGGATTCTATGGATGTCCTTGATCGTTTAATTCCCCTCATTGGGAATGATCCACGTGAAGTTCGTTCGGTTTGTACATATTTAGAGTCGTCCCAAGATATTAGAAGTTTGTGCCACATTCTTGAAAAACTGACCACTCAATCCATCCATGCTAGGTTTGCTCTGTCTAAACTTATTCAATATCGATCAGGTTCTGCCGATCTTTTACAAATTCAGAACTGGTTAGAGAAATTAGCTGATATTAAACCGGGAGATACCTTACTTCAGATTTCCACTCTCTACATCAAGTTACTCAACCCTCAACTTCCAGTTCCTTCCAATCAAATTAATAAATTAGTCCAAGAAGCAACATCCATTACCGAGAAAAGCAATTTACCCCATGCCAGAATTACCCTTGCCCTTGGTCACCTTCGAAATAATGCACCCGATCAAGCACTGGTTGCTCTTGGAAGACCCGAAGATTGGCGACAGTGGGCAAGCACCCGCGGTGCATGGTCCTTCCTTGCTTCGGAAGTTTATCGACTCAATCAAGATACCGAAAAAGCAATGATCCTTCGAAAAGGAGTTAACTTCGCTAATATGGATCGTGCCGAAAGAGAAAGCCTTCAAGCTCTTTTTCCCTCACAAATTTAGTTCCTTACTTTGACTGACGCTTCTTTAATTTCATCCTCACCTAAAACAAAATTGGATCCTGGTGCATCACCGAAACAATGGAAAATGTGGTTAGGTGCAATCGCCCTCCTAATTCCTTGGTTACTTCTACTTTTTCAGCTTTCTATCACTTGGGAAACGAATGAGCAGTATGCTCACGGCTATCTCGTTCCCCTGCTCTGCCTCTTTCTCCTGCTCAAGATCTACCCCAAGGATAATGAGATCGAGTCTCCGGACCACCGAACTGTGCTGCAGGGCAAGCTCTGGCTCATCCTTGGTATCCCTCTGCTTTTCGCTTTTTTGCCTATTTGGTTGGTTCGGGGGGCAAATTCTGATTGGCGACTGATTAACTTTGCCCTCTTTAGCCTCGTTTTCCTGCTGTCTCTGGTTCACTGGTATGACGATGGGGGTTGGCGACGCATCAAACACCTGCTCTTCCCATTATTGTTCTTTTTAGTGGCCATCCCCTGGCCACTCAAACGAGATCTCGAACTCACCCAATGGCTCCAGGAAAGAGTGTCCTCCATCATCGTCGATATTTTGCTCTTAATGGAACATGAAGCCCGTCTCGAAGGCACCGTCATCGATGTCGGCGTCTTTGGTAAAATTGGGGTGGATCAAGCCTGTAGTGGGATCAACGGCCTCCAAGCCTCCCTTGTCGTCACCCTATTCCTCGGTGCTTACTATCGCTTTGGCTGGATCCATCGCATCGTACTCGCCCTTGGGGGTACCCTAGTCGCCCTAGCTTTCAACCTCGGCCGGGCCTTTTCACTCTCTTTTCTAAAAATCAAAGGTAAAGGGCATTACCTCGACGACCCACTCTTTTCATTGGCCGGTTGGTCCGCCCCGTCCGTGCACGATTTGGCTGGCTGGATCGAGACCATCCTTATCTTTCTCACGATTTTACTTCTGGCAAGAATGGCCAAAGGCGGGCTCTTTTTGAGCACCCTTGCCAACGAGCCCAACCGTTGGCTCAACCTGC
>JAYQBP010000106.1:0-4907 GCA_038137385.1 Opitutales bacterium | reverse complement strand
TCCTACCCAAACCATTCCTACCCCTTCAGATCCATTAAAATTGGTGGAAGAAGAAATTTCGGCTCTTAAATATTTCAGCCCAATCAAGGATGGAAGGTTTTCCGGTGGTGCAGTCGGTTACCTCTCCTACGAATACGCCAATCGTGTTGAGAATTCAGTTCCAATTCCCAAACAAGACGATCTTCACCTTCCGTTACTCTATTTCATGATCACAGATTTACTGTTGATCTTCGATCATGCCCACCAAAGCCTCTCAATCTGTGCTACTGTTTCACCAGGACAAGACCCGGCAAAAGCTTACTTGGAAGCTTGTAAGAAAATTGGCGAGACCCGCGATTGTTTATTGGCTCCATCGTCCCTTTCTCCGGCCCCGCTCCAGGAAGTTGGCGAGCCCTGCATTCCTCTGGGTAACTATTCAGAGATAGAATTCAAACAGGATGTGGAACAGGTAAAGGAGTATATCAGATCTGGAGATGTTATCCAAACGGTTCTATCGCAACGTTTCGAAATCCCCTATTCAGGAGATCCGATTCATCTGTACCGCTCAATTCGAGCGATTAATCCATCTCCCTACATGTTTCTATTGAAAGGTGACGATTTCGCCATTGTCGGTGCATCGCCAGAAGTGCATGTTCGCTTACAAGATGGCGAAGTTCTCATTCGTCCCATTGCCGGTACCCGGCCCAGAGGAAAAACGGCCATGGAGGACCGTTCTTTGGAAAAGGAACTGCTGGCAGACGAAAAAGAGAAGGCAGAGCATTTAATGCTAGTTGACCTAGCCAGAAACGATATCGGCAGAGTTTGCCAGATTGGAAGCGTGCAAGCAGCAGAGTATATGACCATTGAACGGTATTCCCATGTGATGCACATTGTTTCTCAAGTTGTAGGTAAGCTATCTCCTGATAAAAATGCTTTTGATCTGATGCGGGCTACCTTTCCTGCGGGTACGGTAAGCGGTGCACCCAAAGTACGGGCAATGCAGATCATCGCCGAACTAGAAAAACTCCAGCGCAATGCCTACGCCGGAGCTCTTGGATATTTTGGCTTCGAAGGAAATCATGATTCCTGCATCGCTATACGAACGGCGATGCTCAGCAAAGATAAAATTTATTTACAAGCTGGCGCGGGTATTGTTGCGGACTCTGTACCAGAAAATGAATTCCTGGAAACTATTAACAAAGCTAAAGGCATGCTCAAGGCGATTGCTTTAGCTGAACGAATTGAGAACTCAAGTCGTCCAAACTAAATGAACTGATGCAATCGGCTCCTGAACAAAGCTCGCTCGATATCTATATGCAACAGATATCGCAAATTCCACTGCTTACTGTAGAGGAAGAAATCGAATTGGCTGCCAAGATTGCCAAAGGCGATCAAGAAGCCCGTGACACCATGATTACGGCAAATTTACGACTCGTGGTAAAAATTGCTCAAGAATACTCTAATCTCGGTCTGTCTGTTCTAGACTTAATCAATGAGGGCAATATGGGGTTGATGAAAGCGGTTGAACGCTTTGATCCTTCCAAGGGAGGGAAATTAAGCACCTATGCATCTTGGTGGATTAAGCAATCCATCAAGCGTGCTCTCGCCAACCAAAGTAAAACTATCCGACTTCCGGTCCATATGGTTGATCGGGTTGCGAAAATCCGCAGGTGCTCAACTAAATTGTCAGAAAAGCTCGGAAGGGACGCCACTGATGAGGAATTGGCAGAAGAATTAAGTATGCCGACGGCACGAGTCACCCACCTTCGCAATGTAAGTTTAAGGCCTGCATCCTTGGATTCTCCAATTAATGATGAGGATGGATCCACGCTGGGTGAGATTGTTCCCGATGAACAGTCCATTGACCCTTTGGAAAGTTTGCAATCCAAGAGCTTAGTAGGTGATGTGAATCAAGTCCTGGCCATGCTTGAACCCCGGGAAGCAGATATCATTCGGTTACGATTCGGATTGGATGGTCGTGACCCATTAACTTTGGAAGAAGTAGGCGGGCAAATTGGAATTACCCGGGAAAGAGTCAGACAGTTGCAAGAGCAAGCACTTCGTGACCTCCGTAATAAGATGGCCAAATTCGAAAAGCAACGCACTCTAGAGGAAGTAAAAATCGAGAAACAACAGGCTGAAAAAGCTCAATTACTTAAAGATCTTTTACACAAAGATATTTCTGGTCTAACCAATCATCCTTTTCCTCTAAACCTCAGCTGAATTGTTTGATTAGAGGGAGGGGCAATCAATTTTATCTGCAAAGCTATGGTTTTATATATTTATCCAAGATCGGTTTTGGGTAATTGCAAAATAAAATAAAAAACCCCCGAATGGTATGAACCAATCGGGGGTTTGTGTATAAGAAATCTTTTCGATCTTACTCTTTGGAGTCTGCAGTTGCTTCGTCCAACAAATCACCCAAAGATGTGGTCAAGTCTTCGCCTGATTCGTCATAAGCAGCCACTTCCTTAGCCAAGGCATCTTCATCGTAGTCAGCAGCCTTAATGCTAAGTCCGATCCGGCGCTCATCTTTATCGATTTTGATCACGCGGGCTTTAACTTCATCTCCTTCATTCAGGTGATCTTTGACCTTCTCGATACGCTCCTCACTGATCTGGCTGATATGAACCAATCCATCAATGTCGTGATCGAGCTCAATAAAAGCACCGTAACCAGCAACACGAGCAACCTTTCCGGATACCACATCACCCATGCGGTATAGGCGATCAATTTCTTCCCAAGGATCGTCGGTGAGTTGTTTCATTCCAAGTGAAATTCTCTGGTTGTCGATATCCACTTCCAAGACAATCGCATCCACTTCGTCGCCCTTCTTTACCATCTCGCTTGGATGATTGATTTTGCGGGTCCAACTCATATCCGAAACATGAACCATGCCATCGATACCCTCTTCTAATTCAAGAAAGGCTCCGTAGGAAGTAAGGTTACGAATTTTACCACGAACACGTGCTCCTGGAGGATAATTGTGGGTTGCCATATCCCATGGATTGACATCGAGTTGGCGAAGTCCAAGGGATATCTTCTGATCTTCTTTCTGGATGCCTAAGACCACCGCATCCACTTCATCCCCAACATTCAATACCTCGCCGGGCTTGGTAATACGCTTTGTCCAAGACATTTCAGTAACATGGACAAGGCCTTCCACACCCTCTTCTAATTCGACAAATGCACCATAGGGGACTAGGTTGACCACCTTACCACGAACCTTTGCATTAATTGGGAACTTGCCCTCGATATCCTCCCAAGGATTAGAGGACAACTGTTTCAGACCGAGGGAAACTCGCTCACGCTTTTGGTCTACCTCGATGATACAAACGGTGATCTCTTCCCCTGTTTTCACCATTTCACTTGGATGAGAAATCCTTCCCCAACTCATATCGGTGATGTGCAGCAATCCGTCCAATCCGTCCAGATCAATAAAGGCACCATAATCAGTGATATTTTTAACCATTCCACGACGGGTTTCTCCAGGTTTAATTCCGGTAAGAATTTCGCGCTTCTTGTCCTGTCGGCGTTCTTCGATTAATTCCCGTCGGGAAACCACAATGTTTTTACGCTCGCGGTTGATCTTTACTACTTTGAAATCAAAAGTTTGACCCACAAACTGGTCCAAATTCTTCGGTGCTTGGATATCGACCTGTGAAGATGGCAAGAAAGCATCCACCCCGATATTGACAACCAAACCGCCTTTAACCTTAGAACGCACACGCCCCGTAATGACAGATCCTTCTTCGCAAGTATTGACAATCTTCTCCCAATTTTTCTTTTGCTCCGCTTTGTCAAAAGAGAGTTGTGGATTCCCATCGCGGTCTTCTAATCGTTCAAGGAAAACTTCTATATCAGATCCAATCTCCAACTCACTAAGGTCTAAAAACTCGTGTGCAGGAATAGCTCCTTCAGCTTTGCCACCAAAATCAATCACCACTTCCGTGGGTCGAATTTCCATGACTGTTCCGGTAATTACGGAACCTTCTTTTAATTGTTCGATTTTGCTCTCAGCGAGCAATTCTTCCATGACTGTACTCATGATATATATATTATTCTAGCCAAACAAAAGGGGTGCCTAAAATCGCGAGGTTTGTATCTCCGAGCACTTCCCTATTGATGGGTTGAGGGTTAACGATGAAAATGATAAAGAACGAAGGAACTAAAATGCATTAAGTGCCATGTTCGGGCAAGGAGAAAAGCCCATAATTGATAAGTTGAATTTTAGGGAACGACCTTATTCAAAGGATATTCGACAATGCCTTCCGCACCCATTGCTTTCAGGGCAGGGATCAATTCCCGTGAAACCTTTTTTTCGATCACTGTCTCCAAGGCGACCCAAGTATCATCGGCAAGAGAAGAAACCGTGGGGTTACGTAAAGCAGGCATTTGTTTGAGTGCATCCGCCAGTTTGGATCTTTCTAGATTAAGTTTTAGACCCACCTTACCATCTGCCTGCAAAGCCGCATCGAGCATTAAAGAAATACTTTCAATCTTCGCTCGTTTCTCTGGGTTTCCCCACGCTTGCTTGTTAGCAATGAGCACGGTGTTGGTTTCCATCAATACATCGACAATACGAAGCTTATTGGCACGCAAAGAACTGCCCGTTTCGGTCAGGTCGACAATTGCATCCACTAATTCAGGAACTTTTACCTCAGTGGCACCCCAAGAAAACTCGACTTCTGCCTGAACTCCGTGTGAAGTGAGAAAATCTTTGGTCACTTGCACCAATTCTGTGGCAATCTTTTTGCCCTGCAAGTCTTTGACTGATTTAATTTCGGATGCCTCAGGCACCGCCAATACCCATTTGGAAATTCGGTTCGAAGCTCGGCTGTATACCAAATCGGTGACCAATTCCACATCCGAGCCATTTTCCTTCACCCAATCCCGGCCTGTTAACCCACAATCAAAAAAACCATCCT
>JAYQBP010000105.1:2037-5053 GCA_038137385.1 Opitutales bacterium | reverse complement strand
CATTGCGGACTACGCTCGTCTTCTCTGGTCTACTGCTGGGACCCCACACTGCCCAATCGATGGGTCGCCTGTTTCCCGCACTTCCCTCGATTTGTGCGTGGAAGAGCTGATCCTCAAAGGAATGGGAAAGCGTATGATTATTCTTGCTCCATGGATGAAAGCGAAAGCATCCGTTCTTCGTGAAGAAGTGGAGAATCTGGAAAGAAGAGGTTTTCAAAGGCTACGAATAGAAGGCGAAATCAAAAGGCTTGATGATTATAATTTAATTCCTACCCATACCAAAGGGAAGGAACTCTCTATTGATTTAGTAATCGATAGATTGTCGGTCTCCAAAGAATCTCGTAGCAGGTTGGCGGATTCCCTTGAACTGGCATTTGAGGAAGGTGATGAGAAAGCCATTGCCCTGATTGAAGGATCCAAGGATGAGTTTAAAGAACTCCAACTCGCTCAAGGCTTTTCCTGCACAAGTTGTGGTACGAACTACCCCACCCCAACGCCTAAATTATTTTCCTGGAATCATCCAGAAGGTGCCTGCTCTAGCTGTGGAGGATTAGGCGAAGTCCTTCGTTTCCGGGAAGATTTGATCATCCCCGACAGTTCACTATCTCTGGGTAAAGGGGCTATTAAGCCTTGGACTTTGGGATCCAGAAAAATGATCAACCTACGAAAAAATTTACTCAAAGCTTTTTCAGAACAGATCGGGCTCGACCTTAAAAAACCCTGGAAAGAAATCCCTGAATCAGAAAAACATTTCCTTTTATTTGGAGATCCTGATCAAACATTCGAAATTAAACTTGAGTATGGACGGGGTAAAAAAGCTAAAGCTCAAACATTTCCCGGTATCTTTAATGATCTAGAACAAACCATGCGGACCACTTCGAGTGAAAGTTTAAGGGCAAAACTACTCACTTTTCAGTACGGAACACTTTGCAATACATGCCAAGGCAGTCGCTTATCAGCCTATTCCCGATCCGTTCTTCTCGCTGGATGCTCGCTTCAGGAATTCTTTTCCTGGTCATCTTCGCAAGCATGGAAATTTATCCGTAATAAAGCTCAAAAAGATGAAAAATGCCTGCAAGTAGAGGACGCTCTTTATGGTTTGGAACAACGCTTAGGCTTCATCAATAAGGTGGGCTTAGGATACCTTGGCTTAAATCGTCCATACCGTAGTTTAAGTGGAGGAGAAGCCCAAAGATCAAGGCTGGCAACACAGTTAGGAATGGGCCTGGTAGGCGTGATTTACGCACTGGATGAACCCAGTGTCGGTCTACATCCCGCAGATCATCATCGTTTAATTTCGGTTCTTCAAGGGCTAAGAAACCGGGGTAACACCGTGATTGTGGTCGAGCATGATGCCGAAACGCTCCTTGCATGTGATCATTTAATTGAAGTTGGCCCGGGGCCGGGCACGGAGGGTGGACATTTGGTTTTTAGTGGCTCGCTTGAAGAATGCATCCATTCTGAGGAGAGCAAAAGTGGCCCATTCTTATCTGGCAAACAATGGATTGAAAGAGATGGGAAAAGAAAAAAACCTGGCAGGCTTAGGGTGTTCGTAAAAAATGCCAGAGCAAATAATCTACATGGTATTGACGCCTCATTTCCGGTGGGTTTACTAACTGTGGTATGCGGGGTCTCTGGTTCAGGTAAGAGTTCCCTTGTCAATGAAGTGCTTGCAAAAACTGCGGCTCTCCAACTCCACCGGTCGAAACAATTGCCCGGAGCACATGGAGGGATCGAAGGGTTAGATAACTTTGATCAGGCTGTAAGGATAGACCAGTCACCTATTGGAAAAAGTCCCCGATCAAACCCTGCTACATATGTAAAGCTTTTCGATCAATTACGCAGTCTTTTTTCCAAGTGTTCGTTGAGCAAAATCAGAGGATATGGGCCAGGGAGATTTAGTTTTAATATTCCAGGAGGTCGTTGCGAAAGATGCAAAGGCGATGGTTTGGTGAAACTCGACATGCAGTTCCTTGCCGATGTATATGTGGAATGCGAAAGTTGCCATGGACAACGCTACAATCGGGAAACTTTGGAAGTTCGATATCGGGGAAGAAATATTTCTGAAGTACTTGAGTTAACCGTAGCTGAGTCCAAAACAATCTTTGCTAAACACCCCTCGATTCTCAACAAGTTGGAAACTTTGGATGCCGTCGGTCTGGGTTACCTCAAATTGGGTCAGGCAGCGAATACCCTGTCTGGTGGGGAAGCTCAACGACTGAAGCTTTCTCTCGAACTCAGCAGAAAACAGAGTGGTCGAACCCTGTATCTACTCGACGAACCCACCACAGGACTGCACTGGATGGATGTACAACGATTACTTGACTTGCTCTTCAAATTGCGTGATGCGGGCAACACCCTGGTCGTTATCGAGCATAATTTGGATGTGATTCGCCTGGCCGATCACATTATTGAGATTGGACCTACGGGAGGGAAGTCAGGGGGCAAACTTATCTTTGATGGATCTCCGAATGACCTTGCCAGTGCCGAGACTCCTACGGGAAAATTTCTTGCCAAGCACCTCGCATCCTTCTCATAAATTGAATGATAATGGACAATCCGCACAGTGATTTGAAATCGGATGAGAATCCGCCCGATTTACTTAGCATCAAAAGAAATGCTTTTTGGCAAATTTGGAAGAGACGGGCCTTATTGCTAGTTGCCTTGCTGATATTGCTCGTGCCTTTATACGGGACCTTTGAACCCCTCTTTGAATTCATTCTTTTCGCAGTTTCTCTGGCCGCACTTACCTTTCCCATCTTTTTTGTTCCGATTCGAAGATTGGTACATAATATCTTGCCTAAGCTAGACGAACAAAGGTTATCTGAAATCTGTGCGGTACTTTCCACACTTACCCTTCTTCTTGTCCTAACTTCCCCCCTGATTCTTTTACTTTGGGATGCGGCCGGAGAAAAGGTCGGACTGATTGAGGTACTATGGTCGCTCGCCTTAGGAGAAGAATCTGGGAAAAATACTCTTCTCCAAGGGGTTTCTCAGCAAATCCAGCATATTCAAA
>JAYQBP010000105.1:0-2027 GCA_038137385.1 Opitutales bacterium | reverse complement strand
GGTTGGAGATACGAGGGAGTTTTCCGGAACCTTTATCGAATTCTTGTTCAAAGGAACCCGTGGGTTCGTAGCTGAGCTTGCTCTTGCTCTGATCGCTCTGTCATTTTTATATGCTCACGGGGGTAACTTTGTTAAAAGTGCCTTAAGAATGGGCGGTTTTAGCCAGGCAGAAACGGCATCTTGGTTCCAGCTTTACCGAATGATTACTCTTCGCCTGCTGAACGACACGGTCCTTACTGCTTTATCGAGAGGTATTTCTATGGGAATGGTTGCACATTTCATCGGTGGGTTCGTTTTTCTTCCCATCTTCATAATTGGATCATTTGTGGGGCTGGTTCCGGTGGTGGGGAGTGCAATGGTATGGTTACCCATCTCCTCGATCATTTGGGGAAGAGGAGAACCAGGTACAGCCATCTCGGTTGCTCTTCTATCCATCTTTTTTAATTACCTAATCAGCCGGGCGAGAACGGGTATGGGAAAGAGATTACACGAACAAGGAGCTTGGTTAAGCTTCATGCTCTTTCTTGGAATCATAGGGGGCATTCTTGCCTACGGCCCCCAGGGTTTCGTGATTGGCCCCATGGCCGTGATCTTAGCCTATGGGTTGGTTCGATTTTTAGGGGAACAATCAGTCGAGAAAATCAAAGACTAATTCCTTTAAGAGTCCCTTCTGGACTAGAGCAATTCGAAAGAAATTATTGGCTATCCTAAAGATTTACAGAAGGTTTGCAGCCTCGATAGTCCCTTTTCAATCACTTCGTCAGATGTTGCATAGCTAAGACGAATGTAGCCATCTGCACCAAAGGCATGTCCTGAAACAACCGCAACTTTTTGCTCTTCCAACAAACGCGCAGAAAACTCTTCCGAGGATAGACCAAAGGAAGATATTTTAGGAAACAGATAAAAGGCACCCTGTGAACGCAAACATTCAACTCCTGGGATGGCATTTAATCCATCGAGTAAAAGAAGCCGGCGGCGGTCGAAATGCACAAGCATTTCCTGAACCGCCTGCATGGATTGTTCCCAGTTTTGTACCGCGGCCAAGGCACCATACTGGGCAAAGGTAGTTGCATTGGAAGAGGTCTGGCTCTGTAAATTAGCCACGGCTTTAGCAATACTCGGATTGGCTACTAGAGTACCCAGCCTCCATCCAGTCATAGAAAAAGTCTTGCTAAAACCCGACACGGTAATGACACGGTCACGTGTTTCATCAGAAAAAGATGCAGGGCGATGATGAACCGATCCATCATAAAGTAAATACTCATAAATTTCATCCGACATCACCAAAAGATCTTTGCGAATGGCCAGTTCCATAATTGCTTCCATTTCTTTCTGGTCATAGAGACAACCCGTGGGATTGGATGGACTGTTTAGAATTAATAGTTTAGTCGCAGGAGTAAGTGCCTCCTCAATTTGCTCTGGGCTAACTTTGAAACCCTGCTCATCACCGGCGAGCACGATTTTTGGGGTAGCCCCGGCAAGCTTTACCATCTCTGGATAACTGACCCAGAAAGGTGCAGGAATCAAGACTTCATCTCCCGGTCCGCAAGTCGATAGAATCGCTAGATAGCAGGAGTATTTACCTCCTGGACTAACCACCACTTGGGCGGCATTTGCCTCCCTTAGTACTCCATGATTAAAATATTGATTGGCCAGAGCCTGTCTAAGCTCGGGAAGACCAGGTGCAGCGGCATATTTTGTCTTCCCCTCGGAAAGTGCCTGCACACAGGCATCTTTAATAAACTGAGGGGTATCGAAATCAGGTTCACCCGCACCAAAACCGCAAACATCTTCGCCGGCAGCTTTAAGAGCTTTGGCCTTTGCATCAACGGCCAGCGTGGGGGAAGGGGCGATATTTTTCGCCCATGGGGATAAGGAATCAGTGCTCATGATTTTAATGGATGGAGAAAAAATGGAAAAACAGGATCAGGCAAGTTGAATTATTCTAGGCTAGATGAAACTAAAGGTTTTGGAAATTGATCGATGATTGATTCAATGGTCGATTTAATTGATCACCCTGAAAAGTA
>JAYQBP010000104.1:0-5115 GCA_038137385.1 Opitutales bacterium | reverse complement strand
AAAACCGCTGAACCGGAAACGGTTCCGGGGGTTCGAATCCCTCTCCTTCCGCCACCCTTTGAGTGATTTTTACTTGCGGGCATTCACTTCCCTGCAAATGATTTAATTGATGAGGAAAATCTTGATAGGGTTGTTATTTTTATATGCAACACACTCAATCCTCTGTGGAAATAATGATAGTGCATCTGAGGAGATGTTAGAATCCCAACTCATCCAATCATTTTTGAATGAAGCCTATCATGGGAATTGGTACATGCTCCACAATAAGATTCATCCCTACGAAGGTTTCAAATTAGAGGGCGGAAAAATTTTTCTCGAAAATGAAAATGAACCTTATTCTGGTTGGTATGCACAGTTTGATGAAAACCAAGAACCGCGCATGCTATACTCTTATGAAGATGGGCAAAGGCACGGATTTATCTACATGTGGGATGCCAATGGAACCCGAAGGCTTCAAGGAGAATACTTTAAAAATAAAAGACACGGAGAATTTAAGGAGTGGAATAAGTTCGGAAAGTTGATTGAACTCAAGCACTATCGATTCAACAAACTCCACGGTGACTCCACTTACTGGTACGACTCGGGAGTCGTACGATTAGAATCTTATTTTTTGTACGGACACATCATCGATGCACAAGGTTGGTATCCAGACGGAAAACCCTGCCCTCACTCACGGGTAGTAAATGGCAAGGGGCTCATCCTCAAGTATGAAGAGGACTTCGTTAGAAAAGACCCACTCTTTGAAAGTGAGTTCGAGGAAAGATTAAACCAGTTTGATAATTGGCGGGATAAGCCGATGTTTACCCCTCTGAAGACTGATCGCTAGAACGGTTATGTATTTGATCAATTTGATCAGGCGGGACCGAAAAACGATTAAAGGACTGCCTGTCAAATGGTTGATTTAACTTTACCAGAAGTTCCTCGTTTTCTCGATCTAAATAGAAGATCTGCAGGAGTTTCGTATGACTATCAGAGACCAATTTCTTTGAATTATCAAAGGGGGAAAAATATTCTGGTTTCAGCTTTTTTAAATTTGCTAAGGAATGATCCAACTTTTCCACGATAAACTTTTTTCTTTGCAAGAATTCCATCTGGGGAACGGTCTTTTGCATCTTTAACCAACTGTTTTCCTCGAGCAATAAATCATAAACCTCTGTGCAAAGAGAGAGGTGGGCCTTGAGTACTTCAGTCGGTTCCATCTATTAAATCAACTTAGCTTTTAAAAGGTCTGGTCTTCGACTGAATTGGTTTGGGGGGAAGAATAGATACCGTAGCGATTGACCGCCTGACGGATCTCACGAGTATCCTCCAGTTGCTCCCTTCTCCACTTCGACATTCCATAAACGAACTTAAGGTACTTACTTTTGGCGAGTTCTGTACGTGCATCATCACTTTTATCAAAGAATTCTTCGATAGAAATGTAAGTTTCTGTAGCCTGAACGAAATTACCCAATTTTTCTTCACACAAAGCTATCTGGTAGAGCAAAGGAACCCGCCAATCTGGTGTTGAATCAATGGGTAATAAAGCAGAATAAATTCGGTAGGCATTAAAAAATTCGCCAGATTCAAAGAATTTATTGGCTAAATAATTTCCGGTTTTCTTTTTCCAAAAGTTCCAAATTGCTTTAAGCTTGGTCACTTTGTCAAGATCCCGGTCCCTAACATTTTTTAATTCCTCCTCAGCGATAATGGCTTTCGGATTGAAATCCGCTTCCTTGAGCAAATCCAAAAGTTGTGAAATCGACTCCTCATTTTGATTGAGTTGCTCATAGGACAAGGCCAATAAATAATGGGTTTCTGGAACATATGGACTCGCAGGGAAAAGCGTGCCATACCCCCTGAGTATTTCTTTGACCTTAGCAAAGTCTGCACGGGGAGATAGCTCGAAAGAACGAACTTCGGAAGGGCGACTCTCAGGATTCAAGCGTTTTTCACGTTCCTCATCCTTGATTGTGTCCACAGCTCTACGAAAATGGGTAATCCCTCGCTTGTAAGTGACCACAGCCAAATCACTCTCGTTTAACTGCTCAAGACGGTTTAACCGGTCGTAAAATTTGATTGCGTTATCGTAGTCTTCAGAAAGCAGAAAGGTTTCTGCAATTTCAAACATTGCTTGATTGGATTCCGAATCCTTGCGATGATCAAAAGACTTGCCCCGGCGTTTTTCAGAATTGGTAAATACTTCATTGTATGGTCGGGTGAGGGTGGCATTGATTGCATCATAAAATTTATTTAGTGCCATGCGATCCGCACCTAACTCGCGGTAAATTTTTCCCGCACGAATATGAGTTTCCGGAATTGTTGGTGCCCCGCGGGAAAATCCTTCGATCAGTTTCTTTACATCCCCAACTTGAGCATGCAAATCTGGAATGCCTGGTGCATCTTCATGTTGCTCAAAGGGATAATTGTCATCTGAAGCAAATTCCTCCAGAAACCTTTCATATACTTTTGCCGCATCGACCCATGCCTGATTTTTTTCATGCAAGTTGATCAACGAAAGTAAAATATCCCTGCGGTATCTCTTGTGGTTGGGGGCAGTTAATCGACCTAATACTTTATTGCAAAAGGAAGTGGCTTTATAAACTGACCGGGTAACAAATGGATTACCCGTTCCTCCAGAAGCCATTCTTGTGGCCATAATGGCCTCTCTTATCTTTTCTTTCATTTCCTGGTCAATCGTGTTGCCCAGCACAATGTAGTCATCGATAACGACCTCCGGTTCTTCAATAGGTGCAAGGATTGCGGGTCCTGGTATTTGCACGGCCTCAATGCTTTCTTGATTTTCAGGAACGAATTCTTTTGTAGGTAAAAGCAATTTGGAGGAGTCTTGTTCAGGCTTCGTCGGGTTAGTCAAACTGGGCAAGGCATCCACCTTGGAACCCGCACCGGAAAGGGTTGGCTGTCTGAGTGTGTCCACTTCCCTTAAAAGTTCATCAAGGCTAAGCTTGGAATAATCCACATCTTGAGGAAGCGTGGGTGGTGAAACTTCAACGGATGACCCTACGATCTCTTCTGCTTTTGTGCCCGGTGATTCTCCGATTCGATCCAAGGGTACAGAGTTCACTGGAGCCCTTAATTCGGGTGGCAAAAGTTCATTCTCCAACCGAAAAGAACGGGAGTTGGTATTTTCTTGATTAATGAGCCCCTGCTGGCTGGATGCATCGCCACTGTCGGCTGGTTCCGATTCACTAGACGCCTCAATTTCTTCAAGCAAAGAATCAATTCCGCTGATTACATCCTCAATCGACTTAAGTTCAGGCTCTTGGGAATACCCTGTGGTAACAAACAGAAATACCAACGGCACAAAAAAGTAGAAACTTCGCATTATCTTACCCTCCTTTCGTAACTGGACTTGGACTGAATCATCATATTGCCGCTTTCAATGGTGTACGGAGGAATGAACTCAGATCCCATATAATTTCGGTTGGTAGGGCTAGAGGAGTCCTGCTCTAGAATCTTAATTAGTTCGTCGGTGTTATTGAGATTGGGCACAGTTAGACGATCGGCGATGAAAGGATCAACAGGAGGCAGGGGAGTCTCAGGTACAGGGAGATTTAAAGAATTCTCATCAAGGGGAATTTGGTAGGAGGAATTGTTTTCAGGCTCCTCGAAAGAAACTATAGCAAATTCTGAAACTTCCGGCTGAACATCCTCAACTGTTAGGACTTCCGTAGGGGTTTTGGGCACCAAACGCAGTAGTTTTTTACGGTCAGCGGTTGGATTGGGTTCGTGATACCTCAAGGGAGGGGGAGATTGAGATAACAGATAACCCACTTTGGAACTCCTGTCTGGTTTCTTGGAGAACTTAAAGAAAGCATGGACCTCTAGGAATGGTAAGATGAAAACAGATACCCATACAAAACTTATTATTTTGATGGACTTAAATTTTAAGATAGTACTATTCACATCATTTAAAGTCGGATCATCTCGGGGAATCTTTAGGGCAAAATTTAAAAAAATCACCAATCCAAGTTTTTTTGGTGAAATTGATGGGTTTCTAAGAGGTCTTGCTCAGTATGAATATCCAAAGGGTACATTTCCGGCACCGCAAATTTTTTCGCTTTTATTTGAAATGGGTCTCCATAATTAGACAAGCATTGCTTGGTTTGTGCCCAAACTGCGTAAGGATCAGAGAGGGACTCACCACAATCAACTGCCTTAGAAATGGCTTGAGTAAACACACTGGCAGGGCATTCAGGAAAATTGCAATTGTAATTCAAATGCATATCACACGGAAAATGTTCTACAATATGCTGAAAAACAGGAATGGACGCCACTTGGTCTCCGGCCAATGCTGAGGGCCTCTTTAATATGGATAAGCCGGCCATATCCATGCAGGTGCGAGCAATCAGTTCACTGTCCGTTGAAAGAATGACTCGAGAAAATAAATCGCTTTGCAGAAGTTTTTCGACTGCTAGACGGACTAAAGGGACTCCTTTGTAGGGAAGCAAGTTTTTGTAAGGTAATCTTTTACTGCCCGAACGGGCTATTACCGAGCCGATAACATTCATATCATAGCTTATTGAATTGTGCTTAATTTAATCAAGCACCATCCATACTTTGAGGATTGAATTGTCAACCACTCTACACTCATTTTAGAGTTATCTTTCAAAATGATCCCTTATTCCAGGCAAAACATCACTGATGAAGACATTCTTGCAGTGTCCCAGACTCTAAAATCAGATTTCCTGACTCAAGGCCCCGCAGTCCCAGCTTTTGAAGATGCCTTAAAGAATCAATTTTCCGTCCAGCACGCGATCGCTTGCTCAAGCGGTACCGCCGCCCTGCATCTTGCCTATGCAAGCCTAGGCGTAGACTTGAACACGATCGGGATTGTGCCCACCATCACTTTTGCGGCAACCGCAAATGCCTTCAGATATTTGGGGGCTACCGTAAAATTTTGCGATGTTGACCCACAAACAGGTTTGCTTTGCTTGGAATCACTAGACGCAATTCTCAAGAAAATTAGCCCTAAGAGTTGTCCATGCCCCGTGGTTATTTCACCCGTTTCTTTAGCGGGTGCACTCGCCCCCCTTGCTGAGGTAAGTCAAAGGGTAAACCCTCTTGGATTTAAAGTGATCGAAGATGCATCGCATTCACCAGGAGCTTTTAAAA
>JAYQBP010000103.1:0-5221 GCA_038137385.1 Opitutales bacterium | reverse complement strand
TTTGATGACAGTCCTCCCCAAAGCGCTTTTTCAGGAGCAGATCGCGGGGGGGGTAACCACATAGGGCAAGTTCAGGGAAGACCACAAGTTCTGCCCCCCGTTCAATCAAGTCAATGTAAGCGTTTTGGCAGATTTGTAAATTCCCGCCAAGGTCGCCCACAGTTGGATTAATCTGTGCGACACCAATTCTCATCTGTTGCCATGAATATCCATTTAAGGGTTCAATCTAGTTAATTTCTTGGCAAAGGCGACCTTGAATAGACAATCAGAAGCTTTCCATAGTAGAGTAAGGCTAGGTTCGGCCAATATTGACAGGGTGTGTTACGTGTAATTCTATGGAAATATGAAAATATTAATTTATCAGCTAGTTATTTTTGTGGTTGCTCAAAATATATTAGCTAAATCCAGTACTTTATCATTCTTACCAGAGGAAAAAAATAGCCCAATTCATAGCCATCCAAATCTTGAGGTTATATTTGATGAGAAATCTGCCCCCAGTGGGTTCTTAGATTTCCTCTTACAAGGAGAAGCTTGGCAAAGGTGCCAGTCTCTAGACTTCATCCCTGATAATGAAATGAGCGAGATTCAAGGTTTATTGGTTCGTGAAGCCAAAAATTTCCTGAAATCTCTAGGTTATTTAGATTCCAAAGTTTCTGCGAAACAAAGTATAATCGAGAACAAAATACTGGTTTCCCTGCATGTAACTACGGGCGAAGTATCTAAATTTTTGGGCTATGAAATAGATCCAAAATATCCCGCTTGGCTCAGTCAACTGATCCGTGTGCTTACAGGTGTAAAAGCGAAATCTTATGCCGATTACATACGATCTGTTGAGGCCTTGGATTTGAGTGACGGAATGTTTTCAGCTAACCAGCAGGTCGTTTTTTCCAACTCCGATCTTTCACAGGAGAAATACTACCGTTGGTTTGGTGATGCTGATTTGTTGATTTTTCCCAAAAAACAGGAGGGTTCTGCATTTCCTGGATTTACTTCGTTGGATTATGCTTCGGCACTTGCTTCTATTGCTGGTGGAGGAGATAAAGATTCGGTGTGGCTTAATCTAAGCCTCTCGCGATATTTGGAAGAAATTAACCTCATTGCAGGTGCTCAAGCAGCCAGAAAAGGATATCCTGGTCTTGAATTATCTTTTCAGTCTAGAAGAGTGGATAATGGTTTCTACATGGTCATTCATGCCAAGGGTTTTAAAGAGGCTTTAACCCTAGGTGAAATTATCATCGATGGGCTTTCTTCCCATGAGCCTCAAATGGTGGAAAATTGGGTAAGGAAAGAAATCAATTTATCGAATGGTCAGATACTCAAAACTTCGGACTTCCAGAATTTGAGAAATAAGTTACTCGAGTCTGGTAGTTTTTATCATGTGGGTGTTCGTCCTAGTAAATTGTCTGGGGATTGTGATCTCTTGATTACCCTTCGTGATCATAAGCACCTTCCCCAGTTGGGGGCTGACTTAGCACCGGAGCAAGAGGCTCTTCGATTACTGGCTCGTTTTATTTTTAAAAAGCCAAATTTAAAAGCCAGATTTAAGATTGCAGATAAGGAAATTAGCTTATTTTTAGACCAAAGGAACCCTGTTATTTCACTTAAAATTTCATCTTCTGACACCAAGCAGGGAGATCTTACCATATCCTTCAGCGAAGACCGGTTTTATTTACATGATGAAAACCCTGAAAAGGGTGGTAAGCAATTCTTGATGTCAATAGGAGGAGTGCTCTCCTTGGGTCTTCAGTTAAATCCGAGTGCAGAAAAAAGCCGAAATTTCTCCATGGGAATGGGGTTTTCAAATATGAAAAAAGGGCTTCATATTATCACGGATTTTACCCCAGCAGGCTTACTTTATTCCAAATCTGAGAAGTTGTTTGATCAGGTAACCAAGTTGGATGATGAATGGATTCTTGATAGTCAAAGCATGAATATCTCGATCAAGACAGAGCAGGGTGAGGTAAAGGAGGTCAAGTTGGTCACAAAACCAAGTTTAGCCCTGCCAGTCGCGGGATTAGAAATTCTATTCACTGAAGAGAATATAGGTCCCCAAAAGGATTATCTTTCAACATTTGAACGAACCGAAACCGAGAAAATTTCTCATCACATTAAAAATGCACTCAATGTGTTTTTTCAGGAACCTGAAAATTCTGAAGAAGAATATGAACATAGCTTAATTAAAAATCTTCTACTACCTAAGGCATTGGATCTCCTAGCCATTTTATTTTCTACTGATTCTGTGCTTAATAAAAATCATTCTTTAGGAATTGAAGCACCTCGGAATCAAAAATTAGATCAAGCCGAGCTCAATATCGAAGACTACCTTGCACAATTGCTTGGCTGGGAATCGGGCACATGGCCCAGTCAATTGCTTCAGACCTACTTTTATCTTCAACACAGAGATGCTCAGAGCTTTTTTACATCTATAGGTCAGGCAATGGATTCAGATCAAATTGGCCCACTTGGAAACTTATTATTTGGGGTTTTGTGCCAGAACATTAATTCCCATGAAGGTGTCAGGAATTTTTATTTCAAGACTAGATTGAGCAATGAAGCCCCTTTCCTAATCGCTGATTTAAGAGACCTCAATCTTATGGATGAAGCTTTTGATTGGCTTCTTCTCGTAAAAGAATCCAAAGAACTGCAGGATTATTTAATTAAAAATGGTATGCCTTCCGATCCATTTTTATTATTTCTTCAACAAGTATCCCCTAGTAATTCAAAAGAAGAACAAGATATTTTGGTCTGTGAGTTTGTGAATGATTATTATGAGCCCTTTTGGGCAAGCCAAATTAATTATCTAGCTAAAAGCATTTTGCAGTCCAAGGCACCTTGAAGCCAATTATACCATCGTTTTGAATTCATGAATTCTACAAAATTTGGAGCAGGTTTTATTTTAGCCTCTCAATCTCCTCGAAGGCATGAACTTCTTAAGAATTTAATACCTGAATTCGAGGTGTTGGCTCCTGATGTACAGGAATTAGGAGATCATGCAGAAGGTTCTGTCGCATTGGTATTGGAAAATGCTCGAATGAAGGCTGAAGCCGTATCGAAAGGGCATCCAGATCATTGGGTTCTGGGTGCCGATACAATCGTTACTCTTGGCAATACGGTCCTAGGCAAGCCTAATAATCTGGATCATGCCATGGAGATGTTATTGTCTTTATCTGACCAAACTCATGCGGTACACACGGGCATTTGTTTGGTGAATGCTTCGACGAACTATTTTTTGAACGAAGTGGTCAGCAGTCATGTGACTTTTAAAAGATTAGACCCTTCCATGATTTTGGAATATTTCCAGTTTATTGATCCGTTGGATAAAGCGGGTGCCTATGGAATACAGACGAAACCGGAAATGATTATCGATTCATACCAAGGTTCTTTAACCAATATCATTGGGCTGCCCCTTGAGAGAATGAATGAACTGATTTCCAGTATACTTATCCATTGATTTGAATTTCATTCATAACTAGGGGTAAGGACTATAGCTTCATAACATTCGATTCCGTGATCAAGAAAATCTTAATTTCTCTCTCTATATTTTGGATCATATTTTTGGTCATTCTCATCAACAGGGATGATTCGAATCCCCTTGATCAAGAAGATTCGAGTGCTCCGGTCAAAGAGTATTTCCCGGAAGTTACTCAAGATAGGCCCAAAAAAGATATGCCTGAAAAGGAAATGCCTGCGATGGAAAAAGCGGCGGAAGTAATTCCGTTTTCTCCTCTGCCTGCACCTATTGATTTAGCCAAAAAATCCGATGAGAAACCGGTAGATGATCCACCCAAGTTAGAGACAAAGAAGACGGAGGAAAAGAGCCCTGTTTCTTCTACGAAGTCCAAAGATTTCGGTCTGGTCTGTACTTCAATTGAAGCGATTGCATCTCGATTTCGGCTAATTGAATGGAAAAGATCAAAGTATGTCATCCTCGAGGACCTTGAGAAGTTTAACTCCACCAAGAATTATTATCCAAAGCATACATTCAAGATCAGGGTGCCCTACAAAGAAATGATTCATGCCAATACTAAGGAAAGCATTTTTGTTCCCACCACCATCAAAGACCCAAATGTTCGGCTTGTGGTGCAATCATTAAGCATTACCAAAAAGAAACTTAGTTACTCCAATCTTACGCAACCTATTGGTCATGTAATTTTGCGTGATTTTAAAATTGGAGGTCCTCCTTACGAAATAACGAGTGAACAAGTTGCTCCGGCTACTTTCACCTATCGTATTTTTTGCGAACAAAACCTAGGTCCGCAAAAGTTTTTTCACGACTTAACTGGAAAACCTTCGGGATATAAGTTCGGCATTTGGGGCTTTGAGTATCAAATTACTCAGTTGAATCCCAATGAGGGTAAGCTCAGTGTTATGAAAAAAGATTTAAAAAACTCGGTGTTTCAAGAAAAGGTCCTTGTTGCCCAAAATTTATCTCTATAATTCTCATCGCCATAATAATATGAAATCTCTGATTACTGTTTTCTTTTTCCATATCCTGTTCTCGGCATATTCGATCTCTTTTGGACATGAAGAAGAACAACGCTGGATATTAGTCAAAGGTCGTGGTGTGGTGGAATCAGCTGCGGATCTTGCCATTCTTAAATTGGGAGTGATTAGTGTGGCCAAGTCGGCTCAGTTAGCCACTGAAGTGAACAACCGGAGTATGAAAAAGATTTTTCAGGAACTGGAAAACGCCGGGGTCGATGAAGAGGATATCGAAACAATAAACTTCAACCTCAACCCTCAACGCGAATATCGCAAGAATCAACCACCTGTGATTGTAGGCTATCAGGTATCGAATACCTTGCTCGTCGAAATTCACGACCTTTCCAAGGTTGGGGAGATCATGCAGGTAGCAATCGATGCTGGAGGAAACAATTTTCAGTCTCTTGAGTTTTCCATTGCTAATCCATCCGAACAAGAAGAGGTGGCACGGAGAAGGGCCGTAGAGAATGCCGTTGCTCGTGCAGAAACTCTCACCGATACCGAGATTGGAGAGCCTCTTACCATTCAATAAATTCAATTTTCTCATCATCCCCAACACAATCATAGAATGATGATGGCAGATGCCCTTCATGCCGAAAGTGCTAGTGTTCCAGTTCATGCACCTCAGGACTTGATTACCACAGTAGAGGTACAAATAAAATTTTCATTAAAATGATGGTTGAGGGGAGTATTCCCCACTTGACCCTTAACTATTTCAATTTATCTTAAAGGATTGATT
>JAYQBP010000102.1:0-5385 GCA_038137385.1 Opitutales bacterium | reverse complement strand
ATCAACTATGATGGATATGTGGGGCAGGAATTCATCCCTACTGGAGATCCGCTTGTGGGCTTGAAGCAAGCGGTGGAGTTATGTGATGTATAATATTCTGCTATCTTGTATATTAGTCTCTGAAATTGAAATTTATTGATTTGTTTTGTGGGGTAGGGGGGTTTCGCCAAGCCCTGGTGCCCCGTGGGCACCAGTGTTTGCTATCTTCAGATTGGGATCCTGATGCCCAATCCATTTATCAGCAAAATTATGGCGAAAGTCCCTTAGGTGATATTAAAAAAATCCCAGCTACTGATATTCCAGAACACGATATCTTGTGTGCAGGTTTTCCCTGCCAGCCGTTTAGCATTTCGGGGAATCAAAAAGGGTTTGCCGATGCACGAGGTACCTTGTTGTACGATATCTTGAGAGTGGCAGATGCCTCCAAACCTAAAGTTTTGCTTCTGGAGAATGTACGCAACTATTTATCCCATGAACATGGGCGAACCATGAATTTAACCCTGAAACTTTTGCGAAATGGAGGCTATGATGTTTTTTTTCAGGTCCTTAATTCCTCCAATTTTGGTGTGCCTCAAAAAAGAGAAAGATTGTTTTTTGTTTGTTTCCGAAAAGATCTAGAAATCAATCAGTTTTCCTTTCCTAAACCCGGTGATGTCGATGTCGTGCTCAAGGATATTCTTTTGCCTGACGATGATCCAAGGCTTGATGCATTATGGGTTTCCCGGGAGGATCTTGTTTTAAATGAGCTCAATTCAGTCGGTCGGGCCAATAAGCCCATTCGAGTAGGAACTGTCGGAAAAGGGGGGCAGGGTGAACGGGTTTACAGCACCCAAGGGCACGCGATTACTCTGTCTGCTTTTGGGGGAGGAATTGGAGCCAAAACTGGTTTGTACCGGTTTGGCCAAAGAATTCGCCGCCTGCATCCTGAGGAATGTCGAAAAATTATGGGTTTTAGTGATCAGTTTATAATGCATCCAAAGCATAATGTTTGCTTCAAACAATTTGGGAATTCTGTGGTTGTTCCGGTGGTCTCTTCCATTGTTGGTCAGATTGAAAAAGCATTGAGAACCTCCTGTCTTAAGGCAGCGTAATTGTCTTAATCAATATGCTTATAATCAAATCTGCCCAAAATACCCTGTGGTGCTTACTGGGATGTGCACTCGGAGATTTGGGCTTAATTTATGGTTTCCAGTGCTACCATCACCCCGATTCTATTCCACAAGCAATGTGGGGAATGGTTTGGGCATCCGCCATGGCTGCAGGAATTCTCACCAGCCTTATTTTGGAGACGATCATTTTATGGAAACAACTCGGACCTAAAGAGGCTTTTCGTACGGCAATCGGAATGAGTATGGTATCGATGTTGCTCATGGAAACGGCCATGAATCTGATGGATTATCAAATGATGGGAGCTCCCGCCATAACTCTGGGCGTATTACCTTACACCCTAGGAGCAGGCTTTCTTGCCGCATGGCCTTACAATTATTGGAGATTAAAGGTTTTCAATCAATGTTGTCACAAACGATAAGTTCAACCGAGGAGTGGCTCATTTTCTTTTCTTGCCTCGAACGAAGCATTCTATCTAGATTCTGAGTTTTATGAAGTTGCTTTACCGAGAGGATATTGAAGAAGCAGGTTACGATCTGCCTGCTGAAGGATTGTGTGCTAATATCGGTGAGCAAGAAATGGCTGCCCTTAAATTTGGAGGGGAGTGGGTCTTGGCACGGGATGAGGTTTTGGTCTCTGACGGACATGAGCAAAGATTCCTTTACATGATCGTGACTGGGCAAGTAGGCATTTACAAAGCAGACGATCAAGGTAGAAATCAGCAAATTGCCTCGCTTGGAGTGGGTGCGGCCTTTGGGGAGATGGCCTTTTTGAGTGGTGGGGTTGCTTCGGCTACTGTTCAGGCGATAGGCGAGTGTATCTTATGGAGGATGGATCATGAGCGTTTGCTCGAATTCATCGGGGAAAATGGTTTTGCCGGTGGTCAACTCTGTTTAAATGTAGCCAGTATTCTTTCCGGACGTCTAGTCGATGGAAACCGCAAGGTTCTAGATATGGGTCGGGAACTGCAAGAGTCCTTATTTCATTTGCAGTCCGCCTCCGATGCGGACCAGAAAAAATCGGAAGCCCTCAAGCAAATGCAGAGCAAAGTCTCGAACATGCAGAATGCATTTAAGGGAAGTGCGGTAAAAAAATCAGGTTTAAGCCCGTTAGCGATTATCGCATTTGCCCTCGCTGGTCTAAGTACTCTCGGTATGGTAGGCCTGTTTGTATCGATTGACGATTCCGTGGCGGAGCGTGCCGATACTCTAGCTAGAAAAGTTGATAAACTAGAAAAGAACGAAGATTTTTACCTCAAGCTGAAAAAGCAATTAGAGGGGGAAAATGCAGAAATGCTCGAACAGGCGAACTCGTTAAAAAAAGAGAAAGAAGATTTAGTCAAAGAAGTTGCTGCCTCTGCTGAGCAAGTGGATGACTTAAAGGATGAAGTAAGGAGTCTTGAGCGTGCCCTGAGTAATGCGAAAGACGATATTGTTCGTGCTCAGCGTGCGGCACCGACCAAGGTGGCTCCACCTGTTTCCTCAGAGCCTAAAGTAAGCAAGACATTTATGCAGGAGGTTTTAAGTTGGGCGGGCCGAAATTCCACACTCGCATTCCCCGCTCAGATTGCAGTTTCCAAGCAGGCCATCACTCTGACCGACCGATCCCAGCAGGTGCAAGTACCTGTCCGTCCAGGAGGAGTTCTCCGTGCCATGCGTTTTCATCCATCGGCCAAAGATTATTTGATCGTTGCCCAACTCAATAGTGACAAGCTTCTCGCCACCCTGAAAATTGACAACTCAAACTTCATCGAGGCCTTGGCCCCAAAATATGTCCGGCATATGAACACCATGGGTCAGTCTGTCAAAAACCCCTATGCCAAAAAAGTTTCTGAACCAGCTCAAATTGAAGCCCCTAGGTCCGCTTCCCCTCTGCCCACTCCATCCAGTAGGCAAGCACCCGCTTCTGCGAGTCCAAGTGCTTCGTCTACTGCACCCAAAGTCCTCCAGACGAAAGCTTTAAAGCCCCAGAAAGATGAGGATTTCCTTAAATCGACATCCCCTAGTTCGATCAAACCGGCCAATGATCATGGCAACAGTTGTGTATGTAAGGAATGTAGAGCCAAGAAAGTGGGCAAAGGGAGTCTATTTCCCGAATAAATCTTGTCAATTTACTGGGTGAATAACGCGTAAACTCCTGCACCGATTACGGCAGACAGGAGGGAGATGATTAGGTAGGCATTTTGGTTGTTCCAACGGGTGAATTTTTCCCACCCTGAATACCAGTAGACCTTGACTTCCTCCCCATGTCTGAACCTTTGTAAGTCTTCGAGGAAAGCAGTTGCATTCGTAAAGCGGTGTCCGCGCGATCGGTGCAGGGCTTTCATGCAGATTGCCTGTAGGTCTTTGGGAATCTTACGATCCGGAGCGACCTCCCTGGGGAGACGATAGGTTTCTTCCAGCAGTTTTTTCTTTATCTCGGTTACATCTTCTCCCTGGAGAAAAGGCTCTAGGGTGAGCATTTCAAAAAGAAGAATCCCCAACGCAAAAACATCTGATTTTTCATCCAAATCGCTTAATCCTCTGGCAATTTCTGGAGTCATGTACAAGGGCGTTCCATAATGAATACCGCTTCGGGTAAGGCTAAGGTCTTGTGAAGATTCTTCTTCTCCAATTTCCATCGCCAGCCGCCTGCCCCCTAAAACTTTGGCGAGCCCCCAGTCGAGAACATAGACTTCACCAAATTTTCCAACAATGATATTGGCAGGTTTTAAATCTCGATGAACCACGCCAATCTCATGAGCATAGGCAATCGTTTGGCACACCTGAATGAGTATATCTAGTAGCCGGGGAAGGGGGAATTTCTCGACTGCATCGGGTACTTCATGTTTTAGGTCGAGGAGAATTTGTCGTAAGTCCTGACCATGCACATGCTTCATGGTGAAAAATAATTGCCCTTCCCGGTCACGACCAAGCTCGTAAACTGGGACCGTCCCCGGGTGCTGAATGTTTGCAGTCACCCGGGCCTCGCGAACAAATCGTTTAGTCTCAATATCCGAATCCTGCAAATCTTGATGAAGAGTTTTGTAGGCGACCCGGCGATGAAGATTCAAATCTTCCGTAAGAAATAATTTGGCGGTACCCCCCTCGCTAAGAGGTTTTAATTCGTCATACTTAAGGGATCCACTCTTCCAAGCACGGGGAAGTTCTTCATCGGTTTTTTCCTGTTTTAGGCGATGATCTTGTTCCTCTTTATTTATCACAATTCTGGATTACTAAATTAATACAATTTCTACAAGGGTGCAAGAAGGGCCTTGGTGTTAAGGCTTTTGGGGCATTTTTTTTCCGATATGCTTGGTCTGTCTTTTACGGGCAAGAGCCATTTGTTTTTGCCGTTCGCGAAGGCTTTCTATTCTTTGGGCTGAAAGCTTCGATGCACACCTTGGGCAGGATACGCCTGCTTCATAAAGAGGGGACTTATAATCTTCATTACTGAGAGGCCATCTACAGGAAAAGCAGAGCTCGGTGTTTCCATCTTCGAGTCCATGAACAACAGATACACGGTGATCGAAAACAAAACATTCTCCCTGCCATTTACTCTTCTCTGGGTTCACATTTTCAAGATAATTTAATATGCCACCTTTTAAATGATACACCTCTTCGAAACCATTTTGAACGAGATGGGCAGATGCTTTCTCACAGCGGATGCCGCCCGTGCAAAACATGGCGACCTTTCTCTTTTTTGATTCCCCCAATCTATTTTCAACAAAATCTGCCCATTGTCCAAAGGTTTGAGTTTTTGGATTAATCGCTCCCTGGAAGCTTCCAATTTCCACTTCATAGTCATTGCGTACATCAATCAACTCAACATCTGGCTGGGAGATGAGATCATTCCACGCCTCGGGCTCAACATATTTCCCTGAGCCATTTGATGGAAGAATAGAGGGGTCTCCCAGCGTGACAATTTCAGGTCTTACAATGATTCTTAGTCGATAAAAGGTCGGTCGGGGTGTTCTCATCGAACGGATGGGAAGATCGGTGAACCTACTGTCCTTGCCAAGGGTTTCCAAAAAACGATCCAACCCATCTGGCGATCCTGCCAAAGTGGCATTGATTCCTTCATTTGCCAGAATCAATGTGCCGGTTATCTTTTCTTTCGTACCAACTTCTTGCAGTATCGGTTTCCAGTCCGCGTGCTCGTGAAACTCGGCAAAGCGATAAAAGGTAATCACTTTTTGACTCATTGAAGAACCCAGTTGAGCATAAAAGGATGAGAATTATTTACGGACAGTCTGGAGCCAGCAATCGGCCATAAGGGCAGATCCATAATGGTTTGGGT
>JAYQBP010000101.1:0-5433 GCA_038137385.1 Opitutales bacterium | reverse complement strand
ATTGGGCGAAATCTTGTCCAATACGCGTTCAAGTACCCGTGGGATTGCATAATTTAGATTAGGTATGAAAAATTAGGAATCGGGATCCATGGATAACAAGTGATCCCAAGAGTAAATTCCTGATCCATGCCCGTCGCTAAAAAGCAAGCGGATCGCATAATTTCCCACATATTCAAATTTTTTAACGGAGACATTCCCATACTCGGTTTGATTACTTCCTCCAGAAATCTTTCCAAATATATCGGTTTCGCCTGCATTTTCAGCACTTGGGGAGTTTGCCCTTAGCGTAGGGCCATCAATAAAAGACTCTTTTTCATTCTCCCATCGAATAGCGAGGAAATCGCCAATAATTTCAATTTTTTCTGGTGGATTCACAGCTTATCCGAAGCTTGGCGATCAAACCTCACTTAGATAAAAGAATCCAAACTGTTGCTTGATCCGGGGCGCTCAGATGGTGGATTGCCTCCTCCATAATAAGGGTCGAGTAATTCGTTTTGAAAAGGTCGGCCCGCGTCGTCTCCGTCTCGTGCGGCACGATCAAAGTTTTCCAATTCTTTTCGGATCATTTCTTCCTGCAAGTCTTTATCCTCAAGCTCACTATCTAAACTTCTCTCATCCCAGTATTTGTCATTATGAACCTGAGAAGGCTCCGGTTTTTCAGGTAAGTTGTCGGGCTTTACAACTTGCCAGTCCGGTTCTCGGGTGCAGTCGATTCCGGTATCATCAACTGTATCTACGCTAGGCACGGGTTCGCCGGGTTTTTCGCAATGATCTGCCGATAGGAAAGGTTGGTTTTGATCTTTCAAGGAGCCACCCAAATCGAGATCGTCTTCGGATTTGGTGACCTTAACTGAAGACTCATTGCCGGTTTTGGGAACCTCAGCAGCCTGCTGGTTAACTTTCTCTTGGTTCAGTTCTCGAAATTTTTGATCGTATGCTGGGGAGAGCCCTTCCGTTGAATTAGATTCCATGGTCATCCAACTTACTCCCTCCTTTTAACTCATGGCAAATTGAAACTTTATATTGGGGATTTGTTGTCCTATTTTTGGATGTGATAGACAAAATTGAAAGAAGTTTCAAAATGAGACAAGTAAGTCCTTGGATGCTGGTCAGTAGAGGCTTTGCAAGAACAACCTCGCTGATCGTTTTTCTTTACGCATCATTTATTTCGATTCACTTAAATGGCCAAGAGGACCCGTATTCACGCGGTGAGTGATTTAGGGCATCAGTTTTCTTTTTATGCGGATGGAAGATTTCATACCCAATACCTTCCGGGTCAGCCGAAAGCCGTGTGCTGGGGTGCACTTGACAACTATGAATTTTCTAATGTCAACTTGCTGATCCTGATGGGATGCGAAGAACGACTATCCTATACTTCCAAAGACATTGATGTCATCAAACAATTTTTGTTCCAAGGGAGAGGAGTGTTGATTCTCTCGTCTGCCCTGTCCGTAGAGCAGAGTAAGCTGGCGGAGGTTTTTGGAGTCCATTTTAAATCCAAGGCAATGAAACCTTTCCATGGGGTGGTCAAACAGATATCATCGAGTATAGAGGGAGAGGCCGATTGGATGCATTTTGATGATCCAAGCCAATGGCAGGAATTAATTAAGGATGCGAACTTAAGGCCAATCCTCGCACGCCGCAAAGTCGGCCTAGGCAATCTACTTATCGGTGCAAGAGGTCTTGCCGGCAGGAATCCAAACGCGCAAGATAAGATCAATGCTGCTTGGTGGAAACCATTGTTATTGCTTACGGCGGCCGACAAGAAAATCGATTCCCAAAAAAGTTTTGGTCGTCTCGGTTTCCCAGAAATGGAGTACATTGAGAACTTGGACGGTATCAAACTTTGTTATCATGAGTATCTCAAACCTTACGCTGAGGCCATGGCCAAAATCTATCAGCGAACCAAGCCGATCATCCATAAACGCATGGGTGTCCCTCTCTATCCAGGAATGGCTGGTACCATTGGTCTACTAGCGACAGGCGGGGGTGGATTCTCCTCGGGTTCCACCCTTGGCTTGGGTGTATTTGGGGGGGGGTTCCTGGTCGGGAAGATAGTATGATCGAACTGATCACTCACGAGACCGTACATTCTTGGGTGTTACCCTTTAACGAAATCTGGAATGAGCCTATTGCCACCTATGTGGGTAATCTTGTGATGATGGATATGGGATATTAACAAGAGGGTTTGAGACGGATTGATCGTCAGATTTCACGTGGATTGAGGCTCGATTCAACCATGAAGCTGTATGACCAAAACGGCAGGGCTCTTAACGGAAATATCCCCGATCTCGAAGGTGTTGATGCCAAAGATATGCTTTGGGGTAAGACTTTTTGGTTATTCGAACAGCTTAGAAAAGAAAATCCTGATGTTATAGCCGACTATTTTAGAGCAAAACGAAAGTTAGCCTTGCCGAGCGAGTTGAAGTATTATGATGTCAACGCCACGGTAGCCGTCATCAGTGTGGCCATGGGGCGAGACATGTTTACTTGGTTTAGAGATCACGGCTTCGATGTAAATAAATTGGATTCAAAGATTAAGGTCGATTTGTGAGCACGGTTCAAAAGATTTTGCTTGGAATGCCATGATGCAATTTCTTCCTTTTTGATTGCAGGGAAATAGAAATTCCTTCATTTTATCAGCCCTATGCCAAGAGAAACAGTGATTATCGAGTGTACGGAAGCACGCAAGGAAGGAAAGCCACCCTCCCGTTATCTTAGTTCGCGTAACAAAAAGCTACAGACCGAAGTTGTGGAAAAGAAGAAATACAATCCCTTCCTCCGCCGCCGTACCGTACATCGCGAAATTAAGAAAGTTTAGCCGCTTCCTCGGCTCTGTGCTTTGCAAGAGCCCATCATCCATTCACTTTGGAAGTAGTTCAGTTATCTTCTCGGCAATTCCGTAAATTTCTAAACTAGATGGGTTTTTAGGATTGGCGACTGTCACGGGAGTTCCATGGTCACCACCGAGTCTTACTTCCTCGTCTAACGGGATTTCTCCAAGGAAGGGGCACTTGAGTGTATGAGCGGTCTCAGGACCTCCTCCCTGACCAAAGAGGTGTACTTTTTTTCCACTTTCTGGATCTTGGAAAAAGCTCATATTTTCCACAACTCCGAGAATCGGAACATTTACCTTTTCAAACATTCTAGCCCCCCGACGGGCCACATCTACCGCCGCTTTTTGGGGGGTGGTGATAAGAATCGCACCATCTAAAGGAAGGATTTGAGCAAGCGAAAGCTGGGCATCTCCAGTCCCTGGAGGAAGATCAATCAATAAATAATCCAAATCCCCCCAAACCACATTATGGGCAAATTGTTGGATGGTTTTCATAATCATGGGTCCGCGCCAAACAACCGGACTTTCCTCATCGATTAATAAGCCCATCGAAATGCTTTTCACACCGTAACTTTCCACAGGTGCTAAGATATTATCTCCCGCGAGCTCAGGTCTACCTGATGCACCGATTAAAAGGGGGACAGATGGTCCGTAAAGGTCGCAGTCCATCAATCCAACCTTGAAGGATTCACCCTCCTTTGATTTCATTCTCGCCAAGGCACAGGCTAGGTTTACTGAGAGGGTGGACTTGCCGACACCTCCCTTACCACTGGCTACGGCGATGATTCTTTTCACTCCGCTTAAATTTTCATCCCCGGGCCCATCTGTAGGAGCCGCAGCTTCCTTCTTTTTCTTAACCCGAACCATCACTTCGGCAGAATCAATGGCATCATCTGCAAGTAAGGCAGTTTCCACATCCTTTTTGATCGTTTGTGGCAGGGTCGGATCGGTAGTGGATAATTCCAGAACCACTTTTGCAGTCTTGCCATCCAACTCGGCTTGTTGAACCAAGCCGAAAGAAACCAAATCCCGGCTAAAGCCCGGATATTTAACAATTTTGAGAAGGTTTAAAATAAGGTCTTCGCTCATAAATTAAGGAAACATCAAGCAAGTTCGTCCTATTCTCGGCAAGGAGAAAAGCCCAACAACTAAATTTTCCACTCATCGAACCAATGAAAAGATTTGATTCAATTTTTTTTATGATTTCTTTCAGTTTTTCGCTTGATGATAGTGGTAGGGTAATAAAGTTTATTTACCATGAGTGTGGATATGGTAAATTTTAAATTAGGTTGTCTTAGGATGGCGTGCGTTTTGGGAATAGGAATCCTATTTCAATATCAATTAAGGGGTGCCGACTCAGCTATTGTTCTTGGCCCTATTGAAGGCGAGTTGGCTAAGAAGCAGATTCCCATCGATTTGGGAAGAACGCCTAAGGTACTTATCCCTCTGATAAGTAAGCCCATTTTTATTCATGGAGGGTTGCGTTTGGCAACGGAGAAGGAAAGCCGTTATTCGGCCACATTTAGTTCGGCTGGTGGTAATGATATTCAGGTTTCTATCTCTCAAGGAAACCCTAAGGTTAAATTCGCTAATTTTGTGAGCCAATCTTCAACGATAGAGGGTGCTGTATCCCTTGCATGTGACCGTTTGATATATGAACTTCTTGGCATACCTGGATTCTTTTCTGGTCGTTTGGCTTTTCTATCTGATCTTTCAGGATCCAAAGAAATTTTTGTTTCGGATTCTTTAATGACTTACTCCAAACCTCAGACATCTTTTGGTAAAATGACCTTTAATCCGAGTTGGAATAATGATGGAACGGGTCTGTTCTTTACCAGTAATCGAAAAGTTTTTAATAACATCTATCATCTTGACTTGGCGACTCGCCGGGTGGCAACCGTGGCCAACTACAAGGGAAGTAATTTGCGTGCGGTGCAGAATCCTAGGACGGCTCAGACTGCCCTTATTCTATCCACCTCAGGGAATCCGGAGTTGTGGATAGCCAATACCCCTTACGAGCGTCCGCGCAGAATTACCAATAATAAAAGCAATGAGTCTGGACCTTGTTGGTCTCCCGATGGTCGTCGCCTCCTTTTAACATCAGATACGCGGGGTAAGCCTCAACTCTACGAAGTTTCTCTTTCCTCAGGCGTGTTGTCCCGTATACCGACCAATGTAAGTTCCCATTGCGTAGAAGCCGCCTGGAATCCAGTGGATCCATCCCGTGTCGCATTCACTGCTGCAGTGGGGGGAGGTTTTCAAATTT
This sequence comes from Opitutales bacterium, assembly GCA_038137385.1. Classification (GTDB taxonomy): domain Bacteria; phylum Verrucomicrobiota; class Verrucomicrobiia; order Opitutales; family Seribacteraceae; genus Chordibacter. The sequence goes on along the minus strand of JAYQBP010000101.1, from coordinate 331 downwards.
TTGAGTACAGCTTCGAAAATCGATCCAGTCGCATGGTTACTCGAGGCAATGACCATGCTATGCAACCTTGTTGGGCGAACGATGGAAGACATATTTTCTTTACCAGTCGTTCGACTGGAGGTGCCACTCAGATCAAAGTGATTGATACTGAATTTGAGGAGGCTAAGCCGATACCACTGCACGATCGTAAATTTGGAAATTGTTCTCAGCCCTCCTTCTTTTTTCCAAGGTAAGTTTGAGGATTAGCGAAGCAAATTGATCATGAAAATTCTTCTTCTTGGCGATATTGTTGGCCGTCCAGGAAGAAACTTTTTAAAGGCCCACCTCTCCA
>JAYQBP010000100.1:0-5839 GCA_038137385.1 Opitutales bacterium | reverse complement strand
CATTGATGAAAAATTATCGAATTTAATAGAAAATTCAAAACAAAATCTTTTTGGTTCAAGATTATCTGGTGGAAAAACTTCAAATCAGTGGAATAAAATTTTCAGTGATGAATTTAATAGCCCTGAAAATCTTTATAAACAAATCGCAGAATCTGTTAATGCAAAGCTAATTTCTTTTCGTTGGAATCAGCAAAGTTTTTACGCTTCTAACTGGCTATCAAGATCTCAGAATCACTATTGGTTAAGTATTATCAGAAACCCTTATGACCGAATTTATTCAAATATCAAGACACATGGTTGGGATTTTAATAAAGCGTTAAAAGCTACCAGTGTTGTCAATGATTATGTACTTTATAATCTCGAGAAATTCAGTAACTTCATATTAGTCTATTACGATGAATTAATATTGGATCCTGAAAAGGTCTCAAGGTCTCTCTGTCATAAACTAGGAATTAAATTTTTGACTTCTGCACCAAATAAACTTTTGGGTGCAAATTACCAACTTTACAGAACTCAAGGATATAAAACCAAAAATCCCATACGGACTAATGGTGATATGTGTACCTCTTACTATAAAAGTTCTTCAGGACAAGGTAAAAGGAATTTATCAAGTGATCAAATTAAAACTATTGAATCATTCATTGAGAATTTACAATTGTTTAAGAAATACAATAATATATAGAACCTAAAATGAATACATTTCTATCACTTGGAGATTATGTTAAATCAACAATTCTCGACAAAAATTATTTTGATATTGGAGGTCTTAATTCTGGTAATCTTGAAATCGATGTGACTAAAGAAATCCACCCCTCCTTAAAAGGAAAATACAAACTTATTTGGAGTGAAAGAATGCTTGAGCATATCCACACTAATCTTGTTAGTCAGAGCGTAAAAAACATAACAAAACTGCTGGATGTGGACGGCGTCCTTAGATTCTCACTTCCAATTTGCTATTTTGTAGATGGTCACATGCTAAGAGAAGGAAATTATCAGAGGCAACTTGAATATGGTCACCGGACATGGTTTAATATCGAATCTTATGGAGAAATTAGAAAAACAACCTTTTCTTAACCAGCCGCATGCACTCAAAAGTTAGCTTACCGTTCATTAATCCAAAATTATATCTTAACAGAAATGTTGCGATAGTTGGTTCGTCAGGTTCTTTGGCTAACTGTAAAATGGGTAGCACCATAGACTCATTTGATGAGGTAATTAGATTTAATCGGGCACCCACAGTTGGTTACGAGAAAGATGTTGGTAACAAAACTACATTGAGAGCTGTTAATAATCATGTCTTTGACAATATTGATATATCTATTGAAGGATATTCAAACTCTCCCCAATATTTTGTTAAAAACCTCAGGTATCAAAATATTCTCTATATAGGTCCTGATATTAAACCTTGGTTCAGAAGAGACGAGAATGCTCATTTCAGCAATAACCTATTTCTTTTTGATTACAAAAAATTAAAATTTGTTAAAGATTTTATTGGATGCACATTTAAGCAAAACATGCTTATCGGCAGCATTATTGTGGCTTTGTGCTTAATGACTAAAATCCGTCCCACCCTATTTGGATTTGATTTAATTCCTGTGCCAAGAACACATTATTGGCAAGACCGACCACCCGAATGGAACTCTCATGATCATAACCCATCTGAGGAACAGAAAGTTTTGCTTCAACTTCTTCAAAATGGTTTAATTTCAATCGTCTAATGAGTGTCAACTTGGCAAATTTTATTTCATAAATAAACCAACCACTTATTCAAATGCTCCACTTGTAATTTTTGCTTACAATCGTGTTAAGCATTTGCAATTAACATTGGATGGTTTGAGAGACAATCATGAGGCTCAGTTCACTCCGTTAATTATATATTCAGACGCTCCACGCTGCAAAAAAGATGAAGATCTTGTCAATGAAGTAAGAAGTATACTCGATGATTTAGAAGGTTTCTATTCGATAAAGGTTGTTAAAAGAAAAACTAACCTTGGTCTATCTCAATCAATTATAAGCGGAGTTAATGAAGTTTTAGAGGAACATGAATCTATAATTGTGTTGGAAGATGACATAATCCCATCTCCCTTTTTTTTAAAATATATGAATGAAGCTCTCAACAAGTATTCAGTCATTGATAGAGTGGGATGCATTCACGCCTACTCATACCCTTGCAGTAATCCATTACCAGATACCTTTTTTCTTAGAGGTGCGGATTGCTGGGGATGGGGAACATGGAAAAATGCCTGGAATCTATTTGAAGAAAATGGACAAACTCTTTTAGACAAAATTTTGAAGTCACAACTGAGTTACGAATTCGACCAAGATGGAACTTTTCCCTATACCCAAATGCTTCGAGATCATATTAATGGATTAATCGACTCATGGGCGATTCGCTGGCATGCGTCCTTATTTTTATTGGATAAATTATGCCTATACCCTGGGCTAAGCCTTGTTCAAAACATCGGATGTGATTCATCAGGTACACATTCCCTAAAAACAAACAATTTCCATGTTAATCTCTCTGAAACTCCAAATAATTTACCTGATATACCCATTGAAGAATGTGTTTCCGCCAAAAATGCCTTTCAGGCATTTTTTAGACAAGCCATACTTAAAAATTAGCCTTAATGACAAAAGACTTAAATTCAGTTTTCGAAGGTCCTTTCTCAAACTGGGTTGCTGTATCGGAAAATTGTAGTGGATATGATGATGAAAAAATCCTAAACAAAGTTTTAGGTACTGCCTTAAAGGTAAAGAAAGGAGATTTCGCTTTTGAACGGGATTCAGTCGGTTTCAAGGTGGCTGAATATGAATGGCATTTAGTTGCAAATATCCTCCTACAACAATTCTCCCAAAAAGGCCCCTTGAATATAATGGATTTTGGAGGTTCTCTTGGTAGTTCTTATTTCCAGCACCTCGCTCTGCTATCTTCATGCAAAATCATTTGGCATGTCATTGAGCAACCAAGATATGTCGAAGCCGGTAGAAAGCACTTTCAATCTGAAAACCTTAAATTTCATAAATCAATCAACCAAATGGTTTCCTCCCATAATGTAGATATTGTATTGCTCTCGAGCGTACTTCAATATCTTGAAGAACCTAAATCGGTAATCAGTCAAATTATAGAGACAAAACCCAGCACCATTATTATTGATAAGACTATAGTAAATATTTCGGACTCAAATAAAGTTTACCTTCAAAATGTTCCACCATCTATCTATGATGCGTCTTATCCGTGCAGATCATTTTCTGAAACTTGGTTGCTTTCTAAATTTCTCGATCAATACGATCTAGTGTCAAAATTCTCTAGTTTGCCTTTCCCAGAACTTGAATCTATTAATTCTGCTTTCAAAGGGTATATTTTTAAAAAGAAAGAATGAAGAATATAATTGATTCCGTATTCAAGCATGAATCATTTGATAGGAAACCTCCGATTTTTATTGATATTGGAGCATCGGGTGAGATCTTTCCCTCCTGGAAAGAAATAATTCAATATTCTCACTGTATTGCTTTTGAAGCAGATGAAAGAGAAGCCGCTTACATGAATAACTCTAAGGACAAATGGAGAAAATATACCTCATTTAAAGCACTCGCCACTACTCAATTGACCGGAAAAATTGATTTCTACCTAACCGAGTCCCCCTTTTGTTCGAGCACCCTAAAACCTGACTTTAAATCACTGATTGATTGGGATTTCTCCTACTTATTTGATATTCAGAAAGTTTCTTCAATGGATTCCAAAAATATCGCACAAGCACTCCAGGATATGAAGATTTCGTACATCGACTGGTTCAAAACCGATAGTCAAGGAACAGATTTGAGGCTTTTTGCATCATTGCCAGATGAACTCAGGCACAGAATTCTTGCAGCTGACCTTGAACCAGGAATCATCGATGCCTATGTGGGGGAAGATAAACTTCATCATGTTTTAGCATACATGGAGCAAGAACCATTCTGGGTAAGTTCAATGAATATTAAAGGTGCAAAAAGAATCTAAAAAACATCTCCAGGATGGTGCGAAATTTCTTACTTAAATGACATGAAATCAACGACATTTGATGTTAGATCACATTTACTTGTTTGGGTATTTGCATCAATACTAGAACAGCATGGCTTCGCTTTGCATATTGCCCGAAAGGCAAGGAAAATATTTAAAGAAAAAATATTTGCTCAACTTGTTGATTTTAATATGTCCGTAATTTCTTGACCGTTCATTTTTGTAGTCACTTCGATCATCATTACGCTGTACGGGCGTTAGTAATGGTGGACAGTTTGAAATCATTAGGGGTTCCTTTTAGAATCTGGGTACTTTGCCTTACGGAAGAATGCCAACAGATATTGAATTCAGTTAAGTGCCCTGAAATCCATCTCACATCACTGGAGCAACTCGAAAAGGATTACCCTGAGCTAATTAATGCCAAAAAAGACAGAAGCCTTGCTGAATATTATTTCACTCTTTCTCCATACTGGCCAAGATGGATTTTGGAAAATTTCAAACCGATTGATTCTGTTACTTATTTGGATGCTGACTTGTTGTTTTTAAATTCACCTAAACCTTTATTTGTAGATGTTCAGGATTATTCTATTGGGATTATAGAGCATCGTTTTCACCCCGATTTTGATATTAGCGAGCATTATGGAAGGTTTAACGTCGGCTGGATCTTCTTCAAGAAAGATCAAGCAGGGCTAGCCTGCTTAACCAAGTGGAGTAGACAGTGCTTAGAATGGTGTAAAGATAGAGCAGAAGAAGGAAAATTTGCGGATCAAAAGTATTTAGATAATTGGAATGAGGACTTTGATGGTACCTACATCTACTCACACCCTGGAGCCAACCTAGCTCCATGGAACTTAAATACTCACAAAATAAATCTTGAAAACGGAACTTTAATGTCTGATGGACAGCCAGTTATTTTTTATCATTTCCAAATGATACGGGCACTAGACGCAACCCATGTTTCTTCATCTCTAGAGGTTTACAAGGTCCCCATTGATCTCAGGAAAAAAGTGATCAAGTGGCTCTATAAACCTTACATTAAGAAGCTACTCGAAAAAGAGATTTCACTAAAACGAAAGGGCGTTACTGCAAAAGCTTTTCGCTCATCAAGAGACTACTCCGAAGTGGATAAGCATAATCGTCCAAAAAAGTCGTTTCATCAAAGAATTCAAGATGGTGAAATCATAAAAATCAGAGACCAAAAATAATTTATTATAATCGCATTAAATTGCTCCGATAACTCATGTTGTGACTAAGGTAAGTGCAATCATATCCACTTATAACAACTCCAGTTTTTTTGTAGGTTGCATTAAAAACTTACTGAACCAATCCCTCTTCGGAAGCGGAAGACTTGAAATCGTAGTCATTGATAGCGGTTCAGATGAAAACGAAGGTGAAATTGTTCGAGGATTTCAAGACAAACACCCAGAAATCAAGTACATAAGAACGGAAAAACGCGAGTCAATTTACAAAGCATGGAACCGAGGAATAAAAGTCGCATCTGGAGAATATATAACCAATGCGAATACGGACGATCGACATGAGAATGACTGCTTGGAGAAACTTGCAAACGCTTTAGATAGGGATAGCCATGCTGTGATTTCTTATGGAGATGCAAAAATGACCGGGCCTTGCCAAAAACTGTTTAATCAGTCCAATTTCCCCAACAGAGATTTTTTTACTCCTTCTTTACTCCTCTACAATTTATTTGGTTATCAACCCATGTGGAAAGCTCACCTTCACTCTAAAATAGGTTACTTCAATGAGCATTTAAACAAAGCGGCTGATTATGATTTTGGTCTACGTATTTCAATGATGGGTAAAGCTGTCTATGTACAGGGTGCC
>JAYQBP010000099.1:0-5867 GCA_038137385.1 Opitutales bacterium | reverse complement strand
CCGGCCTGTCACGCCGGAGGTCGCGGGTTCGAGTCCCGTCTATCCCGCCACTCTTTCGCCCTAACGCTTTTCAAGCATACTTATGACGAGGACGAAGAAGCAGAGAGTCAGGTTAAACAATGGAATCTGCAAATCCTTTGGCATGGCGTAGATGATCGAAACAGAGGGTGTCCAAATCACCCATGTCGAAACCAGTAGGAAAGCCGACTCTTCGAGAATATATCCAACCGATAACCAGGGACGATCCTTCCTAAAGCTAAAACCGGTTCGCTTCCAGCCATAGAAGACGGCGGTCCACGGAGCCGACCAAAAGATGCAGTAAACGAACTGGTCAACCAAGACCTTGCTCAAAATGGTCTGAAAATCTGCCGAATAGCCAAAGAAATATCCCTGCAATCGGTAAAAGGCGTCGACTTCCATACCCTTCACTCCCCAAAAAACCAGAAAAAAGGCCAGCCAGGCCAGTTTTCTACCGCTGGGAATTTTGCCTTGCAAAAAAAGCAGGCAATATGGAACAAGTCCGCCAAAAAAAGCTGTCGACAGGCAGGAGTATCCATATCCCCATTCGGCTTTTTTTACTCCCACTTCACCCAGCACGGCGTTGAAGGCTGGATGCCAATGAAAAGCCGCTATGAGCAGGCCCCCCATTATCCACAAAACAATGCCGGTCAGAAGGTTCGCCAGAAGATTTTCACGGCATCTCGCCCAACCCTGTATAAACAAAAGAACCACCCGTGCCATGAATTGCCCTACAATCTTCCTGTTTGGAGACCGCCCAGCGACCTTAGAGCCTGCTTTTTTCAAAAATTCCCGAAGAGTTGGGCTAAAAGGTATCTCCTTTCTTGAGGGAGCGGGCAAAAGCGACCAGCAAACAAACCACCGCTTCGAGATCATTTAAATCAATCACCTCACTTGGCGTGTGCATGTAGCGTAAAGGAATCCCCACCAATCCGGTAGGCACACCATCCCGGGCGACCTGGATAGCCCGAGCGTCCGTGCCCGTAGGGCGCGGATCCGCCTCGACCTGCACCTCTATTTTTTCCTTCTCCGCACAGGTCATCAATCTTTCAAAAACTCCTGGATGCACATTGGGTCCACGAGTAAGAATAGGGCCACCTCCGAGCTTAAAAGAGCCGTACTTGCGGTGATCCGCATCCGGATGATCGGTGGCATGACTGACATCCACCACCAAAGCCACATCCGGGTCGACTAGATGGGCCGAAGAAATCGCCCCCCTCGTTCCAATCTCTTCCTGCGAAGTGGATACCGCAGTTACCTTACATTGGGGTTTCCTTCCCTTGGCCAACCGAAGCAGGGCTTCATTGACTGCATAGGCTCCACTCTTGTCATCAAATGCCCGGGAAACGGCCAGGGAACCATGCAATTTCTCAAATCCATGATCATAGACGGCAGCATCTCCGATGGTCACTCTTTCTAGGGCTTCCTTTCTGTCCTTCGCTCCGATATCAATCCACATTTGGTGAAATTCAGGCACCCTCTTACGATCTTCCGGAGTCATCAGGTGAATTGCCCGCTTTCCGGTAACTCCACGGATCACGCCCTTGCGGGTAAGGATATCTACCCTACGCCCGGAGATGATCGACTTATCATGGCCCCCAATTGCGTCGAAGTAAAGGTAGCCCTTTTCACTGACATGTTTGATAATCAGCCCTAGTTCATCCAGATGCCCAGCAAGCATAAGGCTGGGAGTGCCCGCCTTTCCCAGCACCGCGTGACAGCTCCCCAGAGCATCTACACAAAATTCATCGACTTTCGCTTTCATGTATTTTTGGATAACTTCTCTCGCTTCTGACTCGTATCCCGATGGTGAGCGAGCGGCCAGTAAATCAGCCAAGAATGAAGGGATCTTAAATCCTTTTGAAGAAAGTGATGTCTGGGAAGTTTTCATTTCCCAACAATCAACCTTTGAACATCAATAATTGCAACATTCTTGAATCCATTCTTTGATTTCTTACTCGCACTATGCATTAATCATTCTATTTCAAAGAAATGACAATTTATCCAGCTATCGATCTTAAGGGCGGACAATGTGTTCGATTGTTTCAAGGTATTGCCGAACAGAAGACGGTTTACTTCAATGACCCCACAGTACCCGCAAAAAAATGGAGTGATTCGGGAGCCACCTACTTACACCTAGTTGATCTGGATGGGGCTTTTTCTGGAAATTCTCAAAATATCGAAGCCGTGAAAACGATTTTGGAGGTCAGTAATATGAAAGTACAACTGGGGGGTGGAATGAGAAATTCTGATGTGATTTCTAAAGCCCTTGATTTAGGAGTTGAGCGGATTATCGTGGGAACCGCAGCCTGTGAAAACCCATCTTGGGTAGGTGAATTAGTCAAAAAGTTTGGTAACCAACGAATCGTTGTAGGCATCGATGCATACGATGGCTATGTGGCAACCAAAGGATGGGTAGAAAAAAGCAAAACATCCGCCTTGGATTTTGCCAAAGAAGTTCAAGATCAAGGGGCTCGCTGGATCATCCACACGGATGTTGCAACAGATGGTGCCATGAAAGGGCCTAATCTGGTCGCCCAAAAGCAAATGACTGAAGCGGCTCCACATTGCAAAATTATCGCTTCTGGAGGAGTGTCTAATGAATCAGATATCGACCGACTTCGGGATCTTGCAGGATTGAATGATAATCTAGAGGGTGTAATTATTGGGAAAGCTCTCTATGAAGAAACCATATCTTTAAAAAACATCCTCTCTTGACCGCCTCTTACTCTACGGATTTTTTCTTGCAATATCCCACCCCCTTCCTTTGATCATCCATATATCCTTACAATATACGAATTATGACCAAGTTAACTTTTGATGTAGATTTTACCAAAGACCCAGAGCAAATCCTACGGGAAATTCAAGAACGGGCTAAAATTGAGGTAGCCAAGCGTGAGTCCAAAATTAAAACGGTCGCTTTTCTATCCAAACTCCATGAAAAAGTTAACCAAGAGATTGGAACTGATTACAAATCGGTCAATGAACTGATTCGGGCACTATCCCAATTTGCTAACCCCAAACTCTCCGAAAAAATTGGTTCAACCTCCGCATCTGGCAGACGGGTTACCATCAGCATGAATCGTGAATTGTTTGATCAGATTAAAACAAAGTTGTCAGAACCAAACCCCAACAAAGCAGCGATTGCCCGAGAAACGGGTGCTAGCGTTGTTCAAGTTAGAAAAGTTGCCAGTGGTGGATACGACCAAAAATTCTCTAGTGATTCCACTTCTCGACCTTCTTCCATTTCATCTGCTAAAGATTCCAACAGTAACCGCCCTAAAAATCCTGAGCCATTGGAAACGGAATCTACTCCAGATCCCATCACCCCTACACCGATTCAAGAGGATGATGCCAATGAAAATTTACCTCCTCTCACTCCACCAGCTCCCTCACCCGCATTAGATTTACCACCCGTTCCTTCTGCTACTGGTGATGATAGCTCATCGAGTGATGCTTCACCTGAACTGCCCCCAATCGCTCCACCTTCCATCAGTGATGAGGTTGCAGAGGAACCGCCATCTATAGATCCTCCTTCAATACCTGAAGAAACGGCAGATGAAACACTTGATCCGCCCATTCCCCCCATCCCCTCACCCGCGTTAGATTTACCACCCGTTCCTTCTGCCACCGGAGAGGATAGCCCTTCGCTTGATTCCTCTGAGGAACTTCCTCCCATTGCTCCTCCCTCCATGGGAGAAGAACTCACTGAGGAACCAACACCGATCGCTCCACCCCCACCCCCGTCATTGGACCTTACTCCCGAGCCCTCTGTTCCTGAACCGGTTCCCCCATCTTCTTCCGTATCCGAACCTGCTCCTGAAGAACAGGTGAATGAACTCCCTCCCATTGCCCCACCCTCATTGGGAGAAGAACTTGCTCAGGAACCAACACCCGTTGCTCCTCCCTCTCCTTCTTTGGACTTACCACCGGAACCCCCTGTCCCATCTCCCCCCAGCGAGCCTAACAGCCCAGAGGCACCATCCGCTCCTCCCAAACCTTCGGGTACCCCTGGCAAACCAAGCTTATCTTTAAAAACCAAAGGAAAAGGTACCGGGCTTGGAGGCAAACCTGGCAAGCCAACTCTCTCTTTGAAATCCGGTAAGAAAAAACCGGGTGGTCTAAAAATTACACGCCCTCCAATGAGACCACCTTCTGCATAATAAGGTTTTAAGGTTAATTGGTCTTGTAGGATTTAGAATATTCCAGCATTATAAACCTTCTTTGGGGCCGTAGCTCAGTTGGAAGAGCGCCACAATGGCATTGTGGAGGTCGTCGGTTCGATCCCGATCGGCTCCACCACTCTTTTCCCCGTCTATTTTTATAACTTTTCATTAGAATATGTCTGAAGTTTGGGTTACTGGATTAGGATTCATAACAAGCATTGGTAACGATCGTGCCCAAGTTACCAAAAGTTTACTTGAACTTACTCATGGCATTGAAAACCCAACAACCCTCAATGTACCTGAATCCCCTGTCAAAGTTGCGGGCACGATTAAAGGTTTCAATTTAGAATCTTCCGATTTTGAAGATTGGGAGTACCCTGCAGAATACAAGATACCTCGCAGTGTGTTGCGCAGTTTTTCTCCCCATGTTCTCTATGCATGGTGTGCTCTACGACAAGCAATCCTCGATGCTTCTCTTGGTGAATCTGATGTTCAAGACCCATCTACCGGAATTTTTACGGCGTCGGGTGGATCGATGAGGTTTGTTCATCAACACCTCTCGAAAATGGACCAAAAAGGGATCATGGCTTGCAACCCATTGGGAATTGTATCATCGATTGCTGGCACCCTTACCTTTAATTTGGTTGCTGCCTTGGGCATCCGAGGTTCATCCATGGGACTTGTCTCAGCTTGTGCATCCTCAGGGCATGCCCTTGGGACGGCATTAGATGAAATTCGTCTAGGTAGGCAAAGCCGCATGTTAGTCGTTGGTGCCGAGGACTGTAATTACGAAAGTATTGTGCCTTTTTGTGGAATGAGGGCGTTATCCTTGGAAACAAACCCTAATCTTGCCTCCAGACCTTTTGATTTGAACCGTAATGGTTTTGTGGGCACAGGCGGCTCAGTTAGCATTGTTCTTGAAAGCAAAGAGCTAGCCCAGAAGCGTGGAGTACAACCTTACGCAAAATTTACTGGATGGGGACAAGCTTCCGATGGCCACAATGTTGCCATTTCTCACCCTGAGGGCAGAGGCCTTAAGGATGCCATGAGGAAAGCACTCAAAGACGCAAATTTAAAACCTACAGACATTGACTATTTAAACGCTCATGCACCCTCCACCCCCATTGGTGACGCTTCGGAAATCAAGGCTTTAAAAGCCGTTTTCCCTCAGCCTCAAAACCTTAAAATTTCCAGTACCAAAGCTCTTACGGGTCATGGACTCTCCCTATCCAGCATCATGGAGGCTGCTTTTTGCTGCTTAGCATTGAAAGATGGCTTCATGCCAGGCTCGGCCAATGTGAAAGATCCAGATCCTCAGCTAGAGCACCTTGATTTGATCCGAAAAACCTCGATGTCCCAACCTTCTGTAATCATGACAAACAGCAGTGGGTTTGGAGGTGCAAATGTCAGCTTAATTTTTGAAAAAAATTAGGCTAAACGATTCAGGCATTCCCCAAATAACCTTACAAATTTTTAATCCGTTGTCCCTTGAAAAACATTTTACTGAAGTAACTCAAGGAAATGTACTTTGAGGGGAGCCTATAGAAAATTTGTTGGTTTCATAATTGACCAGGCATTCCAAATAGATCATACAATCCCTTTTGGTGATTAGGCGAAATAGCTCAGTCGGTAGAGCAGAGGACTGAAAATCCTTGTGTCCCCAGTTCGATTCTGGGTTTCGCC
>JAYQBP010000098.1:0-5875 GCA_038137385.1 Opitutales bacterium | reverse complement strand
CTTGGTGCAGGAAGTGAAGAAAGTGTCGAAAGAAGCGAGGTCGCCAGCGGAGTTGTGGACATTATTTCATCCTCGGTGACAAGCATTGATCATTTCATTGGTGAGCCTGCGGTTTCCCCCGAAGTCCATTACAATGGAATGATTGGCTTACCGAATGGAGACGAGGCTCAGGCATTGATCCGTGGAGTTCGCCACCAATCCACCTGGGTCTATCCTAAGCTGAGAATTTTACAGGGGCACTTTCCTCGGTCTGGTGAAGTGATGGTAGGCATTCTTGCTCATCAAAAGCTGGGCATCAGCCCAGACCAATTAACCCTTGGAAAAGAGGTCCGTTTCAATGATCAATCGTTTATTGTTAGCGGTATCTTCTCCGCAAATGGAACCGTTATGGAGGCGGAGATGTGGATGCCCTTGCAGGATCTAATGACGGCCACCCAAAGAGATAATCTTTCCTGCGTTGTCCTGCGCATGATCGAGGTAAATGGTTTTTCTGATGTCGAGATCTTTGCCAAAACAAGGCTAGACTTGGAGCTGGTTGGGATACAGGAGTCAGAATACTACAACAGTTTATCGGCTTTTTATCGACCGATTCGCTGGATGTCTTGGGTGTGTGCGGTTTTACTGGCAGTTGGTGCCATACTGGGAGGCTTAAACAGCCTCCATGCCGCTTTTTCCGAACGAATCCGTGAATTTGGTGCGATGCAAGCCATTGGATTTAGTCGTGGATTCCTCCTTTGCAGCTTAATTCAAGAGTCCACGATCTATTGTTTGCTGGGCTCTTGTCTTGCCTTTTCCATGGTTGCATTATGGCTACAGGGAATCTCGTTTCCTTTTTCCATTGGTGTTTTCGTTCTTAATTTTGATTTTGCCGTTTTCCAGGTAGGTTTGTTTACCTGCTTCGGTCTCGGCTTAATTGGCGGATTACCACCAGGTTGGAAGTGCCTGCGGCCCACTCTTCCGCAAACCCTGAGAGCTTCATAAACCACGCTCAATTTAAACAGACCATACCAAAGATGAACAAGCTTATCATTTTAACCCTCCTCTCCCTCTTCCTCGCTTCCTGCGACTCTGAAGATCGCACGCATAGATCTGTAAAAAACATTGTGGACGATTCGATCAAAGCAAATTTGCCCCCTAATTTCATTTCGAAACAGAGCCTGGGGGAGGCAATTTCAGTTCTTGAAGCGAGAAAAAGAAATGAAGGGGGTCAATTGCTCGTCATTCAAGGCTTTATTGGTGGAATGGTAGAACCTTTTACCCAAAGCCGGGCATTGTTCACTCTTGGAGATGAATCGATTAAAACCTGCGACAAAATTCCCGGTGATCATTGCCCAACTCCCTGGGATGCGTGTTGTGAAGACAGGAAGAAATTGATCGACGGATCCATAACCGTCCGACTTTTGGACAACCAAGGTCAGATCCTTCAAGGTACGCTAAAAAATGTCATGGGCATAAAGGCTGGAAAAAAAATTAAAGTAGAGTGCATCGTGGATTCGCAGTCCATGCCTAGTTCCATGATGGTGAATGCAAAAAGGATTGAACTTCTTTAAAAACACCTAATTCAATAGTGAGATTTTATTTATATTTTTTATTTATCTTTCTAGCAACTGGTTGTGCTAATAGAGAATACAGTGAAATTCAGTTAGTAAATAAATATTTCTCAACTCAACTAGTACCACCACATAAATCTGATGGCAATGTAACCGAACGATTTACATTTAAAAATTTATTGTCCGAACCACAGCTGCATGCTCTGATTGAAACTGCATTGATACATAGCCCGTTTTGGCATGTTCAGTTATCGCGTGTTGAGGTCGCCAAAGCCAAGGCGGGTCTTTCCCTAACCGGCTCTCAACCCGATTTGCAGGGGGCAGCGGCGTGGCAGGCGGGGAAGGAAAAGTCACGCGAGACAAACAATCAAACCGAAAAATTGCCCCAGTTCAAATCCCAGGCTTCTTTTGGATGGGAACTGGACTTATGGGGGAAATGGAAAGCCCTTCGCGAAGCTGAAATGCAATCAGTTTCCGCCGAGAGTCACCTCATTTTGGCGGCACAGCTTGAATTGATTTATGAAATTTCCAGAGTCTGGCATAGCATGAAATTCCTCAAAGAGGACACACAACTGGTCAAGGATCAAATCCGACAACATCATGAAATTCACACCTTGCACTTGCATAGGTACCATGCAGGGCTCGAGGACAATTCGAGTATCATTGAGATGGAGATTTCCCTAAAGTTGCTTGCTTCAGAATATAATTTGCTAGTTCAAAATTTGGAACAAGGGAAGATCACGATGACCACTCTACTTGGTTCGGATGGTGCCAAACTTCCCGAGCCTCCCCCTCTATCCAAAGGAAAATTACCTCCTGTTCCGTCTTTTCAGCATGCCTCAGTATTGAGGAATCGGCCCGACATTCTAGCTGGGGAAAATAAAATTCGGGCACTAGCAAGCCACCTTAATGTGTCATCACTTGACCTTTATCCCTCCATTGGAATCGATCTCACTGGGGTGGGAATGTCAGGAGATCTGTCCAAGCCTTTTACGCAATGGAAACTACAGGGGGGGCCCATTTTGGATATTCCTTTGTGGATCCCTAAAAGAAAGCTCAAAATTGCCGAGGACAAAGCAAAGTTAAAATCCGCGGAATTGGATTGGAAAACACTGGTTCTTCGAGGGATCGAAGAAATCGAGAAGGCCAAAATACGCCATATGTATACATCCGAGGAATTAGAACTTTCCCAAAATATCACTGGTCAATTTAAGGATCTAACAGAAATTGCCATGCAGAAATTCGAGGTTGGACTGACTTCCAAAATAGACTTTCTCAAAATGAAGATTCGCTGGACTATTCAGAAAAGAACACTTCTTAAAAAAAGATACGATTTATGGATATCGGTCTTAGATCTCGGAAAAAGCTTGGGAGCAGGTTGGCAGGAAAACCCTTAAGACACGATTAATTTTTCCGTTTCTCTTTTTAGATCGTTGCCCCAAGTCGATTTGGCCTTTTTGCTTTCTTCTAAATCCCATTTTTTCCAAGATTGAAAACTGCTCCATCTATTTCCTGTATTCTTGCAAAATGTAAGTTTCCCCAAACTTGCCAATGGAATCGGAAGTGCATGGAAGAAGGTCTCCGACTTAGCCTCACTTCTAAAAAAATCGATCGGGCAGGGCAGAAGGAAGATACTAAAGAAAAAACTCAGAAGAACGTATGCCGCAAACCAACTGGCTGATCTAAGACCTCCTTGACCAGAAAAGATCGGCGGAGCGATCGGTTTGAACCCAAGGCCTCGGTTCGCAACCACTTGCGGGCAGAAACCTCTTGTTCGTCCGATAAGTCCTTGATGGCTAATGACTTGTTTCCATGTGTAACCAAAGGTGGCGTGATAAGCCCTGAATGCCGATCTGGTTCTTTCTCCGGCAAATTAGATTCATAGGGAGTTTCTTCATGAACTGGCTCAATTACCTCCGCAAATGCCTCTCGCAGCAGTTCGCCCAATCCTTTTTCCTCTGGGTCTGATCCTTCGGGTAAAAAATCTTCACCGGAAGGATGAGACCGCTTGGGTTTGCTTCCTTCTTTTTTCTTCTTTGCCTTGCCCTCAAGAATTTTCCCGACGAAGGACGCGATGAGTAATCCGACGATAAACAGGGTGTCCAATGGGAGTTCAGGCATAGCAAACAGTCAGGGCAAAATGTTAGGGATATTATTTCTCAGTGGAAATGCTTTCCCGCATCTCCGTATCCGCCTGAATATTGCGCATACGATAGTAATCCATGATGCCAAGGTTTCCGCTGCGGAATGCCTCCGCCATGGCCAAGGGGATCTGAGCCTCTGCCTCTACCAGCTTGGCCTGCATTTCCTGCACTTTGGCTTTGTTCTCCTGCTCCAAAGCAACCGCAGCAGCCCGGCGGATTTCTGCCTGGGCCTGAGCAACCTCCTTATCGGCTGCTGCCTGAGAAGATCGGAGGGCGGCACCCCGGTTTTCGCCTAAATCCACATCTGCGATATCAATGGATAGAATCTCGAATGCAGTTCCTTGGTCTAGTCCTCGATTTAAAACTTGCTGGGTAATTTGATTGGGGTTTTCTAAAACCACCTTGTAGTTTTCCGAGGAACCAATGGTCGATACGATGCTTTCACCAACCCGGGCAATGACAGTTTCCTCTTGGGCACTGCCGACATAACGGTCCAGGTTACTCCTCACGGTTACCCGGGCTCTCACCTTGACCTGAATGCCGTCTTTGGCCACACCATCAATGGTGTCCCGCCCTTCGATTTTACAATCAATGACTTTTGGATTAATGGATGTACGCACAGCTTCCAACACGGATTTGCTTGTTCCACGGGTAGCAAGGTCAATTGCACAAGCACGATCCCAAGAGAGCTCGATGCTCGCTTTGGATGCCGCAATTAAAGCCTGCACCGTCTGAACAACATTGCCTTCCGCTAAATAGTGGGCTTCTAATTGATCCGTATCCAAGGGAATACTTGCCTTAACCGCAGTTACTCTTGCATCCACAATTAAACCGACCGGTACACCCCGTAAACGCATTGCGAGAAGTGTAGCAAAACTTACAGGTGCTCGCGCAAGAAAAGCTTTTAGCCAAGTGCTGAAGAAAGATATGATGATCAGCGAGAAAACCAATCCTATTATCAAAAGAAGCCCGATAATAATCCAAGATATTAAATCGTTCATATTTAAAGAATAATGAGAAATGAATATTGAATGATGAGAAGAGAAAAGTTCAAAGTGGACGAACAATCAAGCGAAAGCCATCGACCTTGACAATTTCAACCTTTTTATTCTTGGCAAGGTAGCCCAAGTTGCAAAAGGAATCAAAGTTTTTACCATCTACTCTAACCGTACCCTCTGGGTGATGGTCAGTTTGGGTAAGTCCTTTTTGACCGATTAATTTCTCTAATGATTCGTGTTTCGATGGGTTTCCTCCGCTAGTAGCATGCACAAACATATTCTTGCCCCAGGAACTTTGTGAGAGCCATCTGAACTGAAAAAATACCAATAATACCCCCCCGAACCCACCTAACATAAAGACAACCAAGGGAATCATCCATCCCCCAAATTCCAAATGGGCGAAGTAAGACGCGGCCAAAAGACAAACAAATCCCAATAAGCCAAGGATTCCGCCCGGAACAATCGCTTCCAAAGCGACCAAAAGATACCCAAAGGCTAAGGCAGCGATAATTTTAGTCATAGTTTTCTCTATGCTCCTCCACGATCAATTCAAACGCATTCTGGCTAACTACACGAACTTTTTCGCCTTTTTCAATTTTACCCGAAAGGGATCTTGCATCTAATAAAGTACCATCTTGTTCAACTTTTCCGGAAGGATAAAGTTCTGTCGTACATATTGCTACACTTCCGATTCGGATTTTATCTGAGATTTTATCAGCCACCGCTCCGTCTACTGATTTCTCCAAAATCATTGATCTACCCATTGGGGTCTTACCAATGACCTTAACCGCTAGATAACCAAGGACAAAAGCAAGCCCCAAAGATTTTGCCAATTCAATAAGGGGGGCTTCAAATAGAGCGATTGACCATTGGATCTCCTGGCCTGGCCAAATATCCACCATCGCCCAAATCAGAGAGCCAATCATTAGGATCAATCCAAGCAAAGCAGGCAAAAACAAACCCGGAGCAAGGAATATTTCCACCAATACCAGACAAAATCCAACAAGGAAGAGGAGAAGCTCTTCCTGACCAGCCAATCCTGCAACATGTTTGGATGCAAAAAATACCAAAATGAAACCAATGCCCAAACTGCCAAAAATACCAAACCCAGGAGTCTTGAATTCAATAAACAACAAGACCAGTCCCACGCTAAGCAAAAGGGGAGCAATTCCATTGAGCCATA
>JAYQBP010000097.1:0-5927 GCA_038137385.1 Opitutales bacterium | reverse complement strand
CAATTCATACATTAAAAATTCTACAATTAGATAAATATATTCCTTTGGAAGAAATATTGATAATATGTGTAATTTTTATTCTTCAAATATCTCTACTAAAGACTATTTTGCCTTACTTAATTAAAAGACAAGCGTAAATCATTACTAAGATTATTCATCCATAATCAGTCGGGTATTAATTGCTACAAAACCTACAGTATTTTTCGATAGTGTAATAAAATATAGTTTCTTAAATTAGATGACTAAAAAACAAAATCCATTTTTTAGTATCGTTATACCTACATACGAAAGACCTTATGATTTAAGAATATGCCTAAATTCGTTAAGCGAAGAATTTCAGCTTAGTGGTCCAGCGTATGAAATTATTGTTACGGATGATTCCAAGTCCGATTATTCTAAAAGATTAATCGAAAAAGAATTCCCTAATGTCTCATGGGGAAAAGGAAAACATAATGGACCTGCGGGCAACCGAAATGCAGGGGTGGATAGAGCAAAAGGAGAATGGATAATATTTCTCGATGATGACTGCATTGCACAGGAGGGTTTTATCAATGCTTATTTAAACTCGATTGTTTTAAATCCTGATGTAGATATTCTAGAAGGTAGAATCTTCCCAGACCGACCTAGACAAACTTGGGCGGAAGGCTGCCCTGCTAACGAACACGGAGGGCTTTACTGGACAAGCAACCTATGTGTCCGCAAAAGTTTTTTTCTCAAACTTGATGGACTAGACGAACAATTTGAAGTGGCCTACGAGGATGTTGACTTTGCTTATCGGGCCAAGCTTGCGGGGGCCAACTTCCTTTTCGTCCGAGAAGCACAAGCCTGTCACCCATGGAGATCCGTCAGGCAAGGGGGAAAGAATTGGAAAGCGAAAAATTATGAGTCAGCAGACTTCATGCGTTTTCTTAAAAAGCACAATCCCAGTGAACCGGAGTTTTCTTTCTATGGGCATTTTCGGAATTTATGCAGGATGGCAACAACTGACCTCGTGAGCTGCATCTGGGAGTATCGAATGCGGGGTTTGGATATTCTTTTTTTTCAAATGCTCGTCACCGTCAAAAGTATGTTTCACATTTACATTCACCAAAAAAAATGAAGTCAAATTTTCAAGGGATTTGGAGTTCGAATCTAATTTTAAGTGATATCCCATGGGATTACTATCTTAACCCTTGCCCAATTTTTTATGCAGAAGAGCTTTCCAACTACGGTCCTACTCTTTGGGTAAACCCGCCAACGAGAAACCCAGGTAAAGTAAAAATCTTTTTCAAAAAAAAGAACTTACTAATTTTCACTCCCATTATCTTTAAAAGATCAGCCTATGATTCCGGATTCGGCAAAATAGAAGTGCGGCTTCAAGTTAGGATTATTGCATCAATTTTTTTAGGTCCTCGTAGCTCAGTCTGGTCAATCTCCACCGCCTACTCACATTTAGTAGAGGAAAATCCCAAGGCCAGGTCTATCTTTTGGACTGGTGATTTCTTTTCTCCAGAACAAGAACTCAAATCCTATAAGGAATTCGACTTGTTGCTTTGCTTAACGCCAATAACCCACGATAACATTCCCAAAGAATTCAAGGGAAAGAAGATTCATTTTCACATGTGCTCCCAGCTCTCCTTTAAAGAAAAAAGTCCAATCCCCTCAAAATATTTTCCAGGTGGCCCGAGCGATGGCAGGGTTTTTAAGAAAATTGTCGGTTATGTAGGAACTCTGTCCGATAGGAGAGTGGATTTCGATTTGCTCTTCTACCTAATCGATAGTTTGCCTCTTGTTTTCTTTATAATTGTAGGTGTTGGCGATGGAAGTAAAAGTACCGAAAAAAAGATTAGTCTTCTAAAGAATAAATCCAACGCACGCCTTATAGAGGGTGTAGAATACAATGACTTGCCCGAGATAATTTCAGAATTCGACTTGGGTCTGATTCCTTACAAGACTGATCATGCAAATATTGGAACTTGTCCGACAAAGTTCATTGACTACTCGAATATTGGCAAACCCACGATTAGCACAAAGTTACCTGGCTTGGAAAAGTTCGGCGATTTGATTTTAATTGCCAACTCTCATGATGATTTTCGCATCATGATTGAAACTTTTAGTGCCAAGGATTCTCCCGATGCCAGAAAGCTCATTAAATTTGCCAGTGCCTCTGCCCCCCACTCCTTTCTGCGAAAGTTCACAAAGGTTCTAGGCACAAACAACTAACTAGTAAAAAGTTTTGCACCGAGATCAAAGTCTTGACGCCTTGAGAGGCTTGGCGGCCTTTGCCGTTTGCCTATATCATATTTGTTTTGCCGACTCTTACATGCCTAAAAACAGTTTTTGTGAATCTTTCGCTCAGTTCGGAGATAAAGGCGTACAGGTATTTTTCATCCTTTCTGGTTTGGTAATTCCATGGTCTTTGTCCTTTCGCAAATACGAATACAAACTCGTCAAGGAATTCTTACTGCGACGATTCATAAGGATTCAAGTACCCTATGCCATCGCTCTAACCATTACGATATTCTGCTACCTTCTTTTCATTGATCCGTCTCTTCGCTTGAATGCAAAATCTATCCTCAACAACTTTCTCTACTTGGTTCCATACTCTTCCGACTCATGGACTCTGAATGTCGCATGGACTCTTGGGGTTGAGGTTCAATTTTATCTAGTCGTGGCTATTGGCTTTCCTTTTTTTGCTTCTGAATATCCATCGGTTCGCAGATTGTCATTACTTGGATTGGCTTCCATGGGCCTAATTCCAGCACCCGAATCGATCAATCCTTGGTATTTTTTCCCTACATGGGCACCATTTTTTGCAGTTGGAATAATTATTTTTCTACTGCGAACTGGAAAAATCGCTAAAAAAGAATTTTACCTATCATTTTCGATTTTCTTATGCTTTCTTTTAATCCAATACACGAAATTACTTTCTTTGGTCTGTTTATGCACTACCGTCTTTTTACTGTACTTTCATTCCTTCAAGTTCCCATCTATTCTAACTTTCTTGGGCAAAATATCGTATTCCCTCTATTTGATTCACCTTCCGCTCATCCTGATTGCAGGTATGATTCTTAATCAATCAAATTTCTCTGAAAACTATCCCAACCTATCTGTTGCCGTTCTTCTTTTAGCTGCAATTTCAGGCAGTACTCTTTTCTATATCCTGTTTGAAAAGCCTAGTTTGAAATGGGCGAAAATGCTGAAAAAAGTATGACTCCATTTTACCTTCCTGCCTTTTTAAAGAGACACACGATTATTGAGGCGCTTCTTCAAACAAAACTGATCTCTGCGGAACAGCTGGTTTCTTTCAACGGAAATTCTATCGCATATTTAAATTTAAGTGATCCTGAACCAAGGAATGTGTTTATTAAATGTTCGTTCGATCCAAACTTTTTCTCTATTTCAAAAAATTTGATTCTGCCAAATGGAGTTTTTTTTGATCTTGGGGCTAATCATGGCTTGTGTACCTTCGGCCTTTTACCTGACTTAAGTTCGGTTAATTTTCATCTATTCGAAGCGAATGAATCACTCGTTCGAACGATTGATAAGTCAACCGCTCTTCACAGAGAAAATACTTTTTTTGTTAATCATGCATGCATATCCAATGAGGATGGTTACTCAAAGTTTCATCTTGAACCCACGCAATCTGGGCAATCACACATTGCGACTGAACAAGAAGAGGGTATCGAAATAAGGAACCTCGTTTTAGATCAGTATTGTAAAGCAAATCAAATTGATCGCATAGACTTTGCCAAAATCGATCTCGAAGGTCATGAGTTATCGGCCCTAAAAGGCTGGGATGCCTCCTTGAGGGATCACATCGTCAAGTCCATCTACATTGAAATTATGCCGGAAAATCAAAATAGGTATGGATTGGAAACCAATGCCCCCTTGAAATTGCTAGAATCTAACGGATATGAGCTTTTCCTATGCAAAGAAGATGATTTTTCTAATTTTGGCAAAAAACCACAGCAATATCAATTTGAGACGGGAACTTTGATTTTATCGAAGTTCAAAGCCGAGGATTTTCCTGAAGATTTTTCAACCGATGTACTCGCCCTTGCCCCTGACTAACTTCAAAACACATCATTAAAAGCTTTTTTGTTCTTAGAAATAATGATCTGGGTGATGTCCTCTTGGCAACTCCTTTGCTAAAAGGGTTAAATACCGCGTTCCCAGAGTCAAAAGTCTCCATTGGGGTTGGAGATTGGGCAATGCCCCTGCTAGAAAATAATCCTTATTTGGATGAGGTAATTTCATGCAATGCACCGTGGCATAATAAGCAAAATTGCAGATTTCCCGCCAACTCTCCCAAAACATTCCTCGAGGGATTACTGTATGTGCTTTTTTCAAAGGAATCACGGTATATTTCATCAAAAAAATTTACGCATGGGATAGATGTTTTGGGCAGCAGGCAAGGTTCCTGGCTAATGCGAAGGGCAAAGATCCCAAACAGTTTCGGAGTCAAAGGTTATGCTGGTGGGGAGAGTTGGTGCACCAAATACATAGATTTTAAAGAAGAGAGGAAGGTGGCAGATGCAGGTTTAAGATTTCTTGAACTTCTCAATGCGAATGTGGAAATTGATCCAAGACCTGCTATTTTTCTTACAAAAAATGAAGTTGCTGAAGCTGAAGTTGCTTGGGGTGAAAAATCCGAAAGCAAGAAGCTTATCATTCTAGCCCCCGGGGGGGGATTTCCCGAAAAGTGCTGGGGAGACAAAAACTTCTCTCATCTAACAAATCTTCTGCTTAAAAATAAGAATAATCAACTTTGCATCATCGGATCAAAAGAGGATGAAAAACGAATCTCGGCAAATGACTCTTCCCAACTCACCAACCTTTGCGGAAAGTTAAGCCTCCGACAATCTGCCGCAATGGTTTCTCTTTCTGACTTTGTAATTTGCAATACCTCGTTGTGCATGCACTTGGCAGGAGCCTTCAAGATACCCTCCTTAATCTTACTAGGGAAATGGTACGACAGTGCTGAACTTCACCAAAAACAATGGGGTTATCCCGAAAGCACGATTAAAGGTAAAGAGTTAAAGGCATATAGACACCAAACCTGCTCGGTTTCCGAAGCCTACGAATTGATTCTGCAAGGTCTTGAACAAACACAAACTCAGAATTGAAAATTTGTTTTATCACCGGTCAAAAAGAATCCAAGCAATGTGGTATCAGTGATTATGTGGAACTCATAACTCAGGAACTCGAAAAGCTTGGGCATCAGATCGAACGATATTTTATTTATAAGGAGTGTGGACAGTTGACTGACTTGACCGACGCAGATCTATACAGTGTCCAATTTGCTCCTTATGCATTCGCATACAACGGTTTACCAAATCAGATCCTAAAGTACCTCGCACAAAAATTACAGGACAAGAAAGTTCATCTGAACTTTCATGAGATTTGGGTTGGAGCCTACCCTCGGGCGAATTTGAAAGAAAAGGGGATCGGATGGCTTCAAAAAAAACTTATTCTTGGTTTTATCAATAAGTGCAAACCAGTTTGGATTACCTCGTCCAATGCAGCTGCACTGGATCGATTAGAACTAACAGGTGTTCCGGCGATGTTCCTCTATTTATTTGGTAATATACCCTACTCTGCCAATTCCAAAGTAACAACTAAGGGACAAGCCCTGAAGATCGCTTTTTTTGGTACGCCCTACGCTGATTTCCCCTACAATAAATTAGGGGAATTTTTTTCAACTCTATCCAAAACTTCTGGAAAGAAATTGAAAATCATGCACATTGGGCGACAGAGGGAAGATGCTGGTTCTAATCATCTTTATTCAATCTGTAAAAAGAATGAGTTCTTAATTGAAAAAACTGGCGAGTTGTCGACCGACTTAATTTCAGAACAACTCCAGGGATGTTCCCTTTGCGTATGCACCACACCCTTCGATGTAATAGGTAAGAGTAGTGCGACTGCAGCATTGTTAGAGCATGGAC
>JAYQBP010000096.1:0-5930 GCA_038137385.1 Opitutales bacterium | reverse complement strand
CCAGGTTTTTTAATCTGGATGCCACAGATTTCCTTTGCATATCACGATAGTAAGAGGAATTCCCTCTTCTTTTGGTAGATCCTTTACCTGCACGCCCACCCTTCTTGCCCATTTGAACGGCCGCGTGATTGATGCTTGATTTTGATTCCTTGGACATTACCGATCCATTCGATTAAAAATTTCAAGTAACCGATTTAACCGGTCATTTGATTCTTCCATCATTGCAAGAATGCGGGTTGCTCGCTCCTCCTTGGTTTCATTCTTGATTAGAGGAAGAAATAACCCTCGGTCGAGAGGATCTTCTTCTATCCGGTCCATGAATTTCATTTTTACGGGTAATTCCTGCTTGGTTTCAACATCCACATCCATTCCCCTTTTTTTACACAAACGCTTGTGCAAAACAAGTTGAAAAAAAAAAAGTTATTCACCCAGGAAAAATTTTCTATTTTTCAGGAAAAATGTGACAACAACTGTGCCCTCAGATCCACCAGTCCATCTTCTAAAATCGCTGAAATTGGAAGTATTTTTGTTTCGGGAAAACGCATGTGGAAAAGTTCCAAATTTTCCTGGCTAACCTCTTCATCAATTTTATTACCAACAACTAAAAATTCTTTGGCCGACAACCGTTCGTCATATTCAAGCAATTCTTTTTGCAAATGAATGAAGTCGTCGATTGGGGAACGGCCATCACTTCCTGACAGATCTAAGAGGAATAGGATCAATTGGCATCTTTCAACATGCCTTAAAAAACGGTGCCCCAACCCCCGGTTTTCCGCCGCCCCCTCAATCAAACCTGGGACATCGGCCATTGTAACGGTACGGAAGTCATCTGGGTAATCGATCACACCAACCGTCGGAACCAGTGTAGTAAAAGGATAGGAATCAATTTTGGGAGTGGCGTTGGAGAGAACATTGAGCAGAGTGGATTTGCCCGCATTGGGAAACCCTACGAGTCCAACATCGGCCATCGTTTTAAGAGTGAAAACGAATTCACCTTCCAGACCAGGCTTACCCTCCGTAAATTGCCTGGGCGTTTGATTAGTGGAGGATTTAAAAGTGGCATTCCCACGGCCTCCCTTTCCTCCTTCGAGCAACAAAACTTCCTGCTCATGCTCAAGGAGTTCACAAATAATTTCGCCAGTGGCTAAATCTCGAACTTCTGTACCAAGGGGAACTTTAAGTAAACATGGGGCTCCCCCTTTTCCGTTTTGATCGCTACCCCTACCTGGCTCTCCATTTTTCGCCTTCCATTGTTTTTTGAAGTGATAAGTTCTCAGGTCAGAAACATTCTCATCCGCCAGTAAGATCACCTCTCCTCCCCTTCCTCCATTTCCTCCATTCGGCCCACCATTAGGCATATATTTTTGACGGAGAAAAGACATGCAGCCATCTCCTCCGTTACCGGCCTTTAAAAACACTTTGGTCTCGTCAAAAAACATCTTGGTTACCTATCAATAATTTTCTCAAGAATAAGGTGTAATTGAATTCACGAAATTACACAATCGTACAAAATAAGAAAGCCCCCGTAACCGGAGGCTTTCTGGACAAAAATTGCTTAGCAAAAAAGCAAACCTTTAAAATTAATATCTGTAGTGTTCTGGTTTGTAAGGACCTTCCACATTCACGCCGATATAATCGGCTTGCTCTGAAGAAAGTTTTGTGAGTTTAGCACCGAGTTTGTCAAGGTGAAGCCTCGCCACTTCTTCGTCTAATTCCTTACTAAGTCGGGTGACTCCGATTTTCCTGTCTTGGTTATTACGAATATCAATTTGAGCAATGGTTTGGTTGGTAAAACTGTTCGACATAACAAAACTTGGGTGACCGGTGGCACAACCAAGGTTGATTAAACGACCTTCTGCGAGTAAATAAATGCTGCGACCATCGGCGAAAGTAAAACGGCTTACCGGACCGCCCGGAACGCTGTCTTCTTTGATAATTTCCTTGGTTACGCCAGGCATTTTTTCGAGTTCTGCGACTTGTATTTCATTATCAAAGTGACCGATATTACATACAATGGCTTGATCTTTCATTTTACTCATGTGTTCCGCCGTTATGATATCTTTGTTCCCGGTGGTGGTCACAAAAATATCTGCGGTAGCGAGAGCATCTTCAACCGTTGTCACTTGGTAACCAGCCATACATGCTTGCAAAGCACAGATTGGGTCGACTTCGGAAACCATAACCCTTGCCTTCTCGTTGAAGAGAGAATCTGCCGAGCCTTTTCCTACATCGCCAAAGCCGCAAACCATGGCGACCTTACCAGAAATCATCACATCCATGGCACGCTTAATGCCATCGACCAAGGAATGGCGGCAGCCATAGTTGTTATCGAACTTCGATTTAGTAACAGAGTCGTTCACGTTAATCGCTTGAAAAAGGAGTTTTCCTTCTTCTTCCATTTGAATCAAGCGGTGAACACCGGTTGTGGTTTCTTCAGAGACACCAACCACACCATCGGCAACTTTCGCCCAATGGCCTGGATGTTCTGCTAGAGTTTTCTTAAGTAAATCTTTGATTACCTTTTCTTCGTGGTTATCCGAGGCGGTGTTTACCCAATCACTACCCTTTTCCAACTCAACTCCTTTATGGATGAGGAGAGTGGCGTCCCCACCATCATCCACGATTTGGTCGGGACCGGATCCATCAGGCCATGTCAATGCATTCCATGTACAATCCCAATAATCCTCCAGGGTTTCTCCCTTCCAAGCAAAAACAGGGATACCTGCTGCCGCAATCGCAGCGGCTGCATGATCTTGGGTCGAGAAGATGTTGCAAGAACACCAGCGAACATCGGCTCCGAGCTCCACCAAGGTTTCGATTAGAACCGCGGTTTGAATCGTCATGTGCAAAGATCCCATGATTTTAACACCCGCTAAAGGCTTGGAAGGTCCGTACTTAGCACGGGTAGCCATAAGACCTGGCATTTCATGCTCGGCGATGGAAATTTCTTTCCGGCCAAATTCAGCAAGGGTCATATCAGCGACTTTGTAGTCAAGGGATACAGGAGCAATAGTTTCTGTCATAGTAGTCATGGGTTATAAAACGGATTGTGGAGGGTTGCAGATGACAATAATTTTAAATTAAGAAGCTTGATTGGCCAAATCGCTGGCAAGACTGGTGCTTTCCCAAGGAAGTCCAGCTTTTCCAAAATGTCCGTAATGGGTAGTTCCTCGATAAATTGGGCGGAGAAGATTGAGTTGAGAAACTATGTCAGCGGGCTTGAAGGAAAAGACCTCGCGGACGGCTTGTTCAATTTTATTCTCTTCGACTTTCTCCGTGCCAAAACAATCGAGGGTAATGCTCGTGGGTTCTGGATGCCCGATAGCGTAAGCGAGCTGAATTTCAACTCGGTCGGCTAAACCAGCAGATACCACATTTTTGGCGACCCAACGGCACATGTAAGCTGCTGAACGGTCAACTTTACTAGGATCCTTTCCTGAAAAAGCTCCTCCGCCATGCCTACCCCATCCACCATAGGTATCAACGATGATTTTTCGGCCAGTAAGACCCGAGTCTCCCTGAGGACCACCGATAACAAATCGACCTGTCGGGTTGATTAAATACTCAGTATCCGAAGATAGGAGTTCAGCAGGTAGCGAAGGCTTAATAACTTCGTTGGTAATGAAGTCACGAATCGTGTCATTGGACACATCGGAAGAATGCTGAGTAGAAACAACCACATTTTTGATTCCCACCATCTTGCCGTCAATATACTGTAAAGCGACTTGGGATTTACAATCCGGACGCAACCAAGTCGCTTGATCACCCGCATGGCGAATTTCAGCCATTCTGCGTAAAATACGATGAGCGAACATAACCGGTGCAGGCATCAGTTCCTCCGTCTCATTGCAAGCATACCCAAACATGATCCCTTGGTCTCCTGCACCTTGCTCGGCGGTCCCTTTTCCATCTGCTGCAGCAGCGTCTACCCCTTGACCAATATCTCTAGATTGAGCCGTCAGTTGGTTGGTAATAAAAACTTGGTCCGCATGGAAAACATCATCATCATGGGTGTATCCGATCTTGCGAATGGCTTCACGAACCACTTCTTCGTAATTAAATTTAGCCGAGGTGGTAATTTCACCTGCAATGGTTACACAATTGCTTTTGACCAAAGTTTCACAGGCTACTCGGCTGTGTGGATCTTGTTCTAAACAGGCATCCAGTACACTGTCGGAAATAGAATCAGAAACTTTATCAGGGTGACCTTCGCCAACGGATTCGGAAGAAAAAATAAATGACTTTGACATTACACAAACGAATCAAAATCAACGAATAGATGCAAGTTTATTCATCAACGCATCATGATGCGTTGATATGTTTTTAAATTCTGGATCTTCTTTTACACAAATCGTGCAGGTACTGTCCATAGGAGGAAGACCCATGATCGTTGGCAGATTGTTGCAATTGAGAAAGGCTTATCCATCCCTTGTAAAAACCAATCTCTTCAAGACATGCAATTTTAAGGCCCTGTCTTCTTTCGATAACTTTCACAAAATCGGTAGCGGATGCCAAGCTGTCATGACTTCCCGTATCAAGCCAAGCCGTGCCCCGCCCCATTACCTCAACAGATAATTCACCTGCATCTAAATAAACACGGTTAAGATCAGTAATTTCCAATTCGCCGCGAGAGGAAGGTTGCAAAGCTTTGGCTCGATCCGTTGCTTGTTCATCATAAAAATATAGGCCTGGAACCGCGTAATTTGACTTGGGTGCTTGCGGTTTTTCCTCCAGAGAAATGGCCCGACCCTTGTCATCAAACTCGACCACACCATAACTAGTCGGATCAGATACATGGTAACCAAATATAGTTGCTCCACTTTCCCGGTTATCGGCTTCCGCTAAAATTTGTTCCAATTCATTACTGTAAAATATATTGTCTCCTAAGATTAGGGTGGAGGGAGCACCTTCAAGAAATTCTTCGGCAATTATAAGGGCCTGAGCCAATCCCTCTGGCTTGGGTTGTTCGGCATAAGAAAAAGAGACTCCAAACCTAGCTCCATCACCGAGCAGTTCTTTGAACATCGGTAGATCTCTAGGTGTGGAAATAATCAAAATCTCTTTGATCCCAGCAAGCATCAAAATAGAGATTGGGTAATAAGCCATGGGTTTATCATACACCGGCATAAGCTGCTTACTTACTGCGATAGTTAATGGGTACAGGCGGGTACCGGACCCTCCTGCCAAAACGATTCCTTTTCGTGCTTTCATCAAGTACCCAACCTTTCCCGTTGGTATTTTCCAGAAGTTACATTTTTACACCATTCGAGATTAGACAGGTACCAATCAACGGTTTGTGCCATTCCCTTCTCAAATCCATATTGCGGAACCCATCCCAGTTCCTCTCTTATTTTAGTACAATCAATCGCATACCTACGGTCATGCCCTGGCCGGTCTTTAACAAAAGTTTTGAATTGATCATGAGGCCTATTTTCAGGTCGTACATGATCAAGCAAATGACAAAGGGTATCCACTACCTGCAAATTGGTGCGTTCCGAATTTCCCCCAATGCAATAAGTTTCTCCTGCCCTTCCCCTGTTGAGCACTTCCCAAATGGCCGAACAATGATCCTCCACATGTAACCAGTCCCTTATATTTGCCCCATCTCCATAAATCGGAAGGTCTTTCCCTTCCAACGCGTTTAAAATCATCAGAGGGATCAACTTTTCTGGAAATTGATAGGGTCCGTAGTTGTTGGAACAATTTGTAGTCAAGACGGGCAAACCAAAGGTATGGTGATATGCCCGTACTAGATGATCGGCTCCCGCCTTGGATGCCGAGTAAGGACTATTCGGAGCATATGGAGTAGTCTCATCAAAAGCAGGATCATCTTTGCTCAAAGAGCCATACACCTCATCGGTGGTAACATGAAGACAAAGGTGGTTGTGTTTTCTCGCGGCGGCTTGAGAAGCGGTAGACGACTGAAAAGT
>JAYQBP010000095.1:0-5994 GCA_038137385.1 Opitutales bacterium | reverse complement strand
GAGAAGTTCACCAGGGTTCTTGATCAAGGAACCGTCCGCCGCAAGTAAGGGTTCTCCCTCGATTATTAGGCTGACATTGGCATCCATCATCGATGCCATGATCTGGGAACGGTACTTGTAAGATCCAGCAAAATTTCGAATCTTGGCCTTGAGGTAGGAATTGATCTTTCTCTTCATCGATGGGTCAATTTCTCCTCCACCGCCACTGACCGCTTCAGCTGCTCCAATCTGAGAAAAAGGGGCAAAGGCAATTTCTTGGGTAGCAATCGCAATGTAAGCACCCGCAGAAATCGCCTCCTTATTCACGTAGGTAAGGACTTTGCCCTCCCAATCTTTAAGGGAATCTAAAATTTCCTGCATAATTTCCAAGGTCACGCCAAGTTCACCTCCAGGAGTATCCATATTCAGAATGATCAAATCAACTTGCTGCTCGATGGCATCCTTCATCCCTCGTCGCAGGATATCGAGGATAGGAGGACCGATTTGATCTCGTATGGGGATCACATAAGCCGATTTCTTCACAATTTTATTTACCTCCTCTCTTGGCTCTTGGAGCAAAGTTATAGACTGGTTATCTTCGGCTCTACCGAAGGTAAATAATCCAAAAGAAAGGATCAGAAAAAAGAAAGAGCGGGTCATAATCTGTTAAATACTAAACATATTACAGGATTTACATTGCACAAAAAGAAAAGAAAGGTCAGTTCAATAATACCTTGGAAACGATCAATTACCAAAATATGGAAATCAAAAGGTGGGATGTGGGCCCATCCACTTTTTTGGTTCTACCCGAAGCAGGTGCCCGTCTTCTTAACTGGCACATTAACATGGGAGACGGTTCGGTACGGGATGTGATATACTGGCCTGAAAGCGTAAACAACCAATCCTTAGCAGATGTGCATGGTGGCATACCGGTGCTTTTTCCTTTCTGTGGAACATGCTCCCATCAAAACGAGACAGGAAAATGGCGGGCACCAGATGGAAATGTACGCACCATGCCAAAACATGGATTTGCCAAAGATGCTTCTTTTCGCATCCGTTCTATGGATCAGGCGGGTTTCGAGGTCGAAATGGTTCAGGAAGAACGATTCAAGCAATACTACCCATATGAATTTACCTTTACCGTAATTTATCATTTCCTGGAACTGTCCCTGCAAATCAGCCTTGTTCTGGAAAACGAAGGCAGGGAACCCATCCCGTGGTCTGCTGGTTTACATCCTTATTTTCAAGTTCCATGGTGCAGGGATCTATCTCTCGATCACCACCTTTTACAAGTTTCAGCCAAGAAAACCTACCAGTACCAATCCGATGGCACTATGGTGGATAATCCCAAGTATGAATATCCGATACCATTAGGGGACGATAAGCTGATCAATCGAATTCATTACCAATTGGATTCATCAGACGCTGAGATATCTCTTCTTAATGGCGAAGAAACCATCCGCTTAAACGAGGCAAGTTGGAGTGGTAAAGGCTCTAGGCTTTCCTATGTGTCATGGACTCAGGCGGGAGCTCCCTATTTTTGCCTAGAGCCGTGGATGTCTCCTCCCAATGCACCTGAAAACAAAACGGCTCAGTTTGTTTCCCCGGGAGGAAGGGAAGAATTTAGCATTGAGTTGGAACTCGCCTAGGCACCGAGGGGTACGGCTTGCTGGATTGCCAGTAAGACCCCATCCCACAACTCCACTCTAGCCTCTAGGCTTTTCCTTGCTGCCTCCACAGATTCTTTTTCTTTCAAAGAATCTCCTTCCGTCAGGGAAGCAAGCAATTGATCTGCCATCGGGCCATGCTGCTCGCCGTCCAAGTGTGCATGCCTTTCTAAATAGTAGTGAAAGAGTGGCGCTTGATCTTTAGTCACTTGGCAACTTTCCAAGATTCTCAAAAACATGAGGGGTACCAAATTTTCACGCCCATTGGCAAAGGAGGCCGCGATTTGGTGGGTAGATCCATGTTTAATTAATCCAAAGGTCGAACGCATAAACTTTTTAACAGGGTCGGGTACGATCTTACCTTCAATCGCAGCATCAATCCCTGAACTGGAAACTGCTTCCAAAAAATTCTCAATCGCAGTGGTAGAGGCCCCTACTTCGTTCATTGAATTTAAATAAATTTCAAAGTGACTGGCGTATTGATGAGGATGATATGGGGCAGCTACATCGGACTCTTCTTCAAGAACAATTTCGTTCACCAGGCGGACTGTGTTGCTGTTTTGATTGGGCAACCAAGGCGATCCGTGCGGACAAATCCTTCTCTGTAATTCTTTGAGTAAAGACATGAAGTCCCAGACAGCAAATACATGGTGCTCCATGAAGGTTCGAAGATCGCTCGTGGTTTGTAGGAAATGGAAAATAGGGTGTGAATCAAGTTTTTCCCTGAGTTTAGAGACGGTGATTGTCATGATTATAAAACTTCAGACTATTGCATGATAATGATCAGGCAACCTTTCACAGAAACACAAAAGTTACTGTTTAAGATAAGGTGCTGGCACTCCCGCTGGGAGTCGAACCCAGATCTTCGGTTCCGGAGACCAATGTTCTATCCATTGAACTACAGGAGCGTAAGCTTGATAAATACTGGCTTTTATCGACAACCTTGAGGTGAACATGAGAAAAGATTCCTCAAGTTTTTCTCAAGTTTATCGAAATTATCTTCAGATTTGCTAACTTTAGGAATGGCAAAACGAGCAAGGTCTCTCAATACGAAAGGATTCGAGATCGAGAGCAAAAACAAGTTAGCAAAGGTAGTGTTTCGGGTCAGCATTATCAAGTATTAGAAGTACAAAAAATTCCGAGCTCTAGCAACTCCCAAAGGCGAGGGCAAACGAATCGACAAAGAGTTCAATTCTGATATTGGTTGCTATTCATTCGTCAATAAATGGGAGAGGGCTAACCCAAATCAATGGACGCATGGAGAGTGGCGAGAGACTAGTTGAATATATAGATGATAAGTTACAAAAAAGAAAAAAGTAAGTATCTAATAATATAGTATCTCGTTAGCTTAAGGGATTTCTAGGCTAAAAGTTAACTTCTTTGGTCGAACAGGTATTCCCGGAGCATTAGCAGAAATAAGATTCCACAGATACTGATTGCGGCTCATGCCCAATCTGTTCGTAGAATGTTTCCATTTTTCACCTCTTTTCGTTGAACAGATTAGTTTTACGATACTCTTTTCAGAATTGCGCTCTCGGTAACCCTAATCCACCAAAAAGGAAACTCCCAAATAAACTAGGATCAAGAAAGTGGACCAAATAAATATCCGAACTAAATTACCTGCTTTTTGTGACTCTTGTAATGTTTCGTCAGCCAATTCCTCTTTTATGTCTTCCATGCTGGAAGAACCTTTGTCTTGGTCATTGAATTCCGCTTCCAACTTGGCCTTAAGGAAAGGTGCTCTTGTTGCACCAATGATTTCTCCAGAATCAGGATCTCTTAAAATTCGCCTCTTCATAATTTTTAATATTCCACTAGTCTATTTTAGAAAATGGTCAGCCTTAATTAATTTTGAACATAATTAACCTTTCATAATTTTTCTGCTTAATCAAATTGACAAACACAAAAGTTAATGAGATTGAGACTCAGTATCAATTGAGACTGAATCTCAATACCTTCCATTTCCATATGAACAAATTATCCTACACACTCCTCGTGCTTTGCTCGTGTCTTTTAGTAAATGAACATCTTTTAAATGCTCAGCAAGGCAGCAGTCCCGTAGACTACTTATCTCCATTCAATGTGATTGGATCAAAGAAAGATGTGCCCGAACTAGAAGGTACTGGGGCGGTTCTGGACTCCTCCGATCTCAAGCCTTTCTTTCATACGGATGTTAATGAAGTATTTCGTCAGGTTCCAGGAGTTTATCTTCGCCCAGAGGAAGGCTACGGCCTTTTTCCTAATATAAGTTTACGCGGAGTGGACTCACATCGCTCTGCCAAGGTAACCATTCTGGAAGATGGTATCCCTTCTTCTCCCTCGCCCTTTTCCGACCCTGCTGCTTATTATTCGCCGACGGCTGGTCGTATGGCAGGCTTTGAGATTCTCAAGGGCTCCAGTCAGCTCAGCCAGGGACCGAATACCACGGGAGGGATTATTAACTACCTATCTACCCCCATTCCCGATCAACGAAGTTCTCACCTTCGGGCTTCTTACGGCCAGCATAATGAAAGGATCACTCATGCCCACTCGGGAGGGAAAACAAATTTCGGTTCAGGAAAGCTCGGATATTTGGTGGAGGTTTTTGATCATCGCACAGATGGGTTCAAATCCATCAACGCATTGGGTAATTCAGTGGGTATGGGCGCTCCGGTATCCAAGAACGACATTACTCTCAAACTTGGATACGAATTTGGAGAAGGCAGCTATCTCGAATTCAAGGTAGGGCGGACGGATCTCGACGCGGATGTTAGCTACATAGGGTTAACTCCTGAGGATTTTGCCTCCAATGCCTACCAGCGTTATCACAACACAAAACTTGACAACATGACTTCTGAACAAACTCGCTATTATTTGCGCTATCTCAAGGAAATCGATGAAGAAACGAATCTAAAAGCGACGGTCTTTCACAATGAGCTGGACCGTGATTGGTACAAAGTTGGGAAAGTTAGGGTAAATAATATGACCAACGATGTCGGAGGTGTTTTTTACGAGGAGGATGAGAATGATCCCCTTTATGCTCAAGAAAAGTGGTTTTCCATTGGTAAAGGTGCTTTTGCTAGTGCAAACCACACTAATTTGTTACGCGGATCAGGTGATATGAACGATACCGCTACTTTCGATGGCAATGGCCAAATAAGATACAAACACAACGACCGGAATTATAAAAACAATGGTATTCAGTTATCACTTCAAAAAGAATGGAAAAACCATTTACTTGAAGTTGGCGGACGCTACACCAAAGATCACTACACCTACAAGGATTATACGGAAGATATTTATGATGTTTCAAGTGAAGGGAATCATTCTGCCGCTCTTTCATATAATTCTAGTATCAAGGGGAGTAAGGGCTCTTCTAAGGATCGAATTTCACGGGCTTGGGAAACATACTTTACCGATGAGATCTCAATGGAACGGTTTACTTTCACTCCCGGCATTCGCTACACCAATGTCGAATATGATTATAATAGCCGACAGGGGACGGTGAACGACCTATTATTAGGCATCGGCGCAACCTTTGATCTTGACCAACACCTGCTATTTGGGGGGGTACATCAAGGGCACGCCCTACCGGGTTACCATGCAGCTGATGGATCCCTCGAAGAGGAAAGGTCACTAGGATTTGAATTGGGCTCACGGGGCTCCATTGAATTCGTGAATTATGAACTGGCTTATTTCCATACCTCAATCAAGGACATGATCGCGGTACCTTCCCTAGCCAGTGGACTGGGAGATTCTTCGCGTAACATCGGTAAAGCCACTATCGATGGGGTTGAACTTTTATTATCAACGGATCTGAATCGGCATGGGTCTTTTGGCCTGCCTCTTACGATTGCCGCAACTTTCACCAATGCAGAATTTGATTCCAATACGGGAACAGACTCTGAAGATCGATATTCTGGAGGGTCCGCTGGAAATAACATTCCTTATATCCCGGCGATTCAATACAATGCTCGCATAGGTATTTTAATGGAAGATTGGTCCTCTTACTTAGACTACCACTGGCAGGATCAAGTTTATACCGATGCAGCAAACAGCTCTGAAATTAACGAGTATGGGATACTAAATTGGTCTGGATTTTATCAGGTTTCAGAAGGAGTGGAAGTTTTTGCTAAAGTAACTAACCTCGCCGATAAAAGATATGTGACCAGTGATATGCCTGATGGACTTCGGCCCGGTGCTCCACGAACTACAACTCTTGTAATTGAATTTAGTTTTTAATTCGACTCGGTTTGATCAACTGGTCTTGTCTGCATTGACAGTTACGCTGTTCTTGGTATTTTAAACCTTTCTATGCTCGGTAGCTCAGTGGCAGAGCAGGTGACTGTTAATCACTTGGTCGCTGGTT
>JAYQBP010000094.1:0-6022 GCA_038137385.1 Opitutales bacterium | reverse complement strand
CGATTTTTCTCCACGGTTTTTCCAAAGCCTTTGCCATGACTGGTTTTCGGGTGGGGTTTGCTTGCGGTCCGGACTGGTTGGTGGAAGCGATGATGAAAATTCATCAGTATTGTATGATGTGTGCCCCCATTCTCAGTCAGGAAGCAGCAATTGAAGCTTTAAGGAATGGAGCAGAAGATGTTGCCCGGATGCGGGAACAATATGCTAAGCGCAGAGACTTTGTTGTTCGTAGATTCAATGAAATGGGCCTGAGTTGTCACTTGCCCCGTGGTTCTTTTTATGCATTTCCCAATGTGTTTGAATCCACCGGATTGGATGAAGTGGAATTTTGCCACCGTCTGCTTCGGGAAGCGGAGGTTGCAGTCGTTCCTGGCACCGCATTTGGACCTCATGGAAAAGGCCATGTCCGGGCAAGCTTTTCTACATCTTATGAAAAACTAGTGGAGGCAACTGACCGGGTGGAAATATTTTTGAATCAGGTAAGGAAAGAACAGCAATCACTACCTGCTGCAGGGTAAGGCTTACCAATTTTTGAATAAGTGAATCCAAGTATTGCCATTGTTGGCCGCCCCAATGTAGGGAAAAGCCGATTGTTTAACCGTTTGGCTGGCAAACGTATTTCCATCGTCCATGACCGCCCAGGTGTCACCCGTGATGTGGTGGTGGCGGATAGTCCGCTAGGATATGTTTTGATGGACACGGGTGGAATCGGAATGATTCCAGAAATGACCCCTGCTGAAATCCAAAATGCCACCGAGGACCAGGCAGAATTTGCCATCCGGGCGGCAGACCTGCTTCTTTTTGTGGTGGATGGCCGGTCTGGAATGGTTCCCCTTGATCAAACCTTGGCCCAAAAATTTCGCAAAATGGGAAAGTGCCCCGTTTTGGTGGTCAATAAAATGGATAACCCGGAGGAGGATTATTCTTTTGACGAGTTTAAAAAATTGGGCTTCCCAAAACAGGTCGGCGTATCTGCGGAACATGGTCATGGGGTCGAATCGTTGGAAAAAATATTCCAGGATGTTTTACCGGCTCCCATTTTACCAGGCGATGTGTCTTTAAGTGACCGAACATCCATAGCCTTTATTGGTCGGCCCAATGTGGGCAAGTCTTCTCTTTGCAACCGCTTGTTGAATATGGAGCGTTTGATCGTTAGCGATGTGCCTGGTACAACCAGAGAAACGGTTGAATTGAATTTAGACTACCAGACAGAAGGCAGTGAGGAACTATGGCAGTTCAGGTTATACGACACTGCAGGACTCAAGCGTAAGAAACGAGTGGATACATCGCTCGATTATTTTTCTGCGGTTCGTACCAAACATGCCATTGAAGAGGTGGAAGTTGTGTTTTTGGTTCTTGATGCCCGGGAGGGCGTGACCAAGCAGGATAAAATCCTCGCGGGTCATGTGTTGGATGAAGGAAAGGCATTAGCGATTTTGGTCAACAAGTGGGACCTTGCCTTAGATGGTTTCCGAAAAGACCCTTTGCCTGGTTATGAAGACGAAAATGCTTTCCGTAAGGCCTACCTTCAGTCGGTACGTAAAGAGCTTTTCTTTCTTCCAGACTCTCCCATTTGTTTTGTTTCTGCCCAGTCAGGTTATGCGATGCAGGATTTTTTGCAGGTTGCTCGGGATCTCGATGTTCGTTTGGAGAAATCAATTTCCACATCTGCCCTTAACAAGTTATTTGGTGATATGTTTGAACATCGTCCACCTGCCAAGGTGGGGGGCAAACGGTTTAAAATCTTTTATGCAGTCCAAGTGGAAAAACGGCCTTTCCGGATTAAATTATTCTGTAACCGAGAGCACAAACTCGATGAGCCTTACCGCCGTTATCTGGAAAAAGGGATACAGAAAAGGTTCGGTCTCTCAGGCTGCCCATTAAAATTTTCACTTGCGGGGAAAGAGGCCCGCTATCAAGAAGAGAAGAAGGCTTCCTAGGTTTAGAAATTTTTAATTTTCATTTTTAAAAAGCCGCTTTCCTTAAGCGGTTTTTTTTGTGAATGAAGGAATTTTGACGAATTCATTTTTGGCTGATAGCCTGATTACTCATGAGTAAACCCAGAAAAATTGCCTTCTTTGGATCGGACGAGATCGCCCTGCCCGCGATCAATTCCATTTTAGGTTTTCCAGAAATTTGGGAAATTTGTGCTGTGCTTACTCAACCGGACCAGCGGTCCGGAAGAGGAAGAAAACTTCAGCCAAATCCAATCAAGCAATGGGCACTGGAATCCAATACACCTGTTAGAGACCCGCAGAAACCAACGATTGAGGAAGTCAATTGGCTCAAGGATTTAGGAGTCGAATTGGTCCTGATTATGGCCTATGGGCATATTCTCGAAGAAGAACTGCTTGATGTAGCCCCTTTCGGATCCTTCAATCTCCATGCTTCTCTGTTACCCCAATATCGTGGAGCATCTCCGATTGAAACTGCGATTGCGATGGGGGAAGAAAAAACTGGTGTTACCCTAATGAAGGTAGTTCCTGAGATGGACGCAGGTCCAATCCTTGATGCCGAGGTTATTTTCATTGAAAGTTCGGATACAGGGTCACGACTTCGTGGCAAAATTGCTCAAGCCTGCGTGCCTTTATTAAAAAGAGGTCTTTCCCGTATCTTTACAGGTGATACACTCTGCCGGCCTCAAGTTGAAGAAGAAGCCACATATTGCCGAAAACTTTCCAAATTAGATGGTCAATTAAATTTTTTCCTCCCTGCAAATGAACTGGCAAATCGAACGCGAGCATTCTCTGCATGGCCTGGATCTTATTTTTTTTACGATGATGTATTACTTAAGGTTGGAAAGATGTCCGTGTTGTCTTGCGGAGACTTACTCCCGGGACAAAGAGATTCGGAGAAGGCAAAGTCTTTGATCATTGGAACCACCAAGGGAGCAATTGAAGTTTTAGAGATTCAAAAGCCCGGAGGTAAAATGCTTTCAATATCTGAATTTCTGAGGGGCTTTGACCTGCCTCGGGAGGTTGTTTTTCCATCACCAACCGTTCTTGGATCCTTAATTCGAAAAGAAAAGTAATCCATTGCAAAAAGATTTCTTGATCGAAAAGTTAGCCTGAGTTAAATTTCTGGTGTGGTAAGTCGGATGGGTAAAGTGGTGTTCCATGTAAACGCATTTCTTGGTGTGTTGTTTTTTTCTTCTTATGCAATTTCCTATGGTCAGGGAGATCGGGTTATCATTGCCAATTTAAAACAGGACATGGAACTGATTAATCGGGAAGTCAGTGGATTGCGAAGTGAAGTGGAATTGCTCCGTCGGGAAAATGCTAAATTGCGTGTAGTTTTGGATCAACTTTCCCGCAATCAAAGTTCGAGTCAGGATAGGTCCATGCTTAATGATCTTCAAAACCGCTTACAACTTGTTGAGCTAGCTCAGAAACAAAGCGATCGAGCAAGAGGTTCCATGCAGGAAGAGGTGAATCAAAAATTTCAGCAAATAATCGGTCAAATGAATCAGGGGTTTGAACAATTAACCAAGATCAATCAACCCAGCACCTCTTCCCCTGAACCTACTTTTTCTAATGACTATCCCAAAAATGGTTTCGTTCACAAAGTAGAGAAAGGGGAAACCGTGAGCAGCATTGCCCAAAAATATAAATCGAAAGTTTCTTGGATTATTGATGCAAACCAAATTACTGACCCAAACAAAGTTTTTGTCGGAAAGGAATTGTTTGTTCCTCTGAAGTGATTTTATAATGAATGCTCCAACCCGTAGACTTGGTCGTGGATTAGAAAGTTTAATCGCTGGTGGTGGTCAAGTTGACCCGGTTGAAGTGGACTTAGAGGGTTCATCTTCGTCTCCAGTCAAACTTGAACCGGAAGCTCAAGACCACACGGATTCTTCAAGCTCAGTACTCGATTCTTCCGAAAATGTACTACAAAACTTACCAATAGATCAGGTCTTTACGAACCCACATCAGCCCAGAAAAGTAATCGATCCAGCCGCGATTCAAGAACTGGCCAGCAGTATTGAGTCGGAAGGTCTCCTTCAACCGATTGTGGTCCGCCCAGTTGATGGGGGGTACGAATTAATCGCAGGTGAGAGAAGGTGGCGAGCCCATCAGCACCTTAAAAGAACGAACATACTTGCCCGAATACTTCCCACAAATGATCTAGCTTCCGCGAGTCTTTCCTTAATCGAAAATTTACAAAGAGAGGAACTTAATCCGATTGAGGAAGCGATGGGGTATCAATCTCTCATTGCAGATTTTAAACTCAGTCAACAGGAAGTTTCCCAAAAGATGGGAAAAAGTCGTCCCCACATTGCCAATTTATTGCGGTTACTCCAACTAGACGGAGAATTGAAAAGATGGCTTTCAGATGGTGAATTATCCGTAGGGCATGCAAAAGCACTGCTTGGAGTGAATGATCCTGATCAAAGATTATCCATCGGCAGGCAGGCGGTTTTGGATGGGTGGACCGTTCGTCAAATTGAGGAAGCTTGTAAAAATGGTGTTCAGCAAGAGGGTACCCTAATTCCCAAAAGAATGATCGATGGCTACTATGACGAACTTGCCCAGTCTACCGCCCTTGCGACAGGTAGGAAGGTCAAAATAAAAAGTACATCGACCGGTAAAGGAAGTGTTTCCTTTTCCTTCAAAGATGAAAAAGATCTGAGAGCTTTTCTCTCCACACTTTAAGAGTTGGTAAGGGTTTTCTTCCTTGGCATTTTGGGAAACAAGGTTGCTTTTTAGGCTACTTTCTTCATTTTAAAAGGTTAGTTTAAAATTATTATGATTGTCTTCCTTACCACTTTGTTAATTTTGTTATGTATCGCTATTGTTCTGCTTATCCTGATCCAGCGAACCTCAGGCGGCATGGGCTCTGCTTTAGGTGGTGGTGCGGCTGATCAGTATCTTGGTGCGGGTTCAGCTGCTCAACTATCCAAGCTTACCGTCTGGGGAATCCTGTTCTTTTTTGTTTTCTCCTTTGGTCTCTATGCCCTTTATCAAAGTGAGGCTGGATTGGGTGAAGAATTGCTGCGCTCTGGAAATGTTCTCCCCGAGCTTCTGCCCACAGATGTCGTTTCTCCTTCTGATGCTCTTTTGGAGATGGCTGACGATGCAACCCCTTCATCAGACGAAGTTTTGCCCAAGACAAGTCCGATTCTTCCGGAAGAAGTAAATAATGCGGTTTCTCCTCAACCAGCAGGTAATAGCACCTCTGAGGAATAACTTACATTCAGTTACTTTAATATAAGATGTGAAGCTTTTTAACCAGCTTCTCTTTTCTTTCAGTTTATTTTTGTCATTCCAAATTGCTTTGGGGAATGTGATTTTTCCAACCCGGGGGTTCTCTCCTATTTTGGATCACAAACAGGCGGCGGAAAAACTAGACAAGTTCAAAGACTTTTTCTTCCAAGAAACCCCCAAAGAGGTTTCCCATCTTGGATATCTTTACCGATTCAAATTTACTCACTACCCGAAAGAGGGTGAGGCTACCACTCATCATGGATTACTTTCA
Organism: Opitutales bacterium; assembly: GCA_038137385.1. Lineage (GTDB taxonomy): Bacteria > Verrucomicrobiota > Verrucomicrobiia > Opitutales > Seribacteraceae > Chordibacter. Next base: position 547 of record JAYQBP010000094.1, on the reverse strand, counting down.
GGACCTGCTCCTGAATCCACGACTCAAAGAGTGGATTTCTTTTCTCTGCGTGAAGAAACCTCGCCTCATGTTTCCTTCTTATTGAGCAGAGGCTTGAAAAAACCTCAGGTATGGAGATGGAGTCCAGAGATGCAATCCCCGAAAATTCTTTTAGCTGAGGATTGGCTGACACCCTGGTTGGAAGGAATAAATCATACTCCTTTTGATTTGTTAATGCCATTTTTGAGTTGGCCAAATGAATACGAAAAATCCGGCCGGGTATGCGGTCGACCCGCCCATTTATTTATTTTTAATCCACCCTCAGGAAATCCATTTTCGCAAACGAAATTAACCTCAATTCGACTTGCTATTGATCACGTCTATCCGGCTCCCTTAAGAGTGCAACATATGGATGGAGGTATTCTGCCGGCTCGAACCTTTTCTCTTCAAAGTTTTAAGAAAGTGGATGAACATTGGGTGGTGAAAACAATCGATGTAAAGGATCGTGATTCAGGTTCGACTACCCGTTTCGAATTAAAGGCGGTTGCCCATGGTATTGATTTACATG
>JAYQBP010000093.1:490-6115 GCA_038137385.1 Opitutales bacterium | reverse complement strand
CCGCTCCCACCCCTATTGCTCCTGCAGCTCCGCCCTCATTAAGTGCTCCAGGGCCTGCTTTAGCGGCACCTTCCCCTAGCCCTGCTCTACCCGGGGCAGCCCCTGCACCAGGGCTCCCACCCATGGGAACACCCGCAGCCCCTGTTACCCCGGGTGCCCCGCCTGCTCCTGGAGCGCCTCCAGCTTCCGGCCCTGAGGCTGGTGCACCAACTGCCCCGCCCAAGGCAGGTAAGGAGAAAAAGTCTTCAGCTAAAAAGAAGAAACCTGCAGAGAACCCAGGCTCACCATCTGGTAAGCCAAGCATCACCTTGCTCATCCTCGACTTTCTTGTTTTTGCGAGCTCGGTAACCTTAGCGGTTCTTATCTTTTTGAAATCCTAACTCATGAGTAATCTAATTAATCTAAACAAAGAGAGCTTTGAAAAAGCCACCTCATCCACCAAAACCACGCTGGTTGATTTTTGGGCACCATGGTGTGGTCCCTGTAAATCTCTGGGCCCTATCCTAGATGAGCTATCCCAAGAAATTCCGGAAAAAGTAGATATTTACAAAGTCAATGTGGATGACAACACCGAGCTTGCCCAAGAACATGGTGTTCAATCCATCCCCACTATTCTGGTGTACAAAAATGGCAGTCTTTCCCAGACTCTGGTCGGCTTAAAGTCGAAGGAAGAGCTTAAGGAAATTATTGATTCCTGAATTGGCTCAATCGCGGGGATTAGTTCCACCGCAAATACGGCAATCTGTGCCGGTTGGTCTTCTACTAAGTTCACCCCTGCCTCGCTCATAAAACGAACATCCTGGGCGGTGAATCTTACCGAATGAGGTCACCCAATAGTTGAGCCCTGCACTAAACGGATTTTGCCCTATTACATTTCGAAGTAAGGGGTGTGGTAGGGTAGGATTATTATTTTCGGTCTGAAATACATCGCCATATCTCCACACCCCAATTCTTTTTCTTTTGGCTTTTAATTGAGCCATGGTGAACATCCCATTTCTTTCGGTCTCTCCCTCCAAGTGCCAACCTATTCCATCCCTAATAGCGAGAAGAGAAAAGTTTTCTTTTTCTATACCGGTAAAAATTTCCACAGCCTTTATATTCTGTAGATCAAATTCCTGTTTAATTTTAAACTCCACAGGTTTGGAGAGAAGTTCGCGCTCTGTGAAGGAAAGAGCTTCATTATACCCAGGTTGGCTTCTTTTGGGAAAGCCAACTCCCCAGGCACGCATGCGTATTAAATAATCCGAAGACTGGTAGTCAAACACCCCTGGCTGAACCACTCTAACCACCCCCTGGATCTTCGCACTGGAATTGGTATCCTTTTCCTCTTCGCCCCAGACCGGGTTAAAAAAAAGAGATTCATAAAAAAAGAGAATCAAAAGACCGTATTTATAGGCTGCCATGTCAAATATTCTAGTCATGAATCAAGAATTTTAAATAGTGGAAAAAAAGAAAAGGTTTGGTAGATTTTAGATTCAAATGGACGATAACCCCAAAATCTTATCTTCGAGGAAACTAACCGCAAGCTCCCTTGCTACACCGATTTTCCACCGAAGAAGGAGGGACTGGAGAGACGACCAGTACCTTATTCAAGACTGTGTAACGAGTGTATTAGCTCATAAAGATTCCGGGAAAACTCCTGAAGCAAACATCCAAAAATTATTGGATCTTCAATCAAAGATCGAATCCGAGGGCTACCAGTCTAACGCCACCGCGATGCACCTTGCTATGTGGTTTAGGGAACAATTAGCATTTCTGGCTGCAAAAAAAGGGGGGTATGATCTACGAGTCCACACTATCTATATTCCTGAAAATATTGAAAATATCATTCTAAAAAAAGACTATGAGCTTTCTAATGTTGAGCTTCAGGATGGAAACAACCTCCGAATGGAATTACTTTTCCCCGACCCTAAAATCCGTGGATTCGCCCTAGAAAGAATCCAACTGATCCACAAGGGCAGCCTCCTGTCCTATCTATCTTCTCTGGTCTGTAGGGAAAGGGATTCCCTCAACGGCGAGTCTGCTACGATTATGGATTTGATTCATATTTGCGAAGAGAAGATCAAGCGACGAAAACTCGAAACCTCTGATAATCTTGCGGCGGATGAATTTGATTTATGGATTCCAAGCCTATCATTAGGCGTGGAGATCCGGGATGAACTCTCTTCTGAGAATCAAGATGGGTTGGTAGATCTCATACGAAACTCCAGTAATTACAAAAAAGCCAGGTTTGTTGCATTGGTTTGCCCGGATGATTTGTCCGACTTACTTTTTCACCATTGGAGAAAGTTGGAGAAGGATCCATCCATCGAAAATCTATCCGTTTTGAGGGCTGGTGATTTTGGAAAATACTTAGATCGATTAATTCAGGAAAAACCCTCGATTTGAAAAAGGACTCGGGCACTACCTAGCCCATTCCTGCCTAATGATTCTCCCGTCCCGATCCCACAAGGTTTTACCGCTGTAATTTCCCTCGTTCCAATACTCTTCCTCTTTTAGGGTCCCATTTTCCCACCATTTTTTCTTTACCCCGCTAAGTACTCCCCGGTTATAGATTGTTTCTCTGGCCAGTACCCCATAACTGAACCTCCTGATGTGCTTGCCGTGTGGGATGCCATCAAGATAGGAGGATTGAAGAATCGTGACCCCATCGTCGCTTCGGTCTTCCACCCTCCCCGTAAAAGGTTCATCCAACTGTTCACGATAAGCGATTCCTCCATTTTTGTATTGAATCATTGTCGATGCGATGAGTGGGTAAGACCTTAGCGGTTTATCAAAAGCCTCAAGTAACCGGTTTAGAATCGTCTGATTCGAAGTCCCCCCACCCTCCGTTTCTAATAAATTTGGGAGAATTGCATGGTTTGATTGATCCGAACCCGAGTTAGGACTTGGGTCTCTTTCATCCTTCTCTTTTGTGCAAGAGGCAAAAATGACCATGCAGAAAAACAGTTTTCCCCAAATGAATTTCATTGAGAATTAAATTATTCCTTTACTGATTAAAATCTCGGCTAATTGATGAGCTGAATCACCCTCTTCTTTGGTGTTCTTGTTCGCTTTGGATACTCCCATGGATTGCTCGGTAAGATCGCTCTGCACAAGCTTATCTACCCACTTACCGATTTCCTCTTGGCTTAAGCCTTGATCTGTCCATTTGTTGGCCTTCGAATCCGGGAATTGGAGAAGGTTATTCGAATCATGATTGCCTTGATCCTTTGGAGAATTACTCCTTTTAGGATTTTGTTCTATGTGGTCATTGAAATATATCACAGCTAATAAAAATTTACTTCCCCATTAGGGAATCGCTGATTCCAATCAACCTCCTGCGGATCGAATCAAATTTCTGAGGCCACTTCCATGTGGCTACTAAACATAGTCGACCCGGGATATAGGTACTTTAATCAAAATTTGGATTTTCTTTTATCTTTTCAAATTATTTTTCCCAATCATGATTTCGCTTATGCCAATTAATCCTACCAAAGCATATGACAATCAAGAGTTTTTAAACGGCCATGATGCCCGCTCCATTCGGGTTCTTTGTGAACTTATGGAGCCAGACCTCAGGCTTAAAAAACAGGGCGTAGAAAACACCCTTGTTTTTTTTGGATCCGCCCGCCCCAAACCTTCCAGTGTGGCCAATGCAGAATTGGAAGAATTCGTTGCTCAATTACCGGAGGAGGATAAGCAGACCGATCGGGACCGTGCTCAATTGAATAAGCTCCAGTCGATTGCCCGGCTTTCCAAATATTACGACCAAGCGGTAGAGTTATCGGCTAAGTTGACCGAATGGTCCGAGGGCAACCCGAACAACCAGAAATACTTTGTCTGCTCCGGTGGTGGCCCAGGAATGATGGAAGCGGCCAATAGAGGAGCACGCGATGCAGGCGGAAAATCAATCGCACTGGGGATCAGTCTGCCTTTCGAGCAGGGAGTAAACCCTTATGCGGATAAGGATTTATCCTTTGAGTTTCACTACTTCTTTTTGCGCAAATTTTATTTCCTCTACCACGCCAAGGCCATTGTCGTTTTTCCTGGAGGGTTTGGTACGATGGATGAATTATTCGAAACCCTGACCCTTGCCCAGACCAACAAACTGCACAAAAAAATGCCCGTTTTCCTCTACGGGAAGGAATTTTGGGATGGGCTGATCAATTTCGATCATTTTATTAAGTGGGGAGTCATTTCCCCGGGAGATGTAGACCTCTTTACCATCGTCGACGATGTGGATGATGCATTCGCAAAGATTACCGCATCCCTTGAAACGAATTAGGTAAACATATCAGCTGATCTCCGCCTCTTTGCTTAACCATTCTAGGCATCTCTGAAAGTCCTCAGGGATACCGGCCTCGAAGCACAATCTCTCTTGATTAATCGGGTGCTTAATGCTCAGTTTGCGTGCATGGAGCATAACCCTCGGAAAAAACCCTGCCCCGCCCATCCTTTCGCGATATCCATAGGTTGAGTCACCGGCAAGCGGATGTCCATTGGCCGAGAAATGAACCCGGATCTGATGAGTCCTTCCGGTTAGGATTTCGCATTCCACATGGGCAAAGGAGTTCCGGTAGACCCTCTTTGTTTCCCACCGGGTCAGGGCTGGCTTACCCTTTTCGGAAACCGCCATTTTTACCCGTACAGTTGGGTGCCGGCCAATGGGTTGATTAAACTCCCCACTATCCGCCAACTTACCAGAGACTATGGCCTGGTACACCTTGTTCGTTTCTCGGTTGGCAAACTGATCCGCGAGTGAAAGATGGGCTGCCTCAGTCTTGGCCACCACCATCACCCCACTGGTTTCTTTATCCAGTCGGTGAACAATGCCAGGTCGCAGGGGGGCACCTATTGGAGATAAAGCTTGGGGGCAATGGTGCAGGAGGGCATGGACCAGGGTTTTGTCACCGGTGCCATCGCCCGGGTGTACCACCATACCTGCCTGCTTATTGATCACAAGGATGTGCTCATCCTCAAATAGAACATCAAGGTTATGCTCATAAGGAATCAATGAATCCACGGTGGGACGGACCAGGCATACTCTCAACTGATCCCCCGGACTCAACTTGGTTTTGGGTTCAATTACGGAACCATCAACGCGGGTAATTTTTCCATCCTCGATCGATTGCTTAATAAAGCCCCGGCTAAATTCAGAATACTTCTCAGCCAGCAACTTATCGGCTCGCCCACTTTGCCCATCTGGGCAGGTGTATACCTGTTCCATCTAAGGTACCTCCTCCAGTTTCACCCCGAGCAGACGATCAATCTCTTTCAGGTGTGTGATCTTTTCATTTTCAGGCAGATCCGCGACCTCAAAGCCAGCTTTCGCCAATTGTGCGAGTTCAGTAGCCGAAAAATTCATCTCCCTATGCAAAGCAAGGTACTCATCGGTCAGGCGATTGGCAAAAGACAGTGGGTCATCTGTACTGATGGTGCATCGGATTCCACGATCCAGGAACTGGCGAATGGGGTAATTTTTCCAGCGGTCAAAGATGCGCAGTTTATAATTACTGATCGGGCAGATGTCCAAAGTCACCCCTTCGCCTGCTAGCAGTTTCATGACTTCTTCCTCTTTCGAGGCATGGATGCCGTGCTGGATTCTTTTTACACCAAGATTTTGCACCGCCCACTTTACATTGT
>JAYQBP010000093.1:0-480 GCA_038137385.1 Opitutales bacterium | reverse complement strand
TCGCATGGGCGACTTGCCACAAGCGGGGCACCCAGTCCAAAACAGGCAGGTCCTCAGGTCCGTGCAGATCAATCCCACGCAGGCCCTCCCAGTTAGCCACTGCATCCTCCAAGGTGGAGCCGAGGTAGTCGGAGTAGGAATTCCGGCTCATTCCCATAAAAATTCTTACTTCCAGGCCGGCAGGCACTGCCGATCGGATCGCCTCAATAATTTCCTTACCTGGCATTTGGAGAAATTCGATCATGCCCGCGTGAAAGCTTAGTTCCACATAGCGTACATTTTGCTCAATATGTTTTTGGAAAATCCGCCGGGCAATTTCGGTGTAATCCGATGGTTCCTTGATGATTCGCAAGGCATGATCGATGAGAATGCTCTCAAACTGGGCAAAGCTGTCGTATCGGTAACCAGGCTGGCGAAATTCGGGAACCTCTGGGAATTGCCCGGGAAACCGCTCCTCGAAAAGCTCCCACGGAATCGCTC
>JAYQBP010000092.1:0-6397 GCA_038137385.1 Opitutales bacterium | reverse complement strand
TGAGCAGCGAAATACTCGCAGTCCTTGAATACATGGAAAAAGAGAAGGGGATCAGTCGCCCTGATATGATCGCTACGATCGAAAATGCTGTGAAAGCAGCTGCCGAACGTGGTGGTGCAAATTCTGAACCAAGCGAAGTAAGAGTCGAAATCAATCCGAAAAACGGTTCATTGCAGGCATGGACTCTCCTCGAAGTGGTTGAATCTGTTTCAGATACTGCCCGTGAAATCCATATCGACAAAGCCAGGCTTTATGCAGAAAGTCCAAAGGTAGGTGATATTGTTGAGCGTGAAATGGACCCTGCTTATCTTGGTCGAATCGCAGCCAAAACTGCAGAGCAAGCGATTAAACAAAGACTTAGGCAGTTCGAAAAAGAGCACATTTATGACGAATTCCGCGATCAAGTTGGAAATTTGGTTACCGGTACGGTTCGTCGTCGGGAAAGGGGAGATCTAATCGTCGAAGTTGGCAAAGCGGAAGCGGTCTTGCCATGGCGTGAACAAGCTCCCGGTGAAGACTGGGTTCCTGGCGAAAGGATTCGTTGTCTCTTAATGAAGCTGGAACAGCAAGGAAGGGGGCCTGAACTCATATTAAGCCGCTCAAATCTTAATTTTGTGCGTAAACTTTTTGACATGGAAGTTTCGGAAATAGCAGATGGCACTGTGAGCCTTGCTGCAATGGCTCGTGAACCTGGTTACCGAACCAAGGTTTGTGTCAAAAGCACAGACCCCAAGGTTGATCCCGTTGGTGCATGCGTTGGAGCTCGTGGTGGGCGAGTCAAAAGTATAGTTCGGGAGATGAATGGCGAGAAGGTGGATATTGTTCGTTGGTTTGAGGATCCAATCGAGCAACTTGTTGAGGCCTTAAAACCAGCGGTTCCACAAAATGTTAATTTAGACAGGGATAAACGCAGAATGTATTTCGAAGTAAAAGAAGACGATCTTTCGGTCGCGATCGGCCGTAAGGGAATCAACGCTCGTTTGACCTCAAGATTGCTTGGTTGGAAGTTGGATATTGGTAAAGTTGTTGTTAAAGAAGTCGGCTTCGATGAGAGGAAAGCAAAAGCAGCTGAAGGCCTTACCTCTGTTGGCATAGAGTTTGAAGTTGCGGACCGTTTGGTTGCTTTTGGCTTGGTAAGCCCTGAGGCTTTCGAAGGTGTGACTCATACCGATTTGCAGGGCTTAGGCTTTGATGATTCCACCGCTCAAGACATATTATCCAAGGTTGCAACGGAATCCCAATCAGCTGAATCTTCCTCTTAATAACTCATTTCTTACTTGCCTCAACAAATCTATTCATGAGTGTACGAATTCACGCGATTGCTAAGCAAACCAACAAAACCAGCAAGGAGGTTATCGAAATCTTGGTTAGCCGTGGATATGATGTGAAGAGCGCATCTTCATCGATTGATAACATTACTGCCCAATCCTTAATCGAAGAATTAAGTGTCACTCAAACTGAATCGAATGAGAAAGAGCCCCCTTCTGATAAGAGTCAAGTTGGGGAAGCTGAACGGACCGAAGTTCCCTTTGTCAAAACGAAACAGGATTTAGACCGAGAACGCGAAGAAAAAGAAAAGGCGGTGCAATCGGATAAAGATTTAGATGATCCTTCTTCGCAGATGAATTTGCTTGAACAGGAGACTGACACCGTAAAGACCTCTGAAAACACTGCACCGACCACGGCTGGAGCAGCCCCGAGTCTCCCTCCTCCTCCAGTCAAGAGTGCGGGAGCACCGCCCCCTTTACCCGTCAAAGATTCACCAGCATCCACTCCTTCTGTTTCTCCTTTTAATTCGGATGAATCATCTGGAATCGTTGAAGGTAATCTAATTATTGTTAAACCGCCTTTAGTAGTTCGCGACTTTGCAGGATTGATTGGTTTTAAGCCTTTTCAATTGATTTCCGAGCTCATGGAGATGGGCATTTTTGCTTCGATGAATCAAACGATTGAAGAGGATGTAGCTCGAAAACTTGCTAAATCCAAGGGTTTTGAATTAGAAGTACGACATCGGGGAGAAAAAGCTGAGCCTTCTGCGAAAAAGAAAAGTGAGAAAGTTGATGAGAATGATGTTAAGTTTTTAAAGCCTCGTCCTCCAATTGTTTGCATCCTTGGACATGTTGACCACGGCAAAACCACTCTTTTAGATACGATTCGCAAAGCCAATGTTGTTGATGGCGAGGCTGGCGGTATCACCCAGCATGTTGGAGCGTACCAGATTGATCACAATGGCCACAAAATTACTTTTCTTGACACACCTGGCCATGCTGCATTTTCAAAAATTAGAGAGCGGGGAGCCAACCTTACTGATGTGAGTATTCTGGTGGTAGCCGCGGATGATGGTTTTATGCCTCAAACTGAGGAGGCCCTTAAGTTTGCTCAGCGATCTCAGTCTTCCTTGATGGTAGCCATCAATAAAACGGACGCTAAGGGAGCGGATATAGATAAAGTTAAAACACAGATGCAGGAAAGATCGATTCCTGCAGAAGATTGGGGAGGGGATATTGTAACGGTTCCCATATCCGCACTCAAAGGGGACAACATAAACGAGCTTTTGGATATGGTGCTTTTGCAAGCGGAGCTTATGGAGTTAAAAGCAAACCCAAGTGCAGTTCCAGAAGCCATTGTAATTGAGGCACGCATGGAAGTTGGACGTGGACCAACCGCCACAATCATTATTCAAAAAGGAACGCTAAAAGTTGGAGATTCTTTTCATTGTGGTTCGGTGTATTGCAAAGTTAAGGCAATGATTGATGATCAGGGGAATCAAATAAAGACGGCACCTCCATCAACCCCAGTCAATGTTTTGGGATGGTCCGAAGTTCCAGATTGTGGTGCGATTTGCAAAGTAGTTAAGAATGAACGTATTGCCAGACGGGAAGCTGAAGAACATTCTGTTATGGAGAAAAAGCTTCTTGCACTCCCATCAGAAGACGATACCACCCCGGAAGAATCCGGCGATGATGATACAGAAAATTCTGCTGCAGTAGATGCTCTGTTTGCCGCGATTAGTAAGAGTAAATCGACCAGTTACCGAGTCATCCTAAAAGGTGATGTGCGAGGTTCTGTAGAAGCATTAAAAGATTCGCTTGAACTCATCGATAGCGATCAAGTCGCATTAGAAATCATTCATTCAGATGTTGGTCAAATTACTAAGAATGATATCAAAATGGCCAATACCTCCAATGCGGATGTTCTTGGTTTTAATGTTAAGCTAGAAAACGGGGTCATGGGAGAAGCTAAGCATCTTGGGGTTCAAGTTTTTCAAAATAGTATTATTTACCAAATTATCGACTTGGTTAAGGATAACATGGCAGAACTGCTTGAGCCTGAGTTAGTTGAGAATAAAACTGGTCGTGCTGAAGTTCGCCAAGTCTTCAGAGTCAGTAAGGGAAGAACTGTTGCAGGTTGCATGGTTATGGAAGGTAAAATCATTCGTAACAAAGGGGCACGCTTGGTTCGAGATGGTGAAGTAATTGCAGAAGGAAAAATTGATACATTGAGAAGGTTTAAGGATGATGTTACGGATGTTAAGGCTGGATTTGAGTGTGGTATGCGTCTGGATTCCTTCGATAAATATCAAGAGGGTGATGTAATTGAAACTTTCGAGATTGATAAAATCCGTCCATCTCTCTAACTAAATTTTTTGGAATGAGCCTTCGTTTGGCAAGGGTCAATGAGTTGGTCAAAAGGGAAATTGGTAACTATTTAAGTACCCGTTACGGCGCTGAGACCGTGTGTTGGACAATAACCGCTGTTGATGTGGCAGCCGATCTAAGAAATGCTACCGTAGCGTATTCGGTGATAGGTGATGAATTGTCTTCCCGTAAGGCGGAACATTTTTTTAGAAAGCACGCCAGCGAGATTCGTGGAGTTGTGAGTAAACATGTTATCTTAAAATACTCTCGACCCCTCCTCTTGCCAAACTGAAACAGAAACTTAGTCATTTTCTGTGACAAGAAGTGACAAGTTAGGTCACAAAAATGTGTCATCTTGTCTCGGTTTAGTTTGAAAGTGGTATAGTTTAACTTTTATTAATTACTTAAAGTGTTAATAAACAATATCTAAAGGAATTTATTAAAAGAGGCACGGTACGTGCAAGATGTTCAAACGTGAGCAAAATATTAGGTATAGACTTAGGTACAAGTAATTCATGCATGGCTGTCATGGAGGCTGGTGAGCCCAAAGTGATTCCCAACTCGGAGGGTAATCGCACCACTCCCTCGATCGTCGCATTTTCTAAGACAGGTGAAAGAATTGTTGGTCAAGCAGCTAAAAGACAGGCAGTCACGAACCCACAAAATACCATTTTTTCTGCCAAGCGTTTAATTGGTCGGAAATACGATGAGATAAAAGATGAAGTTTCTACCCTCCCTTTTAATGTTGTAGAGGGCAAAAACGGTGCAGCTGTAATCGAGTGCGAGATTGAGGGTAAAACAGAAACCTTCATGCCTGAGCAAATTTCATCCATGGTCTTAGCTAAGTTAAAAGCGGATGCCGAAGCGTACCTGGGTGAGGCGGTAACTCAAGCCGTGATTACTGTCCCTGCATATTTTAATGATGATCAGCGCCGTGCGACTAAAGATGCAGGGGCGATTGCCGGTCTCGAAGTTCTAAGAATTATCAACGAGCCAACAGCAGCATCGCTTGCTTACGGTTTAGATAAAAAGGGCGAAGAGACCATTGCTGTTTATGACTTGGGTGGTGGAACTTTCGACATTAGCGTTTTGGAGATTGCTGATGGTGTGTTTGAGGTTAAAGCAACCAACGGTGATACTCAGCTAGGAGGTGATAACTGGGATGATAAAATTATTCGTTGGCTAGTAGACGACTTCAAAAAAGAGCAGGGAGTGGATCTCTCGGGCGATCCAATGGCTATGCAAAGGCTCAAGGAGGAGGCTGAAAAAGCGAAAATGGCTTTATCTTCTTCTCAGTCCACCGATATCAACCTTCCCTTTATCACTGCTGATTCGTCAGGACCTAAGCACCTAAATGTTTCACTTTCGAGATCAAAACTTGAACAAATCTGTGATGATCTCTACGAGAGAACAAAAAAACCTTTCAAGTCGTGCTTGGAGGACTCTGGGCTGAGCATCGGAGAAGTTGGCAATCTTGTCCTGGTCGGTGGAATGACTCGTAGTCCTCGCGTTGTTGAAATTGCAAAGGAATTAGGCGGTAAGGATCCTCACCAAGGAGTTAACCCTGACGAAGTCGTTGCCATTGGTGCTGCGATTCAAGGTGCCGTACTTCAAGGTGATGTGAATGATGTTTTGTTACTAGATGTCACCCCACTTACTTTGGGAATTGAGACCGCCGGTGGAGTTTCTACCCCTATGATCGAGCGTAATACGACGATTCCCACCAAAAAGTCTCAGGTGTTTTCAACAGCTGCGGACAATCAGCCTGCAGTTGATATTGTTGTTTTACAAGGTGAGCGTGCGATGTCTCAGGACAACAAGACATTGGGAACATTCAAACTTGATGGTATTCGACCTGCACCACGGGGTACTCCACAAATTGAAGTGACCTTTGATATCGATGCCAACGGTATTTTAAATGTTACTGCCAAAGACAAAGATACTGGGAAAGATCAAAAAATTACCATATCTGGTTCTTCAAGTATGGATGAGAAAGAGGTCGAGAGACTCAAAAAAGAAGCCGAAAAGTTTGCCGAGCAGGACAAAGAGAAAAAAGACTCCGTTCAAATCCGCAATGAGTTAGATTCTTTGGTATACCAATGTGAAAAGCAACTGACTGATCTGGGTGATCAAGCTCCTGATGAGCTAAAGAAGACGATTAATGATATGCTTTCAGATGCCAAAAAAGTATTGGATGATCAAAATTCTTCGCCATCCGATCTCAAAGAAGCAAAACAGAAGTTAGAAAAAGGATTTGAGGAGCTTGCAAAACAAGCGGCTCAATCTGGCGACGGTTCCGACCCTGCTGCTGCGGCCGCCGCGGCAGCTGCACAAGCAAAATCGGGCGGAAATGAAAAATCCAATTCAGATGACATCGTCGATGCTGATTTCGAAGTAGTCGATGAAGAACAAGAAGAAAAGAAGGATAACTAAATTTAATCATTTAGGATGCAGTTCTCTCGCGACTGCTTCCGTATGTTAACAAATAATATAACCTAACCCAAAACTAAGGAATATGAGTAAACCAAAAATCACTCCTCTGGGAGATCGTGTCCTCGTCAAGCAAGTCGATGAAGATGAGCAAGTCAAAGGCGGAATCATTATCCCTGATTCAGCCAAGGAAAAACCTCAAGAAGCAGAAGTTGTTGCCCTAGGAACAGGAAAAAAAGACGACTCAGGCAATGATGTTCCCTTTCAAGTAAAGAAGGGTGACAAAGTCTTGATCAGCAAGTACGGCGGAACCGATGTCAAAGTCGATG
>JAYQBP010000091.1:0-6498 GCA_038137385.1 Opitutales bacterium | reverse complement strand
TGGACACTTCGTACTGCTCAAATCCATGCTTGGGCAAATAATCCCAGGCAAATTCGTAGAACTCGGCCTCGCGTTCGGGATCGATTTTCACCTTCCCCTCGGCAAGGCGGACATACATCGCGGTGTCCTCCTCAAAGGTAAGGCAGTAGGTGGAAAGGTGGTCGGGTTGCAACTCAACCGCCCGGGCGAGGTCGGACTCCCAGTCGGCCAAACTCTGACCAGGTGCACCAAAAAGAAGATCGAGATTGACCGAGGAAAAGCCTGCCTCCCGAATCATATCATAGGCAGAGAGGGTTTTCTCGACTGGGTGCTTGCGCCCAAGCGCATCCATAAACCTGGGATCAAAGGTTTGTACCCCCATGGAGATGCGATTGACCCCATGCCTCCGCAAAACCTGAAGTTTTTCGGGCGTGATCTCGGAGGGGGCCAACTCGATCGACCATTCGGCACCGCTTTCCAGTTCCAGAGTATTGACCAGACCGCAAAGTTGGTCAAGTTGGTCGGGTTGAAGGAGACCGGGGGTACCCCCACCAAAAAAGACGGTGGAGAGCGGACGGTCTGGCGGGAAGCGGGAGATTTCATCCCTCAAACCAGTAAAATAAGCATCGATCCCTTTTTTGCTTGGTTTTTCCTGATAGAAGGCGCAAAAATCACAGGTGGTGGAACAAAAGGGAACATGGACATACAATCCGAGCGCTAGTTTCTTGCGCCCGCCCAATTCCTTGTTTAACACCAAGGTATTCAATTCTTTACCTGTTTGATTCATACGACCATGAAATTCTTCTCCAAATTACTCGTTTTATCCGCCTTGTCACTAAGCATGTGGTTTTTCTCAGGCTGCCAACAGCCCAACTTCATCAATTTGACTTCCAAGAACATCAGTCAGAACCCATCGGGTATCTACACTCTCCAAACCGAACTTGAGGTTCAAGATAGAGGAGTCAAGATTGATACGGTGGAAGTGTTTGCGGTGGTAGGCGGTGAGAAGCTTGTCATGGTACAGGATGATCTCAACCCAGAGTTATGGAGCTGTGACTACAAGCTTCCAAGCGGTTTTGATGAGGCTACTTACTACTTCGAAGCCAAGTATTCCAGTGTATTGGACAACGGAAATGTGGCCAATAGAACGGTCACCAGCGACCTACAGGTTTTCCGTCTTGAAAATCGCTTCGTAGGAAATTTAGCATCTTACCGCGGTCCAGTTGGGGCAGAAATTGCCGTACAAGGACGGGGATTAACCAAGTATGATCTCATTCAAGTCGGTGAACAAGACGCGACCACCCGCTATTTATCCGAAAATGAATTGCGATTTGTGGTGCCTGCCCTGCCCTCAGGTCTGGACTATCCTGTTAAGCTTGTTGGAGGTGCTCATGGTGCACTCGATGTGGGGAATTTCCGTATTGATGAAAGCAGACTGGGAGTAAGCCCGAATGTCTTGGACATTCAATCTGGGGATTCCGCCACATTGCTTTTCAAGATCGATCACGAGGCTCCAGCAGGTGGTTTGCTCATCGATGTAAAAACCAATATTCCAAACTCAATCATTATGCCCGAGGCGGTTATCGCAGAAGGCGATATGACCGTTAACATTCCTATTAAAGGCGGAGAGCCCGGAGAAGGTAAGTTACTCATCAGTGCCCCTGGTTTTGAGGAAACAGAAATTTCGGTAAACGTCTTCTAGATCAAACTCGTATCCTTCCCTCCCGGGAAGAAGGCTCAGATTAGGGATGTCATATACTGTATCGGTTGTCATCCCAGTGTTTAATCGCCAGAAGTTGGTTACTCGGGCCATATCTTCGGTGATCAAACAATCCTACGCACCCCTCGAGATTATTGTGGTGGATGATGGTTCATCCCCCACTTTGGATGCATCCAAGTTGCCCAAGTTTAAAAAGGTAAAGGTCATCCGTAGCCCCCAAAACCAGGGAGTATCGGCAGCCAGAAATCAAGGAATCCGAAAGGCATCTGGTGATTGGATTGCATTCCTCGATTCCGACGATGAGTGGGTCTGTCAAAAATTAGAAAAACAAATTTTATACCTTCAAGAAAATAAAAGCATATTTGCGATACACTCCGGAGAAAAATGGATCCGTAACGGCAATGAAGTCCTTCCCCCAAAGTATTTAGATAAGACAAGCCACTCCTTGTGGGAGAGAAGCCTAAAGCATTGTCTAATTTGTCCATCCTCGGTGCTTTTGCATAAATCAATTTTTGCATCGATTGGTCTATTTAATGAAAACTTACCCGTCTGCGAAGATTATGAACTTTGGTTAAAACTTCTTTTGCAACATGAACTTGGATTCGTGAGTGAGAAGTTGGTCATTAAACACGGAGGACACCCGGACCAATTATCTACAAAAACTTGGGGAATGGATCGTTTTAGAATCGAAGCATTAAAGAATATTATAATGCATCCCAGGATCTCCAAGCCACAATGCTCGCTCGCCAAGAAAGTATTGGTCGACAAATGCATGATTCTCGCCATTGGTTCCGAGAAGCGCAATAAACCGGAGGATGCGTCGAAGTATCGACATATCGCTCAAACTTATGCATCCGATAGCCCCATAATCCGTGCACAAAATTGAGTTGCTATGAATTTCGTTGTCGCCTTTCTCGCAGAAGCCCAGCCGGTGATCGAATTTTATCATTTAGAAAAAATCGCCACGCCCAAAGGCATAGTATTTCAAAATGATCAGCATTCGCTCATTATTGGTGGTCTGGGAAGGGAAAAAGCCTTTGATTCCACCCAACTTTTGGCCCAGATTCAAGGCGAGAAGAATATGGGGTGGCTCAACCTGGGAATTGCTGGTCATGGAAGCCTTCCCATGGGCGAACTTTTTATGGCTGGTAAGATAATAGATGATGCCAGTGATGAAGCCTTTTTCCCACCTCAAATATATGATCATTCTTTTCCAATCTCCACATTGTGCACCTCCACAAAACCGGTAAATCAGTATGAGCATCGCACTGGGTATGATATGGAAGCCCATGCTTTTTATGAGGCCGCTTCCGACTGGTCGACTCGTGAACTCATCCAAGTTGTCAAAGTTATTTCTGATACCCCTTCTAACCCAGTGGAAAAGATAAAACCTAAGGAAGCTACCCGGTTAATCGAGGCAAAGATGATGGAGTTAGATCCTTTAATCACCCAGATTGACCACTTAAGTCATGAGTTGAGACCTGACGAGGAAGTGCAAACATTATGTAACCAGATAGAGAAACTGCACGCCTTCTCAATCACAAGAACCTATCAGTTAAAAAATCTCATTCGACATGCAAAATTACTCAAATTAGACATGAAAAAAATCGATGAATTAGTTCAGTCCTCAACCAATGGGAAAGAGGCACTGGAACAAATAAGAAACTACTTAGAACCCAATCGAAAACTTGGATGATTGATACAATCTACTTGGAAGAAGGTGTAGAAAGCCTACCTAAAACCGAACAGGTTCTTAGACGATTCCCCAGGGCATCTGTCATTCGATGCAAGCATTATAAAGAAGTTTTCAACCCTTCGGCACAGAGCTTTAGATTGCAGAAAAAAAAACCCGCTCTGATTCTTGCTAAGCAGACTGGTAAGCACATTCATTCCATCCCGCCAAGCTATGGCATAGGAGGTAAGAATAATTTCTATTTTTCACACCTATTGAATTGCTTGTATGATTGCAGGTATTGCTTCCTCCAAGGAATGTATCCATCGGCCCACTATGTACTTTTTGTAAACTTTGATGATTTTAAAGAGGAAATAAAAAAGATGGCCTTTTCTTGTTCAGAAGATACCTGGTTTTTTTCGGGATATGATTGCGACAGCTTGGCCTTAGAATCGATCACTGGATTTGCCGCAGACTTTCTGCCTTTTTTTGATCAACTACCTAATACCTGGATTGAGTTACGAACAAAAAGTGTAGCCATCGAATCGCTCAAAAAAACTAAACCTCTCGATCGGGCAGTGGTTGCTTTCAGTTTTACCCCCGATGAAATTAGCTCTCAACTTGAGCATGGAGTCCCCAGAGTTGACGCCCGAATCAAAGCCATGAGCACATTAGCGGATAAAGGATGGAAGGTCGGGTTACGGATTGACCCACTGATCGATTCTGTAGACTTTGAGGCACGGTACTCTGCTCTCTTTGAAAAGATCTTTGATCATGTCTCCGGAGAATCGGTTCATTCCGTAAGTTTGGGTGCTTACCGCATGCCGTCGGGATTTATGAAAAAGATCGAAAAACAATATCCCGATGACGCGTTTTTTGCGGCTAATTTACAAACGAATAACGGAATGATTGGTTATGGTTAAGATACTGAAAAAAGACTTAAAAAAATCTGTTAAGATTTACTTGAGTCCTGGATGGATAAATCCAAGATTTTCACTTGTGAAATAAATAATAAGTGAGCCCGCAATCAAGGGATCTATCGCCCCATGTGGTTGGCAGAGTTAGAAATAGCTAACAAAGTGTCAGGCTCGTTTTCTTCTTGTATGAAATTGGTTGGCAGACCAATCCCAGAATGCACTTTCAAACTTTTATAATTTTTGCGAAATACTTCTTTAATTGAAGGGTCGTTCATTTCGTGCCAACTAACCAAATTCCCAGATCCAATTTGAGCAATTCCCCAAGCCACTGCATACTCTTGCTCAGAGATAGGAGTTTGGCGAATCAATTGAGCTAGCTTGTAGTCATAAAAAGACTTCCTAAATTTATTTTTGGAGGTAACCGGCAAGTTATCCCAGTCCTCAGCAGAAGCATTTCCTAGGTTTCGAATTTTCCAGGCATGAGCATACTCAGATTGAGAAATCTTTAATTTAGTATTGATGTCCTCTTCTTTTTCCTCACGCAAAGCAGCGTTGTGAAATTTGTGATATCTTAAAGTATACATTTCTCTTTCTGCATCGCTTAAATATTCCCACATACGACCATCATTCTTCCCTGTTCTACTTGTTTCCCATGCTTCTGAAAGTGAATGATAGAGACTAGCTTCCCGAGCTTTCTTTCGATATTCTTTTTCCCATGCTAATTTCTGGAGTTTGTAATCCAAGTGCTGTTTATAGTTCCCATGGTCCATTTTCTCTTTTGCCCTTCTCCCTGAAATCCAGTTATTTAAAACTGTTTGGTCTATAGTTTGCTTTTCAATCAATTTTGAAATACCTGCGTCCCTTATATTGTCGATCGTCCGGCTGATACCGTATTGAATTTCCCGACCTTGTTCAAATTCTCTGTCACCCGTGGTTAGCTCCACATCGTTCAGCGTGAATGGGTCTTGCCCACATAGAAAATTAGATAAAACAATAACAAATAGAATTTTTATAGAGATGATATTTTTCATAACAGAGAAGGTTTAAGGTTTATTTGCATATCTAGTATAGTTGGTGTTTTTACATATGTCAAATTTATGCTTTTTTTATTTAACCATAATAGGCACAAAACTTATTACACTTATTCACACAAATCATGCTATTATTTGACTTGCGTTTGAGGTTGTAATTACTTGGGCATATGAAGTTTGCCCTTTCATTCCTTGTCGTATGCATTGCCGGTTGCTCCCTGAAAAAAACTCAAAGCAGTAATTTAAGTAAGCAATTAAACACAGAGGATTTCTACTTCCAAGTTATTGAAATTAAATCCTCTTTGCATGAGAGCATCATCTCTCGAAAACCATGGCTTAGCTTGAACCAAGAACCGGCCAAGGAATGGAACCTATCTCAGGTTTCCAGGTGGTTAGAATTACAGTACCCTAAACTAATCGAAAAAACCAAACTGAGGCTTTTGAAATCCCATCTCACCATGGTTGACCCAAAGTCTGCCTACACACCCGACATTGAACAGTCCTGTTGGAACGAAGTGGACCGTCTGGTGCACGAGCAACTCCGTAGAACAGCTGTGACTGTCTCCAAAAAGAGCCAACTTAAATTAAACCGCCCCCTAGATGTAATCGTCCAGGAAACTTTAGCATCCAATTCGATCTAAATTCTATCCTGCGGTTATTTTAAGAATCTTATAAGATACTTTTTACAGAAAGTATTCTTGTTGATACTTTCCAAATTTTTTAATACATGTCTTATGGTTGCCACCTTAGCTCAGTTGGTAGAGCGCCTCACTTGTAATGAGGATGTCGTCAGTTCGACCCTGACAGGTGGCTCCATTTTTTAAAAGATATTTGATTAGCCCAAGTGCCTTTAAATTAAGTGTTTAAAGCATTCCTCGTCCAATAACAGAGCCTCTATCGCCTTCTCTGCACTGTGCAACTCGCAAAGGCATTCGGCTTGGTTTATCCAGCCATCAATACGATTAGGGTGATAGATACGCATACCATTTGAATAAGCCTCTGCATGCTCCCACTTCTTGGCTCCTTTGCAGGCTAGATACTTCGCTTCCAATACTTCAAATGACCACTTCTCATCGCCCTGTATCTCTTCTAATTCAAGGAAGGATTGATCGTACATTCCAAGCTCTCGGTAACCGAATGCACGGGAGAGATGGACGGAGGGTTTCAGCTTATTTTTTT
>JAYQBP010000090.1:0-6507 GCA_038137385.1 Opitutales bacterium | reverse complement strand
AAAGCAGTAGGGCCTGGCTGTCCTTAAACGCGGTTCCTTGCGGAGCAATAACTGTGCGAAAGCCCATATTCCAGCATCGGATGGCATCTAATTGGCCTTCGACAAGTAAAAATTCTGATTCCTCAGAAATCTCTTTGTTGGCTAGATGAAGATTGAACAGAAGGTTTCCTTTTTCAAAAATTGGAGTTTCTGGAGAGTTTACATACTTGGGGGATTTTCGATCTCCCCATTCTGGAGTTTGAGCCAGTTTTCGGGCAGTAAAAGCACAAATTCTACCAATTTTATCACAGATGGGGATCATTAGACGACCAGTGAAAACAGCAGGTCCCACTTCTTGGCCTTTCCCATCACGAAATAATCCTGACTTTTTTAAAACGGGATCCGAGAAATTTCTTGTGCTAAGATACTTAGCCAGAGCAAAGCGGTCCACAGGGGCATATCCGATCAAGAACTCCTTCGCAGTTTCCAGACTAAATCCTCTGTCTTCTAACCAGTACTTTTTCGCACTCTGAGCTTCCTTATTGTTAGAAAGTAAATTTTGATGAAACCATTCGGCAACCAGTTTGTGTAATTCGTAGAGGTCTGACTTAAGAGATCGAGAGATTGCTGGCTTTATTGGATGTCCTTTATCCTCTGCATAGCGTAGGGGGATACTGAATCGCTGAGCCAGTAATTCAAGAGCTTCGGTAAATTCCAAATTTTCAATCTTTTGGATAAAAGAGATGGCGTCTCCGCCTTCTCCCGAACTGAAGCATTTAAAAAAACCTTTGTCGGGATGAACATAAAAAGAGGGTGACTTTTCCTGGCTGAACGGACTTAAACCAACCCAACTCGTCCCACTTTTTTTTAGTTGAACATAAGGGCTGACAACATCGTACAAATCAATTCTTCCCTTGAGTTCATTGACAAAACCATCGGCGATCCTTGGCATTAGGGAGACAAAAATAGGGGATCGAGATTCATATTGGGGAATTACAAATCTTTCAATTTGATTAGTTCCATTTTTGCTTGATCTGCAAGTGGGCTGTCAGAGGAAGCAATTTCGGTAATTTTCCGATAGAGCACTGCCGCAGTAACAGGCATATTCTCAACCATGTGGTAGCGACGGGCAAGTTCCCACAAGATTTCCGTGGAATCAGGAAAAATGTCATGCACCTTTTCTAATTCTTGCAAATATCTTTTGCTTGATAAGGTTTCACGAGCAATACGCAGATAATCCATCCGCATGTCTAAATCGAGAGGTTGATGACGAATTGCTTCAAGGATAGTCATTTCAGCCTGATTGGTCTCACCCAATTGAAAGTGAGCCTGGGAGCAAAGTTGCCAAGCATATGCATCTTTTGAATTCTCTTTTAGAGCGTCGCGTGCATGGAGGAGAGCGGATGTGTAGGAGCCGTTGAGATAGGCTTTTTTGCCAAGATCGATTGGAGGGTCGAATGCTCCAGCAACACTTTGAACTTCTCCGATAGGAGCTGCAAATGCATCAGCTAAGCTGAAGGTTGACTCTTTTTGAGGGGGATTACTTTGAGCTGTTTGCATGGTTGAGGAAGATTGGTTGGATTCCTCTGGCTCATTGTTTTCCTCGAAGTTTTCATTATTTCTAGGGGGGAGTTTCGATTTACTGGTCACCGATTGGCTTCGTTCAGGAGAACTCATATTTCCCGCAAGGAGTCCAGAAGCCAATTCGGAAATAGACTTACCTCGTGTATCCATTCCTCGGGAAATAAAGTCAGCCAACCTTCTTCTGGTCAATAAGTTGGTCGAAAATTCTGCAAGATCAGTTTGGTCTAAGATTCCAGGGTCTGATTTTTCGAGTGCTAAAATGATGGTTTCGGCATCATTTCCCTTATTTTCTGCCTTGGCTACCCTAAGAAGACCAAGAAGGGGAAGGGTTGGGGACCCGCTTTTTCTCCGGGAAGATTCTCCGTACCAATGTTTGGCTTGAGTAAAAAGATTTTTCTTTAGGAATAAGTCTCCCATAAGCAAGCAATCTTCAGCAGTAGCATCCTCGCTCGCTTGAGTGAATGAATTTAAAGCTTCGGTATCGTTACCCATTCCTGCGAGGAGTCGGGCAAAGATCAGGCGGCTTTTAAAATCCAAAGGGTTTGAGGATAAGTAATACCGGTAGCGTTCAATGGCAGATTCAAAATCTTGGGCGAGGTAGTGAGCTTCCGCAGCCTCCATGGCTAAGTTCTTATCTGGGTTGAGAGAGAGGGCTTGTTCGAAACGAAAAGCCGCCAAAGAATATTGTTCAGAATCGATTAATGCTCTTCCTAACTGGGATAAAACTTCAACGGATGTGGGGTGTTTTTCGTTTAATGACCGAAGAATTTCTATAGCACCCTGTGTATTCCCCTCAATCCGTAACTCCAAAACTTGGCTAAGGTCTAAATTTTGTAGAGACATAGGGGGATTTGTCTCTTTATTCTCGATCGTTGCAAGCGGGTCCGGTTCAGATGAACAGCTAACAACGCCGAGCAAGATTGACCATCTGACAAGGGTGGATAACCATGGAAGACAATTTAACATGATTTGTTCTTTTTACAGAAATTGGAAAAGTCAAGCAAGGGTCTGCATTCTCAACCTATACTTGGTTTCATTTTTGGGGTCAGTAACATTAATTGCTCAAAGTTTTTCATTAAAAGAGCCTGATTTAAAAGACGCAAAAGTATACCAGATAGAATTTGATAAAAATTTATCGAAGTCTGAGCAAGTTGGACTAGTAAGATTAATATCAAACATGGAGCATGACACCGGTCTAAAGATCATCCCGGATAATTTTCCCCGGATAGCTATCAATTTAGAAACTCGTTTTTACCCAGCTTTCAATATTCGGATTGAATTACTCCAAAAACTCTTGAGGTTCTTAGATCTCCGAGGTTTTAAAAGAGATCAAATTTCTTTGGTTGCATATGATTTAAACCCAGTTCTTGAAAATATCTTGAGGGAAGATTTTTATGGTTATTCTGTCTTTACCTCAAAGAAGAAAGGATATTTTCATCCCGACTGGTTTCACAGGAGTGCATTACCTCCGACTTTCGTAGATCAGGGGAGCCTATTTTCAATCTCTCCTGATTTAGAAAGTGGAATGGAGGAATCACGTAAAAGCCTGCTTCCTGCCTGTCTTTTTTTAAACCAGGTTTATTGGATTAATTTAGCCAGGGCGAAAGATAACCATTTTCTGGGAATTGATGGAGCCACAACCAGTGTGACATTAAATGCATCGAGCAATGTGGGGAGGTTTAAAAAGGATACAACAATGGGGCCAGCCACGGTGTCAGAAATTCTTGCCATACCTGAATTCAAGAATCGAACCTTATTTTCTTTGATCGATTTTTCGGTGATGCAAATTAGTGGTGGGACTAATTTCAATTCAGAATTTCTAAGAAGTGAGTCTTTGCTTTTACTAAGTCGGAATCCATTTTATTTGGATTATTATGCCATGAAAATCATTGGGCGGGAAAGAGCACGTATAGGATTAAAAGATCGTTCTCCCGAAAAGCATCTGTTATTTAAATTTGCCGAGGAATTAGGGATGGGGGATGCCAAAAATAGTGCCCTAAAGAGACTTAATAAGTAAAGGTTTGTGCCCTCGTAAGACGAAAAAAGGCGAGACCAAGCCTACCTTCTGCAGTCACCCATAACCCGCAAACAGATTTCTCTTAGATCATGCATTCTTACATCAGACTCTTCTAAATATTCGCGGAAAATCTTCTCGCTGTGGTGGGAAAAAAGACGATTGAGACGCATGGACTCATTGAGCGCGGCATGGGCCCGTTTAAGGTGACAGAGGCCTAATAAAAAATCTCCTAAGTCCAACGATGTGGCAGCGAGTATACAGTGGCGTTCAGAATCCGCTAGGCTAGCACAGTAACTCCAAGAAAGATTGGGTGCAGGTTTTTCTCTGTTGTGCATCATCATATGCTCCCAAGAAGAGCGAAGAAAACAAAAGAGTGCAGAAGTGGAAACATACACGGGGTGTTTGTGCACGGTGTAGGGTTCCATTTGCTGAATGTCATCGATTGGAACCGGGCGGATATCTTTCATTTCCTCCTCGTCTAACTCCAACTCATCAAAGCATGACCAGTCGTCTTTGGACCAACCCATGATTTTGGAAGTGGCCTCTAAACGATCTGGATCATTTCTGCATTTGTTGTACGCAGTAATAAATCTGGATATCTCACGGTCTGACTTACGAACATAAGTCTGCCAGTCTGCTTCGTTCCAAGCAGTGCTTTCAGGTTCTTCCCAATCTCCTTCTTGGTTGCTGTCGAAGTCGTATTGGCTCATTGGTTTGGTTTGAGGGCGTCCAAGATTCGTTTAATCTCAAGGGTAATGCTCATGTGGTCAAATGGATTTTTTGGTATTTTATAAAGAGGACAAATGAAATGGTAAGAATTGAGGTGACATATCAGGGACGGGTTCAGGGTGTGGGGTTTCGTTGGCAGGTTTGTCACCTATCTGAAAATTTTAAGTGTACCGGATATGTTAAAAACTTACTGGATGGTTCGGTTGAGTTGCTGGCAGAAGGGGAACTCAAGGAAGTTGAATCCTTTATCGAAACGGTTGATTCCACAATGAAAGCTTACTGGACCCAAAAATCAGTGGACAAGAGGGCAGGGCTTCCTCACTTCCAAAATTTTTCAATTCGTTATTAAACAAAAAAGCCCTGCGGTTGCAGGGCTTGGAAAAAATTAGATAAAAAGCAGCTTAGTCGATTTGGTCAACTTCGAGAGGGAAAGTGAGTTTGCCCCCGTTTCTTGCAATCATTCGGAGGATTGCGTTCATCGCTTTTTCGGTGAGAAAATCAGGTTCAATTCCAAGATGTTTGGCAGTTTCTTCCAATGAAAGAACGCTTTGTTTGGAGAGCGATTCAGGTTGCTCAACGGTCACAGTGGTGGACGATTCCTCAGTTTGTACTTCTTGATTTGGTAAACGGTTCGAGGTTTTCATAGGTTTGGCTTGAGTAAAAACGGAAGCAGAATCGGACACTTCACTTTCTGCGGAAAAATGGGTTGTTGGGGAGGAGGAAGTGGAGGAGACCTTTTCGACTGGCGGGACTAATCCGAGATCTTCGATGGAAGAAGTGTCTGGTTGAATCGACAAACTAGAACTAGGGTCTTCTTTGTCAGGATTCGTGCGGTTGAGAGACTTTCCCAATTCTTCTAAGTATTCCTCTTGTTCGATGGTATGAAGCCTCTCCTTGGCAATATCTAACTTTTCGTCAATTTTTTGCATCTCTGACTCAAGTTCATCACATGGTACATCCACGAGATCAGACGAAGCTTTCAGGCCATCTTCCAAGGCAGAAATTCTTTTCTCCAAAGCTTTCCTTTGGGCCATGACTTCCTCGATCAAAGCATGGGTCTCATCCCTTTTGAGGGCTACTTTGAGCTTCGCATCCAAATCCTCGCGTTGTTTGGACAACTCATCGATCGCCCACTGGAGAGAAACTACCTTATCTTTGTTCATTTAATTAATATAAATACAACACTTAGAAAAAGTAAATTTTTATTCATCCGCGATATGAATATAAAATATTCCTAAGTGGTCGTGTCGTGATCTTTGCTCTACTTGATTCCAACACCAAACTATCAAGTAATTTTAAATTGTGAAGGGCATCTTGAAAATTAGGTTTGTTCTTTAAAAGTTTATTGAGAACTCGATATGCGGATTTTTTGTCATTTTTCAGTATATAAATGGCACTTAGATTATTTTGAGCTGAATGATAATAGGAGCTATCCGACGAAACTTGATTGAAAGAGTGAACAGCCATTTCTAACTTTCTCAAATAATAATAGTGTAAGCCGAAATAAAAGTGGTGTTCAGTTTGAGAATTATCGTCTGGATTAATTTTTTTTAGCCTATCTTCAATAATCTCATACTCGCCTAACCTAAGTAGAATCGAAATAAAGGACAAGGAGTTCAAGTAATTAGATAATCTTCTCGCCGATATTTGGGATTCAATAAACTTCAAGTCATATTTCTTTAAAATGGATTTTTCATCTCTAAGAAAGCCATCAATATTGTTTGAAGTATTATCTTTATGTCTTCGAATGTAGGTTAAGGGTTTGGGCAGGTAATTAAAAATACCGACTCTTCCGATTCTTAACCAAAGATCCCAATCTTGAGAAAACTTAAGACTCTCATCAAAAACACCAACTTGTTTGAGTATCGATTTTTTTACAACCGTTCCGGAGTTTGACAAGATTCGGTTACGTACAAATTGGTAGCCTAAAAACTCATCGGGATCAATATCTTCAACCGAAGAAAATATTGGATTACCTCCATGGTCATCGACAATGAAATATGAAGTGTGGATCGCCGCAACTTCCATTTCCGATGGAACTTTGATCAAATGACCGAGGATCTCTTTAACAAAGTCCGAGCTTATGTAATCATCTTGATCTAGGAATAACAAATAATTTCCAGAAGACTTTTTGATACCTAAATTTCTAGAGTACGAGGATCCCTTGTTGATCGAGTTATGAAATATCTTTATTTTTT
>JAYQBP010000089.1:0-7074 GCA_038137385.1 Opitutales bacterium | reverse complement strand
GTTTGTGCCATTCCCTCCTCAAATCCATATTGCGGAACCCATCCCAGTTCCTCTTTTATCTTAGTACAATCGATCGCATACCTGCGATCATGCCCAGGCCGGTCTTTGACAAAAGTTTTTAAGTTTTGATGAGGTGCTCCATCTGGGCGAATCTCGTCCAGTAGTTGGCAAATGGTATCCACCACCTGCAAATTGGTACGTTCCGAATTTCCCCCAATACAATAAGTCTCACCCACCCTGCCCCTTTGTAGAACTTCCCAAATGGCGGAACAATGATCTTCGACATGCAACCAATCCCGAATATTTGCACCGTCACCATAGATCGGAAGGTCCTTTCCTTCGATCGCATTGAGAATCATCAGCGGAATTAATTTTTCCGGAAATTGATAAGGTCCATAATTGTTTGAGCAATTCGTGGTTAAAACAGGCAGACCAAATGTATGGTGGTAGGCACGAACAAGATGATCAGCCCCCGCCTTGGAGGCGGAGTATGGGCTATTGGGTGCATAAGATGTTGTTTCGCAAAAAGCAGGATCATCTTTGCTCAAAGAGCCATACACCTCATCGGTGGAGACATGGAGAAACCGAAGCTTGCACTTTCTATCATCGGATTGAGTATCGAAATAAGATTTAAACGACTCCAGGAGCTTAAGTGTGCCTACAACATTGGTTTGCACAAAAGGTTCAGGTCCATCAATCGATCGATCCACATGGCTTTCTGCCGCAAAATTTACCAACGCATCGGGCTGATAGTTTTCCAAAAGTGTAGAAACTAACTTAGCATCAGTAATGTCACCCAATGAAAAAACATACCGTGAATCCTTTTCGAGATCCGCTAAGTTTTCGGGATTCCCAGCATAGGTCTGTTTGTCCAAATTGATCACTCGTTCGCAACGGGTCTCTTCTAATAGCATACGAATAAAGTTAGACCCAATAAACCCGAGTCCTCCTGTTATCAGTACAATCTTCATCAAGTTATTGACTGACGCATCTTGCGAATTGAGTCAATCATCGCATCTTCGACCGGTCTCATTCCAATACCTGCTTTTTCGGCCTTGGAAGTATCGAGAACACAATTAGATCGAGGTGCCACCGCGGCCCTTTTCATAAACTCTTCTTCGGAGTCAAAGAAATTAAACTTTTTTTCCGTAAGTCCTTCTTCAATCATCCATTCGGTCACTTGACGAGTAGTGATCGAACCTGGATTGGTCATATTATAAATTCCGGGTTCCACATCTTTGGTGAAACATTCAACGCACTTTTGACAAAACTCCTCCAGGTGAGATACCGAGTTCTCAGCTTCAAGAAGGTTTTCATAATTTAAAAGTTTTTGCAGGTAGTTTCTTGGACTGTTTTCATGATTAAATGGAATGCGTAACCGCCATACGAAGCAGTTCTCTGCCCCTTCCAAAACTTCCTCCCCAAGGGCTTTAGTTCCGCTGTAAAAACTGCATGGTGGGGAACGGAAGGAAAAATTGGGCTCATCCTCTTCTGTCCATCCTTTGCCATCGGCTCGTCTGCCGGAATAAATGCAACCACTTGAAATATGACCCCAAGGAATTCTTAAATCTTCACACACCTCACGAATGATTCCCGGTAACACAGCATTTCCCTGAAGGCACTCGTACTTAGCAGATTCACAGGCATCCACATTCGGTTTTCCTGTAAAACCAGCGGCATTGATCACAATAGAAGCTTTTCGAGCTAAAAGAGCATTTTTAAGAATTGAATGATTATAATAATCAAAATCACGACGAGATATAGGTAAAATGAAAGTACCTAAATTCCTCACTATCTTGCAAAGTGAGGATGCAACATAACCTTTGCCTCCTATTAATATGATCACTATTTAGTTCATACCAAGTTATTCAGGATTTACTACATTATTTGGCATTCACTGTACCGACCTACTATGATTCAAGAACAGAAAGTTTTAGAAGTTTCTGGGATTTCTAAACAATTTCCTAGGACACCAGAAAACAAAGCACCTAGCAGGATTGGTTGGCACTCATTAATTGAATCTCTTTTTAAACCGTCAAAGAAAACTCAGAATACTGCATACTGTGATGCCTTAACTAAGTTAAGCTTTACTCTATCGAGAGGAGAATCCCTAGGCATTATTGGACTAAATGGTTCTGGGAAGAGTACTCTTCTAAACATAATAACTGGAACCATGCAGCCAACTCAAGGATTCGTCAGACTCAATGGAAAAGTCGTGGCTTTGCTTGAACTAGGATCTGGATTTAACCCAGATTTTACCGGCATAGAGAATGTAAAACTTTCTGCAAGCCTCCATGGATTAACCAAAGATGAAACTGATGCTAAATTAAAGTCGATCATTGAATTTGCTGACATTGGAGATTTTCTTTACCAACCAGTTAAAACTCTTTCGACAGGCATGTGTCTTAGGCTCGCTTTTTCTGTTGCTATACATGTTGACGCAGATGTTCTTATTATTGACGAAGCACTGGCAGTCGGAGACGCAAGATTTCAAATAAAATGTTTTACTTTTTTTGAAGAGTTTAAAAGTAAAGGGAAATCATTAATTCTTGTATCCCACGATTTAAATTCAGTTGCTAGACTATGCACCAAATCAATTCTTCTCCATAACGGTCAACTGAAGCTGTTTGGAAAGCCAATCGATGTTATTAATGAATATTCCAAAATTTTAGCTCAGAAAGACTTAGATTTCTCGACACCGGAAAATCTTGAGCAAAGTAGCAAGAACAAGCAAATCGAGAACACTCAACATGAAATACCTGATTCGAATCGAAAAGCTTTGCTAAATGCCGAACAGTCAGGAATTTCCATGTCAATTAACGAGTTCACTTATGGGAGTCTAAAAGCACAAATTTGTGATATTCAAGTCTTCGACGCAAAAGGGCAGAGGAGTACTGTTTTGGAATCGGGCAAAAAGTTTTCAGTTTCATTTCGGGCAAGGTCTAAGGAAAAAATCACCAAACCCATCTACGCTATGATCATACGCGATACTAAGGGCCAACAGATTTACGGTCAAAACACATATTTTGCTAATATATCAACCGATGACCTGGAAGTCGGTTCCGAAATAAAGGTATCATTTCGACAATACCTAAACTTGGGTTCTGGTGATTACCTCATTTCACTGGGATTGACGAGGTTTGAGAAAGATCAACTCCAAGTGATTCATAGAAGGTATGACGCAATCAAAATAAAGGTTTTGAATTTAGATGGATCAATCGGCATAGCCAATTGTTTCAGTTCCATAAATTTCAATTCAGCACCCGAAGGCATTTGTTAAATCAAGCCTTTTAATTTATCAACCAGAATACGAACATGTCACCCATTTCAGAGAAAAGTGCAAATGACCTCGCCAACATTGGTCCTCTGTATCACGACTTTTCTTTTTTCGGTGTAAATAACGAACAATTGAGTGATCAATTTATCAAAAATCAAAAAGCTAAGGCACCCGTAATTACTGCTTACATTGCTTATGCGAGAGCGAAATGCGAAACTAAAGCGGACTCGCCCAACCCCTCATTTACCGAACTTTTCTGTGCTGATGGATACTATACAATGGTTGCTTCCAGACTAGGTTGCTCTCCCTGTATTGGAATAGATAATGATAGCCAAGGATACCTCAATAAAGCTGAATCAATTGTCGAGAGACTTGGTTTGCAAGATTGTCGCTTCGTACAATCTGAAATCAATCAGGAATCGTCTTTTGAACAAGCAGATATTGTCGCAAATCTTGGAGGGCTTTATCATGTCACTAATCCAAGGGAAATCCTCCAGAATTCATTTGTTCAAGCACGACAATTTCTTATCGTCCAAAGCGTCGTCTCCTTGGCAAAAGATGATGATACATATTTCGAATCACCTGCACCAGGTTGGACATGGGGCTCAAGATTCAGTCGGTCTTTTTTCCACAAAATGATCAATGATATTTGCCCCAATATAGTGGATCATCATTTTAATGTTCTTACTGGAAATCAAAGAATGGAAGATCGAGGAAGTGTATATTACCTACTAAAAAAATAGTGAACTAGGGCTATCACAAATTAAAATTCATCACACTTTACCTCTAAATGGCTTTAGTGGATAGTTCCCAAGGCGTCAACTTACCAAAGGACTATTTCCAATCTGGTTGGGCATTTTCAATTCCATATCTACTTCCCTGTATAAAATTCTGGATATTAGGATTACCTGTTTCTTTTTAACTAAAATGTTTTACTTTCTGCATCTGATTCAAGCTTCTGCATTTCTTTGTTTCAATTGCAAAAAATGGCTAGTTTTGAACCAAAATATGGCATTATGGTCGACTCTTTACAGTTTTTCTACAGCAGTTCAAATCTGACATTTTCTTCCGACCCATGGACTCATTTTCGCCGAGTCTTCGCATCTAGACATTAGATGTTATTGAAGAATGCAGTTTAGGAGATAAATTACTTTCTAAGTCATCCATTAATTGAGCGGGCAGAACCAATTTATCGAAGACTTACAATTGGACTCTACTCTTCTGCTTGTCTTTTGCTTCTTGCATACAAATACACAAAATATCAAAAAATATGGATACAAGTGCCCATCCAATTTATGGGCACATTAGACTCTTCAGCAAACTTCCAACTATTTACCTAAAATTCAAAATAACTTTTCAACTCGCTACAAATATTGCTGTATGAAGATATTTTATTTCTTTCAGAGTGAATAGATTTCAAGAGGATAAAGAGTTGAAGTGATTCATCGACGCTATGATTTTGAAGCATTACAAATTATTAATTCAGACGGTTCTTTGGGCATCGCAAACTGCGATGGCAGCATTAGGTTCTAAAACAATAACACAACTAATCATATGGAAAGTGGATTACAGAAAAACCTAGTTTCCATAGCACAAGTTAGCCTTCTTGCTATTTTTTCGACCTACTCATTTTTCTTCGCAAGAAATATTGATTCGATTGGAAATTCTGTACTCCTCTCTATGGCTTTCATTTGCTTAACAGCCCTTTCTTTCGTAAAGTCAGACTTATCTTTCGTTAGAAGCTCATTACGATACATTTCAGTCTTTTTCCTTTTATGTATCCTTAGCATCATTTTACCAATATGGTCCAATACTGAAAATAATTGGGTCTACTGTGCAGCATGCAAGTGCATATTAGGATTATCGATAGTGCTAATATTTAGAATTAAAGGTTCGAATTGGGTAAAACGAACAACTTGGATTATCTTTCTCTTCTTATGTGTTTTGATAATTCTACAAAACACAGGATTTTATATTAAGGAAATTTTAAATACATCATTAATTAATTGTGCATTAGGTGATTGGAATGAAAAACATCATACCTTTTGGCTAGTTATACTCTTTTGGCCATCGATGTTCTTTATAAAAGATTACTCCAAATATAATAAATTCATTACAGTATTGCTTTTTCTTTTTGCCTTATTCTCTTCTTATTCTGAGTCAGCAAAAGTGGCGATTATTTTTTCGATTATCGTTTTCTTGCTTTGCAAATCTAGTCCGGTTGTTAGTTGGGCGATAGTTTACAGGGCTTTACTTTTATACATATTGCTATTTCCGTTTGTGTTACAAATTTTACCACTTGCTGAATTAGATTCAGCATACGATCGTTTATATCAAAGATTCTTACTTTGGGAGGTAGCTTCAAATGTAATTGTCGACGAATTAATATTTGGCAGAGGGTTTGGCTCAACATTGTCACTAAATATAATTCCATTTTTACCTGAGATTGATTCTAGTGCTCGACAATGGTTATATTCGTCGAAAACATTCCCTGGGAATCATCCACACAATTTTGTTGCCCTGATTTGGATTGAATTTGGTCTTGTTGGAGCACTGATGCTCACATTTTTCCTCTACAAGTTTAGTCGATTCATTACCAAGACCATTAAGCACACAGCTACGGCACCCTATATAATTTCTATTATTACTACTGTAGTAATTCTTTTTTCATGTAGTTGGAGTATTTGGCAAACTGATGTAGTGCTCACATATATAATGTTTGTAGCTAGTTTGAGTTTTCTGATTACTTACGAAGATCACAAGATTTAAAATATTAAATGCAGTTGAATAAACCAAAGTTTTTCATTCTCACAATTATCGGCATATCGATTGGTTTAATACTATCATATTACTCACAAACTCATGCTGTTACATATTTTCTTAATTTAATTTTTAAGTCTAAGCAAAAGTCAACATGCCAAATCTTCTATGATATTGGAAATGGATATAACGAAAGTCATTCCGTTAGGAAGAGTTTCGGTGGTAATCAAACTGGCAAACTCGCTTTAGACCTCCCTGCCAAAAAAATCCTCAGTCTCAGATTTGATCCTCTCGAATGTATTGGTAGTTTTGAGATTAAAAGTATTTCCATTCTCGGCAAAGAGAAAGTTGGTAATCAGCATAAAGTTCTACACGAATTTGATTTAAAATTTTTAAAAGCTGTCCAGCAGGTTGATTTGGTGATGAACGATGCAGGAAATGTAGTTGCAACAACTCATAATGGTTGTAACGACCCAGTGATCGAACTATCGCTTAAAGAACCGTTCGATCATTGGCAGATGTCTGATTTTCTAGGCATAGAATGGTTAAAAAAATCTGCTTTCTTTTCTTTTCTAATTACCCCAATCGCTCTTGCTTTCAGTTTTTCAGAAAATAAACGAAGGGATATCACTGAAAAAGTTAGCTTCAAATTTAATAAACAAAATCATTCATTAGAGTGGGGAGATACTTTTACTTCAGAACCTGAGAATTGCTACCAAGATACTAAAGAAGAAAATATTCGAAGTATCATTGAGGAAATTGAAAATGGAACACCATGGAAACAGGCAGTTAGAGAAAAATTCGAAGCCAATAACCCATGGCTTTACGATATTATAACTAGTAGTAAAAGAACAAAATTTTTAGATAAAGTCATAAAGCCCACAGATTTAAAAATTCTTGATATCGGAGCCGGATGGGGACAGTTCACTATACCATTAGCAAAACAAAATAAAATTTGTTCATTAGAACCCACTCCTGAGCGGTTAGATTTTATAAGAGCTAAATCAGAGCAGAGCAGGGTTTCTAAAAATATATCC
>JAYQBP010000088.1:0-7096 GCA_038137385.1 Opitutales bacterium | reverse complement strand
CAAAAAAACTTGTTGAAGAAAACGAAGAA
The DNA here is from genome assembly GCA_038137385.1 of Opitutales bacterium. Classification (GTDB taxonomy): domain Bacteria; phylum Verrucomicrobiota; class Verrucomicrobiia; order Opitutales; family Seribacteraceae; genus Chordibacter. Next base: position 7,067 of record JAYQBP010000088.1, on the reverse strand, counting down.
AAACCAAGAATACCGATCGATTCTGCTTGCTCCGACGAGCAACATCGTCGTATGGCTGAAGAGAATTCATCTCCAGTTAGGTTTTTTTAATCATTTATTCTTAAATCATGAGCTATGTAGTTACCGAAAAATGCGTGGATTGTAAGTTCACAAGTTGCGTTTCTGTTTGCCCTGTTGATGCTTTCCATGAGCTACCCGATCGACTATACATCAATCCGGAAACTTGCATTGATTGCAATGCTTGCATGGATGAATGTCCCGTTGAAGCGATCTTCCCAGATATGGATGTTCCCGAAGAACTGCAGGAATGGATCGAGTTGAACGAGAAAGCGGAAGAATACCCCCAGTTAGTTGGGCAAAAAGATGCCTTGAAGGGTCCTAAGTGCGTTGATCCTGATGCAGATCAATAATTGTCAGAAAGATACTTCACTTTTAAGCTTGTAATATTCAATCTTGTTTTGTTGGGTAATTATGCCCTATGAAACTAAAATCTCACAATATAATTTGCGTTACTTCGTGTGACTCGATTGAATTTTTTGATTCTCAGGATAACTACAATTATCTTATAGTTTTTCAAAACCCAGCATCAATCGAGGCCAACGACTCTTTGATTGATGCGAGTCCTTCATCGGTTTACTTGCGTACATCTGGTGAACCATTCTCGATTAAACCAGTCGGCAGTGATACCCCACTGAGCTACCATTATGTTGCCTACAAAGGTTCGCTCGCCATGAAGCTTACTACTTCATCTAATATTGAGGCAAATGTATTACTAAAGCCATTACAAATCCACTATTCGGAAAACATAATTTCGAAGATTAGGGGCGAAATTGATAACGAAAACTCGAACTGGGAAAGTTTGTGCTTCGCGTACATTCTTGAACTGTTGAGTAAAACATTCAGGCTGTGTAATCATGACTTCGTCGAAGCCCTTCCAGACCATTCTCAAAATCTTAGGGCTTTAAGAGCTGAAATTCATGAAAAGTTTTCCCTCCCATGGAAAATTGATGAGATGGCAAAAAAAATGAATCTTAGTACTAGTCGATTCGCTTCTCTATACAAATCAACTTTTAAAATAAGTCCAACAGAGGATTTGATCCAAACAAGAATAGCTCAAGCCAAAAAAATGCTATCTTGTTCAAAAGTTAGTGTTAAAAAGGTTTCTGAAGCTTGTGGCTTTGAGAGTGTTCATTACTTTCATCGAGCATTCAAAAAGAGATCCAATTTTACCCCGAAACATTACCAGAACAGCAAGTTTGCCGATCAAGGATCCATTTTTACAACAGAGAGACACTTTTCTTTGGATCGCCTGACTCAACAAGCTGAGTATTCCGGGATCATTGAAATCACCCAGGGTGAGTTAAAGTTTCACGGCAACGCACACCATATTTCCAAACTACTTGGTTATCCAGATTCAGAACTTCGCGAGCGCCCCTTTTGGGAGTTTGTTTCCCCGGAATACCTCGAAATTGTAAATGCTAGCGTATTGAAAATTCTTCAGAATAAAAATATATTGGATCTTAACTTAAACTTACGCACCAGATCGGGAGAGGATATTCCTGTCCTATTTTCTGCCCTGCTCAAAGGCCAAAACTGGTTTTGGTTTATTAAGTACCAATCAGTAGCTACCCGTTGAGGGTTTGGGTTATTTTCCCGGCCAACTAAAGTTTCCCGCACCTTCCCCACTAACTTGCTTCTCAATCCCATCATCGACGGCAAATCTTATGTGCTGTAAGGCGGAACTATAGCACCTAAAGCTTTGCGTGAATGGTATCGTTTGCTCCCATCCCCTGCTCAAGTTTTTGAATTCGTGAAAGACCTTGGGTGACTTTCCCTCATCGCTGATGATTAATCTTTCGATCTCTCCTACAGCGGCCAATCTGAGAATAGAATTGTCGGCTACTTCAACTGAATTTGCCTTAGATGATTCGTTCGAGTTTTCTGAAACAGTTTCTCGGATAGATAATTTTTTTTCGACGGGTAGGTTGGAGGAAATATTTTGATTTCCTTCAGGTGAAGAAAAAATCCAGATCAAAAAAATGACGAGCAAAATTGTACAAGAACCGATAATTGCTGATAAAAGTATATATCTATTTGAGTGATTTACCTTTGAGTAACTGGGACCCACATTTCTAGAAGGTTCGACGGCCACCATTTCACTAGAAGAGTCTGAGGGTTCGGAATTTCCAATTTTCCCAATCGTTTTTTTTGATTTACTTTTACCTGTACCAATTTCTAAATTTAGGTCCGAGACCGCCGAATCAGGATCTATACCAAGAAACCGAGCATATACACGAATGAAACCTCGAAGGTATACCTCCGGTAGATTAATATCAAAATTTCCAGATTCAAAAGAAGTGAGAAAGTCTCCCCTAATTTTTGTTGATTCTGAGGCTTCTCTTATCGAAATACCTTTACGATTTCTTGCATCTTCTAGTTTTTGTCCAATAGCCATGTGGAGATTTATTTAATCAAAATATAGTGATTATAAAAGACGATCTAATGGATAATGCAAACTATTACATATCCATAAGAATTTCTCTTCCTTGACCAGGCAAATCGGGGCCGACAATCCCTCTTTCCTCTAATTCATCCATGATTCTTGCTGCTCTATTGTAACCGATACTGAGTTTTCTTTGAAGGTTAGAAGTAGAGGCTCTTTTCGTGGTACGTATGATCTCAACCGCTTTTCTGAGCATAGGATCCTCATCCTCAGTATCTCCTCCCGATCCAAGCACATCTTCTTCTCCTGCAGATTCTATTTGTTCTCTGACTTCCTCAATAATTTGAGGAGGTCCATTAATTTTAAGATAGTCTACAATCCCATTTATTTCATCATCACTAACAAAAGCACCTTGTGCTCTCATGAAAGTTGCACTTCCAGGAGGAATAAACAACATGTCCCCCTTTCCAATCAAAGACTCAGCACCCTTGCCGTCTAAGATCGTTTGGCTGTCTCTGTATGATGCCACCCTAAATGATATTCTACTGGGTAGGTTTGCCTTAATAACCCCAGTGATCACATTTACTGATGGTCTTTGTGTAGCAATGATCAAATGAATGCCAGCGGCCCGAGCCAGTTGAGCAAGCCGAGCAATTCCAGTTTCAACATCGGCCTGTGCTACCATCATCAAGTCAGCAAGCTCATCAATGATACAAACTATATATGGTAATTTATTTTCGGGTATCTCAAGTGCATCGTCATCACGTGGCACCTGAATAGAAGAAAGTGCCGCTCGCTCTTCTGCAGTCATCTCAGCATCGAGTAATTGAGCCTTTTCCTTTTCCTGTTTATCTTTTAAGATTTTTGCATTGAATCCAGCGATGTTTCTAACTCCAAGCTTTGAAAATATTTGATACCTTCGTTCCATTTCGACTAATAGCCACTTCAATGCTCCAGGAACTTTTTTGGGCTCCGTTACCACAGGTATTAACATGTGTGGTAAATCGTTATAAACCTTCATCTCAACGATTTTGGGATCTACCATACTAAATCTGACATCGTCGGGACTTGAGGGATAACAAAGAGATGCAATAATTGCATTAATGCACACGGTTTTACCTGATCCAGTTGAGCCAGCTACTAGTAGATGCGGCATTTTGGTAAGATCCGCCACCAAAGGTTTTCCACTCGCTTCCTTACCAAGAACAATCGGTATTTCGGCATTAGCATCTGCCCATGCCCTCGACTCAAGAATTTCCTTAAGACACACGGGAGCGGCCATATCATTTGGCACTTCGACCCCCACACAACCCTTACCTGGAACGGGTGCTAAAATTCGAACACTCTCGGCACGAAGCGCCATAGCTAGGTTTTTATCAAGATTAGCAATCTTTTCCACCCGCACACCCGCTGCTGGATGAATATCATACCGAGTAATGACAGGCCCCGTATGAACTTCTCCTAATTCAACATCGATCTTAAACTCCGAAAGGGTCTCTTTTAATCGCTTCGCCTTGATCATATGATCTTCATCTCCACCGGAACTGACTTCTGGCGGCTCCATTAAAAGATCCAAAGTGGGGAAATGATAGTCTCCTTTTCGTTCAGGAAAAAGATTGGTTGCTTTTTCGGTCTTCTCGGCCCTCACGACTTTAAATCCATCATCCAAGGCAACCTCCGGTACAACTTCGTCTGAATTTCTATTCGGGGCAGGAGGGACAATCGGTTCAGTTTTTTCTTCAAGTGGCTTGTAAGGTAATTTTTCTTTCGGAGAAATGGCTTTTTCTTTGCTTAGACCTTCCTGAGATGGAAAAATTTTACCATTAAATTCGCTCTCATTCCGGGAAACATCACCAAAAAGAGGATCGTCAGTAAGAGTCGATTTTGGAGAAGAAAATAAGGACTTAAGAGAAGAGATTTTAGAAACTTTCTCAGGAGAGATGGTTTCATCTTCTGCGTCAGGTTTAATACGATTAAATATCAGATATCTTTTGATAGCCAAACTAACAGATAGTACCAGAATATGAAATCTTCGAAGTTTATTTATGCCCAACGAAAAGTGAAACACCAAAGAGCCTATGAGCATGACTACTGCAATCATCCATGCGCCTACTTCTCCAACCCAAATACGAAGCAACCCACCATGGATGACTTCAGGCGGGCCCCATAATGGCAAACCTGAGTACAACCAAGCACCAATGATCCCTCCCGATCCCTGCTCGAACATTAATGAATCAAGCAAAGGCTTTTGATCCATTAATAATGAGTCATAATCCCTTAGGTTGGCCATCACAGACACAGATATTACTATGAATGGAAAAGGTACTAACTTCTTAAATTTAAAGTTGCTGTTTGTAGGTGTTAAAAAAATCCATGAGCAAACGCCCATAAACCAAGGCAAGAACCAAGCTGAAAGACCAAAAATTGCATATGCATACCTGGCGATTACTATGCCAACCTGGCCCAACATGGGAGCATCGCCTGCTTGAGGAAAAACATGATAATTTGAAGGGTCATAATCAATCAAAGAAATGAATGTCAAAACTGCCATTAAACCAGAAAGAATCCCCCAGCCAGTTCTTTTGGTTGGTGAAAGCTGTGCTAGTCCGCTTTCACTGCCCTTTTTTTTAGATACGTTTGCCACTCTTTTTACAATGAGATATCATTGCATATACCATTCACCATTCACCATCTCTAATTAGAAACAATAAAAGCTGATGATTTTCAAGTTTGAACCTCATTATTTTGAAAGAGCTTGGGGGGGGCAATCGCTAAGGCATGTCCTTTCCCGTAAAATTCCAAGTGGAAAAAAAATTGGAGAATCATGGGAATTAGTTGATCGGGAGGACTATCAATCCTCTCTCACTAATCATGAATACAAAAATTATTCTATTAGAGAATTATTACAATTAAAGTCAGAGTTTATCATGGGACCTGGGTGGGATAAAAATCGACGATTTCCCATTCTCGTAAAATGGCTTGACTGCACCGAAAGGTTGAGCTTGCAAGTTCACCCGCCCGCCCGTTGGGCGGATGCCTTGGGAGGGCAACCCAAAACAGAGAATTGGTATATCATGCATGCAGATGACAATGCTGCTTTGTTTCTCGGCCTGAAAAAAGGAAAAACAAAAGAAGATTTTCTTGAAGCTCTCGCCGAGGAAAATCTAGAATCTGTTTGTCAGCAAATTAAATCCAAGCCTGGGAATTCTGTTCTAGTCGAAAGTGGGCGTATGCACGCAATTGACGGCGGAAATTTAATCCTAGAGATTCAACAAAATTCAGACACTACATACAGGGTCTATGACTGGGGGAGAAGGGATAAAAACGGAAATTCCAGAAAACTCCATGTTGAGGAATCATTAAAGTGTATCGATTTTAATGATACGAATGTGGAAATAATTGAAGCTAACCATGAACCGGTTCAAACATTGGCCGATTGTGAACATTTTCGTATAAGAAAATTCAAATTGCACCCCAATAGACAAATAAGATTAAAAGATTTGAACGAACAGTGTGTCCTCCTAAATCCTATTGGAACCTCTTTGCAAATTGGACAAATGCATTTAGATTCAGGTCATACAGGGCTATCTCCTTACGGTGCTTCCTGTACTATCTCAAGCGACAATGAGGGAGATTTAATTGTTACGGACAATTTTACAGATAACTAGAAATTCTCTGATTAACTAGATAATTGCATTTTGCCAATCATGTTGACCTACATTTCATGGATGCATTTATTAATCAACTTTTGAATGAAATAACGGAAAATGACTAAGATGGAAGAATCTGAAAATTCTGAGAAAGAAGAAAGTAACCCGACCGAGGAACCCAAAACTCAAGAAAGTGAGGATTTGGTTATGAGTTCTTCTAACATGGAGAAGCGTCTTACTGAAGCCTACAGCAAAAACGAGGACTTACAGTCAAAATACTTGAGGGCTTTCGCCGACCTTGAGAATCTTAAGAAAAGATCGATTAGAGACAGAGAAGAAGCAATCAAGCGAGCAAGACTTCAACTCTTAGAGGATTTATTACCCGTTATTGATGCCTTTAAAATGGGAATGGATGAAGCAACCAAGGCTGACCCCACCAGCCCAATCGTGAACGGATTCAAAATGGCAATTATTCAAATGGAGAAGACCTTAGACGAATATGGTCTCGTTTGTATTGACGAAGTTGGAGGACTATTCGACCCTAAATTACAAGAAGCGATTAGTTATGAAAACGGCGAGCAAGATGATCTAGTTGTTAAAATTATTCGCAAAGGTTATCGCCTCAAAGATCATTTAATCAGACCTGCCTCTGTAATCGTATCCCGAAAAGTCGAAAATAATCAGGTACCCTGATAAAGAATAATCATTCCTACATTTAAATATGGCAAATTCTGACTACTATCAGGTTTTAGGTGTAAATAGAGATGCATCTGACTCAGATATTAAAAAAGCATACCGCAAGCTAGCTATCCAGTACCATCCTGATAAAAACCCTGGAGATAAAGAAGCCGAAGAAAAATTCAAAGAAATATCAGCCGCTTTTGATGTTTTAAAAGATCCAGAAAAACGGGCAAAATACGATCAATTCGGTCATGATGCCTTTCGAGGTGGTTATTCCTCAGGAGGTGTTGATC
>JAYQBP010000087.1:0-7157 GCA_038137385.1 Opitutales bacterium | reverse complement strand
ATCGGTCCACCATTTCAGATAAGGTAACTTGTTCCACATCTTCCAGAGTCTCAGAAACCCGGGTACGGTATTTTTTTAAGTCTAAAGGTTCTCCCACAGAACCCAGGATTTCATTCATCCAACCAGAATCTGTAGTCTGGGCAGGCATGATTTCGGCGAAGGATTCAATCGCTTTGGGTTCCCAGAATTCCGCTTCCATTAAGGTGAAAAACTGGGGACGAATCTCCAGTTCAAAGTCCCAGTCTTCCAAGGGATTTTCCCGTAGTCGAAAGGCAAAGGAGCGGATTGCCGAAAGGGTTTGCCTCACTTGCCTACCCCCTCCTCCAGCATGATCTCCGACCACCTGTCGCAACTTACGACTAATTCGACCATAGGCCCCATGAGCCGAACTGGCTTCTCCAAACAAACGGTCTCCGAGATTGGCAAAGACCTTTTGTGGATCCAAACCACGTCGGCGGGCAATATCGGAAGTCTGCTCGGCAAGGTTACGGAATTTTCGGGCAAGCGAAGGATTGGTCATCATTTCCCTGAAACCAAAGTAGCTCTTTCCCTGGTCGCAGGCCCGGAGCTCCTCATCCGCGTCCAGTACATGCTCGACAATATCCCCCTTGGATGCCTTACCTTGGGCGTAAAGGTTTGAAATTTCCCGGGCATGATCACGAAAGAATTCTTCGATGGCCCGAAAGTCAGAAAGAAAATGGTCCACTAAGTCGGAAAGATCGTAAACCTGGTCCCGAATGACATCCTCTCCAAAGATCGGAGCCTCCCCAGTCTCCTGAATCCTTCGGATTTCCTCATCGATATCATCCCGTTTGCGCACCAATTCACGGATCCGGTCTTCTGGGTCGGAATTCACCCCATTGCTCAGTTCCTGCATTTCATTGAGGATACGGTTGAACCGCGATTCCGTGGTCGCATAACCGCGGTGATGCATGGCGAGAAGATCATTGAGCCAACTCAGGGCTTTCTCGGAATGCCGGGTCAGTCGAAAAACAAATTCTTCCCGCTCTTCATCATAGGTTTTAGTCAGATATCTATGGTGCTCGTCACACCATTCGTCCAAATATTCTTGTGGTGCACGCTTGGGTGCTTCTGCATCCTCAAGTTCTCGAATCTGCTCGATATGCTCGGTCAAAGTGGCAGTAAGCTCTTCCTCCGAGGCTTCGATCACACCCCACTTTTTAAAAGTTTTGAAGAAAAATCCTGCTACAAATGAACCCAACCTACCACGCATAAGGCGCAGAGCAGGGGACTCTTCAAAAAGATGTAAAAATTCTTCGTCCATAAGCTAAGAAAGAATACTGGAAAAACAAGAGTGAAACTCATTTGGCTACCCGTCAAAAACAAGTTACTCCCACCCATTAAGATCTGTGAAGAACTTGACTGCAATTCGCTTAAAATAGACTCCTCACTGGACTGTTAAATCTAGATTTTATTGAAACTTTGGAATTCTTATTCGGTAGATGCGATCATCTGACTGTAAGAAAACCCAATTCTTGTGGACTCGAACTCTTTTACAAAAAAAGGGGAAAACTCGGGTGTGGGCTATGTTTCCCTCTTTCAGATTAAATATTTTTAACTCTGCATTTCCAAGTAAAACAGCAAGATGATCTTTGGCTTTTCCCACAAAATCAAGCGAATGAGGTGTGTCGCCCTCGTTTTTGAAATTGATCAATGTCCAGCTATGTTCCATGGATACATTCCGATCCAAATCATAGACTAGAACGCGGTTAGGGTCTGATTCAGCAACCAAAAGACGCTTTCCATTCCTGTCCAAGCAAAGATCATTCGGTCGAACCAAGTCCTCATTAAAAACATTCAACTTCCCCTTCGAGGAATCAATCCTGTAAAGAGTGGCGGAATGAGGAGATCCAACAAAAAGTTCACCTTTTTTTGATCCAACCAAACCTTGAACCTTTGAAAATCGATACCCATCATAAGAATCAGCAAGATTTTCTAGTTTTCTTGCATCATTGGAAATTCTAAGGATTTTTCCGGTTGAGGATTCCGCTAAAACAATTCTTTGCTGATGATCAAGCCAGAGATCATCGATATAAAATCCCTGAGGTTCAGACGGGTTCAACCAATCCCTTAGATCAATAAAGACTTCGATCTCTCCAGGTTCGCGTATGTTCAATTTACGCACAATAGAAGTCTCATTCAAATCAACGAAGTAAAGAGTCCCGTCTGAAGAAATCGAAAATGCACTACCTTGAACTATAAATTGGGGAACCGAGCTTGGTTTTTCGCCCAAATTTTTCTCCGCACGAGAAATGTCTATTTCCTTTGTGGGCTTTGAGCTTGGCAGAGTCTCGCATCCGCATAGACAGAAAATCATCGCCAAAAATGCTGTTAAAAAAAATGCCATCCAAGTTTAAGTTGTGAGTATTAACGAGCTAACGAATTGGATAGCATTGCCATCTTTCTAAGTAAAAGTCTATCTTATCGAAAGATATTTTTTAAATTGTTAAAAAACCTCAACACGTACTGCGACCTTATTCAAAATTGTGATGCCCTGCTAATCGGTGCTGGTGCAGGAATGGGTGTTGATTCTGGACTGCCTGATTTTCGTGGAAAAGAAGGCTTCTGGAGAGCGTATCCACAAATGGCCCAAAGAGGCCTTTGTTTTGAGGAATTGGCCAACCCGATATGGTTTCGGAAAGAACCTAGGTTAGCCTGGGGTTTTTATGGACATCGTTATCAACTTTACCAAAAAACCCACCCTCACAGAGGTTTTTTTATTCTCAAACAATGGATAGAGAAATTCTCTAAACCGAACTTCGTATTTACATCCAATGTAGACGGTCATTTTGATAAGGCTGGTTGGTGCCATCATATAGTGGAATGCCATGGCTCACTTATGTATCTACAATGCCTAGAGAATTGCGGTCAACCCATCTGGGAATTTCAAAACTCTGAAGCTGAAACACTCAACATTTCAGACGAAACTTTGGAATGCAAAGACCCTTTGCCCGCCTGTCCTAATTGCCACTCAATCGCCAGACCCAATATCTTAATGTTCTCTGACTTTTATTGGCATCCAGGAAACTACTTGAAACAAAAAAGAAGACTCCAAGAATGGTTAAAAAAGCATGCTAATTCAAAATTATTGATCATGGAATTCGGTGCTGGCTTAGATGTACCAACTGTTCGAAGCTTTTGTGAACTCATCCAGTGCAAATATGCATGCGACATGGTTCGGATTAATCCGAGGGATTTCCTTGCCCCTTCGGGTGTACATGCTATGCCAATGGGGGCGAAGAAGGCCCTCGAGCTTTTAAATCAAAAACTCTTGGCCGATTAATCTTAAAAGAGGTAGGCTAATTACTCTACAGTGACTGATTTTGCCAAATTTCTTGGCTTATCCACATCTAAACCGCGTAAACGGGCGAAATGGTAAGCAAATAATTGGAGAGGTAAATTGGCCAGAATTGGTCGGACAACTTCGTGGGCAATAGGAAGCCTGAATATATCATCCGCTGCACCTTCAGGAATCTCAATATCTTCTGGGGCAAAAGCGATCACCGGACCATTACGGGCTTTTACCTCCTGCATATTGGCAATTGTTTTCGCGGATAAATTTGTGCCTTCTACAAGGAAGATTGAGGGACATTCTGGGTTAATCAAAGCGATTGGACCATGTTTGAGTTCGGCAGCCGGATAGCCCTCGGCATGGGCATATGATATTTCCTTGAGTTTTAGGGCACCCTCCAGAGCCACTGGATAGAGACTCTGACGACCGAGGAAAAGAAGATGCTCTGCTTTTGCATACTTAACTGCCAACTGCCTAATCTCTTCACTCTTTTGCAAAACTTGTGCAACCAAGTCAGGCATTTTCTGTAAGGAATCAACTAAATTTGCTCCGTCTGTAGGAGAAAAGTCACGCATTCTTCCTAAAGCCAAACCCAACATGGCACATAAACATACCTGGGATGAAAACGCTTTGGTTGATGCTACGCCTATTTCGGGTCCGACACGTTGGTACACTCCACCATCCGTTTCTCGTGCAAGTGACGACCCAACCACATTGGTAATCCCAAGGGTTAAAAGTCCCTTTGTCTTTGCTTCCCGAACTGCTTCCAAGGTATCTAGAGTTTCTCCCGATTGACTCACCGCAATAACAAGCGATCTACCAGACTTCGGAGAATTGCGATAACGAAATTCTGAAGCGTGCTCTACTTCCACGGGCACGCGGGCAAGCTTTTCGATCAAATATTCAGCTACCATGCAAGCGTGCCTAGCAGTTCCACAGGCTACAAAAATGATTCGATCCACCCTTCTTAATTCGTCTTCATGCCCTTCCAGACCACCTAATTTCGCAGTCGTTCCATCATCACCAAAGCGCCCACGCAATGTGTTACGCAGGGCATTCGGTTGCTCAAATATTTCTTTTTCCATGAAAGAGTCGAAGTCACCCAACTCAACCTCTTCTAAGGTTTGTTCCAAAGGTTGCGCAATCGCTTCGCTTGCATGTCCATCTTGGTTGGTAATTCTGAAATCGCCATTCTGTAAAATGGCCAGTTCTCCATCTTTTAGAAAAACCGCTTCTTTCGCACGACCTACAAATGCCGAGGAATCGCTGGCAATAAAATTAGCATCTTCACCAATACCGACAACCAGGGGAGAACCCCTGCGAGCCCCTATCATCATCTTAGGATGATCCACGCACATCACAGCGATTCCATAGGCACCACGAGATTCTCGTAAAGCCATACTCACGGCCTTAATAAACTTATCATCTCCTCCCTGAAGTTTAGAGTAATGATAAGAAATTAAATTACAGAGCACCTCAGAATCGGTTTCTGATGAAAACTCAATGCCCTTTTGGGTCAGCCCTTTCTTCAAGGAAGCGAAATTCTCAATTACTCCGTTATGAACAAGGGCAAATTTCTTATCCTGACTTATATGAGGATGGGTATTAGAAACAGTAACCGCCCCATGGGTCGCCCAACGAGTATGAGCTATTCCTAAAGACGATTTACTTGACCTACCCAATAAAGATTTGGCAAGGTTCTCTACCCTGCCCGTCTCGCGAACCAAGGAGAAGGAATCTCCTTCATGAAATGCCACTCCTGAGGAATCATAACCTCGGTACTCTAAACGACGCAATCCGTCGATCAATGACTCCTGAGCTGTTCCTTTTCCTAAATATCCTACAATTCCGCACATATCTTACTCATATAAGAACCTTATCTTCATACAAGATAATCTGTACTATTCGGCATTATTAATCTCTAAGAAAGTAGGATTCTAAAAGATTCGCCAATGTTTTAAAGATTACCAAAATTAAACCCATGTTCACCCGATCTTTGACTTGTTTTTTACTTTTACTCTTTGGAGGCGATTGCTTGGCCGAAAATATTTCTTATTCCAGACCCAATATTCTAGTCATTATTTCTGATAATCATTCCACCCAAGATTTAAATTCTTCCGAGAATCTAGGTATTAGGGTTAACCCAACGCCAACCTTAACCAAACTGGCACAAACTGGCTACTCTCACAAACTCGCTTATTGTTCAAATAGCAGCTCATCTAAATTTTTTTCTTACATACTGGGAAGTGACACTATATCGCCAAACCATGATTTGAGTAAGGATAACTCCAAACTTATTGGGCACCACTTTAATTCGCTTGGCTACGACACCGCGTTTTTTGGTTCATGGAAAGGAAACCTCCATCCCAAGCAAATTGGATTTCAGACTTCGTTTCAACTGGAAGATCCGGAAATTTTCTTCAATCCAAAAATTATAAACAATCAGGACATTTTCCTTTTCGAAGGCCACACCACTGATGTGATTACCGAGCAAGCACTGCATTGGATTCAGCAAGACCACGAAAGGAGTAAACCTTTTTTTATAATCATCTCCTACCAAGCAACCAAGAGGCCTTGGATGCCACCAATAAGGAAGATAAATCTTTATAATGATAAGTGGTTCGATGTTCCTGACAGTTTTTTTTCAGACTTCACCCAACGAACTCCAGCAAACAGGTATCAGCGTATGAATATTGCACAGGACCTTGATCTGATGAACGATTTATTTTTAGGCACTTCAACCGAAACAGACCCATCCGATCAAAATCCTTCCATACTCGCCAAAAACATAAAGTCCATGAATGACGAACAGAGGTCGGCTTGGTGGCTATCGTGGAAACCACAAAATGAAGCTTTTTCTCGAGAATCGAAAAGTGAGCAGTCGAATGCTGTCTGGAAATTTCAAAGATATATTAAAAATTATCTCCGCTGTCTTTTTGCCATGGATGAGAATGTCGAGAGATTATTAAATACCTTAAATTCATCGATCGAAGAAGATTTTCGCTTAATTTACACCTCTAAAAAAGGAAACTTTTGTGGAGAATTTGGCTGGTTTGGAAGCGAATGGATGTATGAACCTAGCTCAAAAATTCCACTCATTGTGTATGATCCGTTAGGTACATCGAAAAAAAATCTGGATGGTCAGCAAATCATTTCAGGCAAAAAAATATACCAGTTGATCAAAAACTTGGTTGAATCGCATTCCCCTTTGGGGCCTACCCGTTCATCCAAGATTAAAAATGCATCTTCTCAAAATAATTTTCATTATTATACAAATGATGACTTCCCTGGAACCTATCATGTCTCTCCACACCATGGTTTACGGAAAGGGCATTTTAAGATTATCCATTACTATCCATTTAATGAATGGGAATTTTACAACCTTAATGATGACCCAGCTGAAGAAACTAACCTTTTTTCTAACGACTCTCACCAAGAGATCATTAAGGAATATAAAAGTCTTCTTCTAAATCATGCTGCTTCGGTAAAAAGTCATTCTCTCCGAACTGTTTTTTCTGAATCCTGGAAAAGAGAACAGCGTGCACCCAATCGTAGAAGTCGATAGTTTTTATTATTGTTTAGTAACTTTTTGTTACTTTTAGGCTTACCTGTCTTAAAGATTATTTTTTCGGATTTCATGTTAGAGGCATCGCTTGGGTGGTCGATGCCTCTTGATTTGAAAGTGTTTTATTCCATGCCATCCTCGATAATCTTTTGGCTTTCAAGCCCCACCCACTCAAAAATATTCCATCGTTTAACCAACACACGATACATGGATGCACGAGGACTGAAAGTTGGTTCATAATCCGTATAAAATGCAGTGAGAATGTTGCCGAATTTATCT
>JAYQBP010000086.1:6455-7312 GCA_038137385.1 Opitutales bacterium | reverse complement strand
CTCACCGGTTTAGCAAACCAGCGCATTCGACCACTCTGCCATCTCTCCAATTTTTTAATCTTTAACCAAACTAAATTCCAAGGTAAATCTCAAAATCTATTTCTTCATTATTTTACGGAGTGATAATAGATTTTTCTCGGCTAATTTGTCTCCTTGGCGTGCTGCGACTTCGAACCATTTCAGGGCCTCATCTGTATTCTTATTCACCCCTTTACCTCTAAGGTACATAATCCCAAGGTACCTGGCCGATTCGGCATCTCCTAAATTTGCACATTTTTCAAAAGATTTAAACGCATCGGCTGTAGAAGTGCTCGATCCGTTACCCCAGTAAGCCTTCTTGGCAGCCTCGCGGATCTGGGTGAGAGAAATTTCAGTTAATTCATTGTCAGCAATGACCAGATTATTGGGGATATCCTCTTGTTGTTTTAGAGCAAAACCTTCAGTCGTTTGTCCTTGATCCAAGCTTGTACTTACCCCGTAAGGAGAAGGAAGCCTCACTGTTGGTTGAGGTTGTGCAAGCTCGCTAGGAGTTTGAGCTTCATAAAGAGGTTCTTTAGGCTTGAGGTTATTGGCTTCGGGCAAATCCCCTAATGGCTCTTCAAGGTTCAAGGAATCACGAGAAAGGTCCAGTTCAGGCTCGAAAAGAGCACGATATTGCTCAAGCTTTTCTTCAGCACCATCTTGATAAATCTCTACGGCTTTTCTTATATAATTTAATGCTAGGTCTGGCTTAGGGGTGCTCATCAATCCATTGGCATAAAATTCGGCAGTCATAATCATAGCGGGTCCATATCCTCGATCTGCAGCTGCCTGGAAGTGAACAAATGCTAATTCGGGATCTTTTTTGACTCCAAGAC
>JAYQBP010000086.1:0-6388 GCA_038137385.1 Opitutales bacterium | reverse complement strand
ATAATGAGCTGCTGGTAATTTCTGCTCTATACCTTTTTGGAGAAGGGCGACTCCTTCGCTAAGCGAAACTGAACTTATTTGGTCGGAGAGAGTAAGATTGTGAAGCTTGATTAAAGCACTTTGTACACAGGCGGGAGCGTATCCAAGATTGGATGAGATTTCGTAGAATTCTGATGCTATTTTCATATCCGATTTCAGAATTGTTTGAATTTCCTCAGAAACGAACAGTTCAGCCAAGGTAAATGCCGCTATCGGATCTCCTATGGCTGCTTTCTTAATTAATGTGCCGTCAGGATCACGAAAGGATTTGAGTAAATATTTTGCCACTAATTTGGAATCTGGGCCTAACGGTTTCATCCTTGATAAATAACCTAATACAAAATTGCCAAGCCAGTGCCCACGACTTGCTGAATTCTCCGCGTAAAAACGGGCTTCTAAGTTAGAAACGGATAAGCCTTTATCGCCATGAAGGTGGCATAAAGCCAGAAAACCTTGAGCGTATGCATCTCCTGCTTCTGCGGCTTCAGTCAAATCCGATATATCGGAAGCAAGCCACCGCACGCCCTCGTTTCCAAACGATACTTGATCGATTAGCAGAAGAAATGAAATGTAAAAGAAGATTCGAAACATTTTACAAAAACTTATTAACATGATAATCTAACACATTAACAATCTCTTTTTAGACAATCCATACTCTTTTATTATTAATATACAATGATCGATCCAACTGAAGGAACTTCTACCTTACACAACGCGGGTAAAGAACCTATTAGACAATTCGTTATTTATGCTGAGCATAAAGTTGGTTGGCTGAACGACTTTGTATCTTTGCTCAATGATGAGAATATTGATATTCTTGCGATATCTGTACTTGATACTACCGATAGTGCAGTCATCCGACTCATCTCTAACTACCCAAAGGATCTTGCTAGGTTATTAAAAAGTTTATCGATAAGCTTCACCGAAAGAATGGTCTTTGCTGTTGAATTAGAAAAGGATGACTCCATGCAAATTTTGACCAAAGCTCTTCTTCGCGCAGAGATTAATATCCATTATATCTACTCCTTTTTGCATCAACCCAATGGAAAGCCAATCGTGGCAATTGCGGTAGAAGAACAAGATACCGCCTTGGATGTTCTCCGGACTTACCAACTCAAGGTAATGTCGCAGGATGAGTTAAATAGATAGCCCTGTTTTCCAAGAGCTAGTAGATCAAAAACTCAATTGTCTGATTTCTGAAGGCTTGAACCTCCCTCTCCCATTGTTTTAGATAGTTGGCAGGATCAATATTTTGCCCATTCGACTTTAGGTAGTTCCACCATGCGGTTGAGCCTACATGTTTGTTAAATAAATTAGCTTCTGATTTCTTTGCTTCCTGAAATGGGTTGGGCGATTGCCAACGAGCGGTAAGTTGCATCATGGCAAATGCCATTTCTGTAGGTTCCCATGCAGTCCAGTTTTCAATCACTATGTACACGCCCCTTGTCGTTTCACCTGTGGGGGACACGCTATTGATAATTTTGTATGCGAGTCCTCTTAATTTCAACTCTTCCAACGCTCGCTTGACTTGACCAACGGTTTTACCTTCGAAAGTTAGTAACCTGAAAGGATGTTTAGTGCCTATTCCATGCTTAAAACTTCCGAGCTGTGCACCTAATCCAGTCATGGGGTATCCAGCCACAGAGTCCAGGGTAGGAATGTTCGGTGAAGTTGGAAGCCAATTTAGCCCGGTTTCTGGCCAAGTCATACTTCGCCTCCATCCTATCATAGGTATCAATGTGAGCTTTCCATTTTTGCGGACTTTTTCCTCAATCTTTAGGATGTCAGGAGTCTTTTTGGACCAAAGGGCTAATTCAGCTATGGTCATCCCATGAACAAAGGGCATAGGAAAGGCCCCAACATAACTGATCCATTCAGGATCTATCATAGGACCTGCCATCTTTAATCCTCCAAGCGGGTTGGGTCTATCCAGAACCACTACCTCAACTCCTTCCTCAAAGCATGCCTCCATTACATAACGCATACAACTTACATAAGTGTAGCACCGAACCCCAACATCTTGCAGATCAATGACTAGACAATCCAGTCCAGATAGCATTTTCGGAGTCGGTTTACGAAACTTGCCATATAAGGAATACACGGGAAGGTTCGTACGATGGTCTATCTTATCGTCAACGGGTACAGAAGCTTTCTCATCTCCATAGATACCATGCTCAGGGCCAAACAAAGCAGTGAGATTAACCTCAGAAGCCCGATGTAAAAGAAGGACTGTACTCAATCCTTTAGAATTTACACCAGCAGGATGAGTAAGGAGACCTACCCTTTTTCCCTTCAAAATATCAAACTTCCGATCTTCCAAGTGATCAACCCCAAGCTTAATCTTTGTTTGTGCGTTGGCAGACCCAAGAGCCAAAAACAACAAGCCTGCAAGAAACAATCGAAGGAAGTTTTTGTACTTACTAAGCAGAAGACCTAAGGTTTTCATAATTTAAAATCACTCAATTTTTGTAGAACCTACTCAAAATTTTGTAAAGGAAGACTGTGGAAACTGCAAAAAAGACTCCTAAAACAGAACCTCCTAAAAACATGGGAGGGAAGGTATCAATCAATCGGATAAGCTCCTTGTAAGTAAAATGTGACCAATCATATTTCGCACTGAGTAATTTATTTTGGGGATAATCGACCCCTAACAATTTAAGCAGGATCATTCCGATTTTATAATCAGCAAAATAAATCGGACCCATAGTCAATGGATTTGAAATCCACTGAAGTGCTACAATTATGGGAAGGTTTGCCCTTACTAGTAAGGAGACAAAGAAAACCACTATCATTTGAATACCGACGATCGGTAATAAAGAAATCCAAATACCCCAAAAGAGGGCAGACTGGATTGGTTTTCCCTTAAATGACCAAAGGTATGATTTGGCATAGGCAGTATCCGAAAACCACTTCAAAACAGGATAACGGTGCACATTTGACCTTCTGGGTAATGGACGTAAAAATTTTTTTAATCTACGAATTCTTTTGAACCGTGCCTCTCTTGAGACAGGGCACTCGAGAGGTAAACTCTCCAGGATTTCAAGACATCTGTTTTTAAAAAGTTTAGGTCCGTCCTTCAGATTTTCATTGAGACCCAAAGACTTATCTCTGATTTCTAAAACTTCAACAGATGAGAATTCATGGTTGATTGTTTGCTTAATTTCTTCATCGCATGAGCCACAAAGAATAAAGGTTCTCTTGTTCAATTTTTTAGCTAGTAACAAGAGCTCATAGGGTCCCTTGCCCCTAAGCGAGGTGGCATCCAATCTACCCTCGCCAGTTAAAATGAAATCACATTGATTAATCTGCTCCTCAAGTCTTAACCAACGGGTTACTAAATCGAAGCCGGAAACCAATTTAACTTGACCTACCAAGGATAGACCAAAGCCTATTCCACCTGCGGCTCCAGTTCCAGGAAGTTCAGCCAGTTGATAAGCTTGGGGGAATATTTTGGCCAGTTTGTTTACTATTGCTTCCATGCCTTGTTCCAGTTCATCCACATTATCTGAAGATAACCCTTTTTGAGGCCCAAATTGATGAGTGGCTCCTTCTTTACCAAGCAAAGGATTGCTCACATCACAGGCAATAATCAGAGGAGGGATTCTTCCTAGCTTTGGACTTTTTTCTATGGATAAATCGTTCCAGGTTGCAGGAGATGGATGCTCAATCATTTCTCCACTTGAACTCTTTAATTCTAGACCAAGAACGCTAAGTGCACCCAAGCCAGCATCATTTGTCGAACTTCCACCAATTCCAAGGAGTATTGCATCTGCACCATTTTCAGAGGCAAATGCGATCAAATCGCCAACTCCCAAAGTTGAGGTGTTCCAGGGATTTCTTTGCTCAGAAGAAAGATCACCCAAACCACAGACCGAAGCCATTTCAATGATAGCTAAGTTCCCTTGCCTTGGAAGATTTAAGTATGCACAGGTTTCTGCCCCAAGTAGATTCATGGAAACCCAACCAATTTGGGCATCCTTTAAAGCACCAAGAGAGTCTCTTGCTTGTACCACAGTTAACTCGCCCCCGTATCTACGACTGAGGATATCGACAAAGCCTTCTCCACCATCAGTCAAAGGACATAAAACCACCTCAATCTTATCTGACCATTCTAATGATGCCTGCTCCAAAATAGAACAGGCTTCATTCGCGGAGAATGAATCCTTAAATTTATCAAATGCGGCAAGGAGTCGCATGGAAATCCTTTAGTTAACGAACTTCTTTTTGAGTCGTTTCGTCAATCACTTTGTAGTTCTCCATATGATAGCTCTCGACTCCCTCAAAATTTAATAGCAAATCATAATTTTTTTCCAACCTGGTAAGAAGGGCGGCGTCTGGACCGCGCAACCTACGTAAAACAGCAGGGTGCAGGAAGATCTTAAAGTGAATTGATTCTGAACTATCGGCCTTGACCCGCTTAACCGCATTGGAGATCAAACGCTGTATTTCGATACTGATCGAGCGGGACGACTTGATAATCCCACGACCTTTACAGTAGGGGCAAGACTCGTAAACACCACTAGCATTACTCTCATCGTGACGCTGCCGAGTAATTTGCATAATGCCGAGTTCGGAGATTGGAAGAATATTATGTTTCGCCTTATCATCGGCCATCGCTCCTTTCATTTTCTGAAAAACCTTGCGTTGGTCTCCGCGGTTTTTCATGTCGATAAAATCGATGATGACCAAACCTCCGAGATTACGCAGTCTCATCTGTCGGGCGACTTCAACCGCAGCTTCGAGGTTAGCTTGTAAAATAAAGTTTTTTCCGTCCTTACGATTTCCTTTGTGACTTCCTGTATTAATATCAATGGAAACGAGTGCCTCGGTTTCCTCCATCACAATTTCCCCACCAGACGGTAACTTTACCCGCCTCATGAAAGTTTGTTCTATTTGGCGTTCCACATTGAATCTTTGGAAGATAGGAATCTCCTCGTCGAATAATGCAACCTTTGCCTTTGATTTAGGGGATATCCTTTGAATAGTTTCGATTAAACGAGTGTAATCATCCTGGTTATCAATCTGCACTCGGTCGACATCATCGGTAAGAAAATCACGGGCAGTTAAACCAACTAAATCAGGCTCTTCATAAAGTAGGCATGGATCCTTCTCGTGCTTGATTCTCGCCTCGATCTGATCCCATTGCTGCATCAAGATGTGCAAGTCTCTGACAAAGAAACGCTCCGGTTTATTCTGACCAACGGTTCGAATAATCACCCCCATTCCTTCGCGCAGAGATAAATTTCCAATAATCCGCTTAAGTCTTTTTCGCTCGGCTCGATCTTCAATTTTTCGGGATATACCACATTGACCGGCGTAAGGCATAAGAACCAAAAATCGTCCAGGCAAGGAAAGGTTGGTCGTAGTACGAGGCCCTTTACTGCCAATTTGTGCCTTGGTAATTTGAACTACAATATCTGATCCGATCGGGAAAACCCGAGGAATATCCGCCACTGATTTTGCCTCATTTTTGTTCGTGGTTTTCTTTTTGTTCTCCCGAACAATCTCGATCGATGGATCGTTATTGGCTCCAGGAAGCATATCCCAGTAATGTAAAAAAGCATTTTTCTCCTGCCCAATATCAACAAATGCAGCCTTCAAACCAGGTTCAAGATTTTGAACTTTGCCTTTGAAAATAGCACCAACCATCCGGTCTTTATCCAATCTTTCAATATCAAAGGATTGAAGAATGCCATTCTCCATCATGGCTACCCGCCTTTCCAGGGCCTCTGTGTTAATGATAATCTCTTTATAATCCTGATTTTTTTCCCTTCGGAAAAAAGCCATAATTCGCTCTCGGATTGGGCGATTTTTGGCCCGTTCCAAAGCCGCGTCTCTAAGCTCTTTTTTATCAATTAAGATAGGAGGCTTTTCGCGCGGGGCTAAGCTTAAATCGTTTTCAGGTAAATCATTACCCGAATTTTCATGATGCTTTAGTTTAGAATTTCGTTTAGAGGAGGCTTTTCGCCGATTTCTTCTGGCCATGATAGGTAGTGTTGAGGAATCCAAACCTCACCCATCTTAAAGGAATTTCTGTTAGCATTGGTTTCAAAGCATTGAGTTTCGATGACGAAATACACTTTGAACCATTCCCAACATTAAGAAACAGACTACCATGAAGGAACCCCCATAGCTTAAAAATGGGAGGGGCAACCCAGTTATGGGTGTAATTCCGATAGTCATTCCTATGTTGATGAAGATATGCATCATCAAAAGAACAGAAACACCAACTGCAAGCATAGAACCGAAACGGTCAGCAGATTTTGAGGCGACCCGAAGGCACCCGAAAACCACTAGGCAAAGCATGCCAATGGTTAATCCACCACCCAGCAGTCCAGATTCCTCAGCA
>JAYQBP010000085.1:0-7383 GCA_038137385.1 Opitutales bacterium | reverse complement strand
GCCATAGACGGGATACCCTTGGAAATCAGGGTGATCGTCGTTTTCGCTGACGATTATTCCAGAGAGAGTTGGAAGGGAGAATTTCTCCCAGACATAAAGGAGAATTGAAGTTTGTAGACCAGCTCCGTAAACATATGCCGATTGACCTTCAGTATTTTCAATGGATAAAATTCTTTTCATTAGATTTTCCAAGCGATTTGATACGACTCCAGAAATTCCATGTCTGTGAATTTTATTTGAGAAGTATTTGTGTTCCCATTTGATGGAAAGAAGATTTTCGGAGCCAGCGGGCAAGGAATTTTTTTCCTCGGACAACAATAATCGGATTGATTCTCCAAATATGGCAAATGCTTTGCTTGCAAAAAAACGGTCTCTCAATCCTTCCTCGTAATTCATCACTGTCTTGATTAAAAACCTCAGAACTGCCCTCTGTTGAGCTTTGTTCATTAGGTTTGAATTACCATAAGATTGCGGATTCAGCCTAAATCCCGTTATCGGATGTGGAATGAAGGTCAGCCCATCTCGCAGGGCTATGGTCGTGAAGCAGAGCCAATCCGAATGCCACTTTGCTTCCTCCTTGAAGCCACCAACTGAAAGAACCGCTTTTTTACTTACAAAGCAGGCACTGCTTGGAAGATTAAAATCGGGAACCCAGTGTTTGAGTAAATCGTTTTTTTCAAAAAAAGTTGTTGTTTCCGAAAGAGCAAGAGTTTCTGTGGTGCCTCTGCTTGGATCGTTCTGAAAGAAAATTGTTTCACCAAAGGTAATGCTTGTCTCTGTTTTTTGGTCGAACGCTTCATGGGCATGAGCAATTGCACTAGACATAAGATGGTCGTCCGCTGCTCTGTATAAAATAATGTCTCCTCGTGCCTCCATGGTTCCTAAATTCATTCCATAAACTACTCCTTTATTTTCCTTGTTTCGAATCAGCCTCACTGATGGAAACTCCTCTGTAAGATTTTCGATAATTGGCACGCTCTCATCTGTTGAGGCATCATCGATAATAATTATTTCAAGAGGCTGAACTGACTGATTGAGAATGGAGTTTATGCATTCTTTTAGAAACTTTCCATGATTGAAGTTGGTTAGAACAATTGAGATACTAGCCATTGATTAAATTAACTTTAGTAATGTTTCAGAGATCTGTTTACATCTAATCCTGAGTGAGTGGTCCTTCAAAGTTCTTTTCTGACCAGCTTCTCCAATTTCCTTTCGAACAGAATCGTTGTTAAGCAAATAATCTAACTTTTCAAAAAGCTCATCTTCAGAGTTGTAAGTTACTACTTCTTTATCAGTTGTGAAGAGATCTTTAATATTCGACCCAGAATCAGTTAATAAACAAGTCCCCACCCCTGTAGATTCAAATAGTCTCATATTACCTACATTACCATTACAAATTTCAGCATGTTTGTTGAAGACAACATTTGAATTCTTGAGTATAGAATAAAGCGGTAACCCAAAAACACCTGAAGAACAACTTTCTGGGAATTCATCTGATAGAGGTTTTGCGTCAGACGGCAAGAATGAATTCGGTATAGTAGATTGTTCATTTGACCAAATTTTTAGATCTGAATTTTCCAATAATTTCTTCAGTAATCGGTATCTTTCATTATGGGAATGACCATACCCAGCAAAACCGCTATATCCAACAAATGTAAAAGTATTTTTTTCGATTTTACGATTTACTTCCCAGTTTGCCAAAATCGGTAAAATCTTCTCATCAAAGCAGTGATAAAATAATTCAGTTGGGATACCATTATTTAAACAATCATTGAGTATGTCAGGATGACCTGCGAAGACATAATCAACACCTCTTAGCTCATGAATTCTATTGGGTAAGTTACCTTTAAACGCAACGACTTTTTTAACGAATGGAAATATCTTTTTAATACGTTTAAGGAACCAAAATGGTACTGGTTCCAAGTTTTGAAGGTAAATGATTCCGGGTCGGTAAAAATTAATTTGCTCCATCAGAATGTCTATTTTCCAACTATGCCATCCATAGGTAACGCCATTTTCGTTTGCCCATGATTTTTGCAGTAACTCGAGATCGTATACAACTTCGCTACAGTCAAAACCTAAGTCTCTCATTTCTTCTGCAAAATGATTTAGGTGAACAGGAACAAGATTTTTTAAATAATCAAAGTGCTCAGTATAAGAAAGTTGTTTTAACTCTTGGTTAGACCGGTAAAAGAAATTCATCATTTCACCAAGTTCAATTCCAAGTATTTTTAGGACTTTCAACTTATATCAGTTAGAACAAGAATTTACGAAAGGCTTTTTACTGCAACTAGATATTCTTTCAGAGTTATTTCGTTCGGAATCAGTGCAGATTCTCTGCCTTCAGTTACACAAGCACACTTAGAGAATCGACACGGTAGAGCTCTGATACTATCAAATAAATCAGCGGGCATATCATGGACAATATGGTGCAGTTTTCCTTCTGTCTCGGGTTGACCCGCACCACATGATGTTATTTTCCCATCTGCCATGACATGATATCTATTAGTCATTTGATAACATTTTATACCTTTAAGATAGAGATTATTTTCACCAATTTTAGAAAGGCTGAGTGCCCTCTCGGATTCTAATTCGTTTGGTTGGTACTTTTGTACAAGTTCCAAAATCCTTTCTTTTTCATTATGAGTGTAATCTTTCGGATAGGATTTACCGTTGTAAGTACCATACATTACGATTGGAAAAAGTTCATATTTAATTTTTGCTGCAATAGAAATTGAATTAAATTCATTAAGAATTTCATCGAGTTTATCAAAAAACAAAATATTTGGAACTAAAGGAAAAATTAAATTAATATATGAACTAACCTCAGCAAAAATGGGGAAACACTCTTTTCTATAAAAATCTAATCTTTTAAGATGATTGTCATCTAAATATGCACCAAGATGAAAGGATGGTTCCAAATGAAATCTTTTTCTATAATCATTTGGTAGTTTATCCATAACTTTCTTGATTTTTTTTATGTAAAGTCCATGTGTTTGAATTTGAACGAAATTTCCCGAATGCAATAGCCCTTCAACAAGTCTTTCGATATGGGGGTGCTCCAATGGTTCACCTCCTATAATTCTATATCTTACTTGATGGCCATTAGATAACTTAATGACTCTCTTTAGATATTCGTCTATACCAATTATATCAATAATTGAGTCTACTTTGATTTTAGATAAGTCGCCTGAGATACAATAAGTACATCCATGAACGCAACGGTTGGTAACATGTAAAGAAATTTGTGGGAAATGTGATTCGATATATTTTTTATGATTCGCATCGCTTACAAACTTTTCTTTAAAGAAAGGAGCTACTGTTTGTACAGTATTTTTAATATTTTTAGCCTTAAACTCGTTATAAATAGAATATGCATTGAAAATTTTTCTAAATTTGTGATTTCCAATGTGGATTAATATGTTAGATGAATCCATGCTGGCTAAAAGCAAAATTGATTTTTTTGTAAGTGGGTTTTCAACAAATGATTTATTTAAAATTTTTAAACCCATACAAAATCCCTTTTTGTAAGTGTCGATAAAACCTTCTATATTAACAAATCCATTAATTTTTAAAGCAGCATAAACATTTTTTCCACATTCGCCTGCACCATATATATAGATTGAATCATTTTTATCTAATTCATCAAGAGATTGTAAATTAACTGGTATTTTAATGTTTATAACTTCTTTTTTCATATAGAAGTGTTTTAAATTTCACAAAAGGGCGAAAAAATATATTCAATAAGTATGCTTATAATATATAATAATTTGATTTTTAAAACTATTATTTATTTGCGGATTTAAATTAATATTTTAATTGAAGAGATTTTAGTCAAAGAAATCATTCAATATCATAAATATGGTGATCATAGTATGTGTCAGGGTGAATTAGCGAATATATTAATGGGTGTTCATCTGAAAGATGTTCTGCTAAGCTTCTATTGTCTCCTTCTATAAGTTTGCCCTTGTTATAGCACTTCCAGTGAGTCCAGCAAGAATCGGAAATATAAAACGATTCATTCCATAAATTAAATGTGGGTTCAGAATCGTAAGCTTCATATATTAATCCAAAATCCTTTGGTTTATTATTTTTCCAGAAATCTAGGTTATTATGTCCTGTCATGCCTCTATGGCTTGCAACACCTCTAACTGAAATATTTAATATTCTATTAAGCACATCTAAATCTCTTTTTAAGCAATCCTCTGGCGGTTCATTCCATATTACAGACTGATCGATGATTTCAGAGTGATAGCCAATTTCATGTCCCATTTCCTTAATCATCTTCAAGCATCGATAATTTTCAAATGAGAAAGGGTTGTATTCTGGTGCATGTAATCTAATGAAAAAGGTACCTTTAATATTTAAATCATTAAAAATTTCGGCAATACGAAGTGCTTTCTTGAGCGAGAGGTCAACATCAATTCTATTAACCAAAATTTTATTATCAATATTTCTAGATTTTTTGTATGTAATATATTCTTCACATGTTAGAATAATATATCCATGCTCCAATACTTCTTGAAAGTATTTTTCTATATTCTTAAATGTGAAATTAAAATTCATAGAATTATGAGAATATATTTAAATTTTACTAGAAAATACTTCTTGTTGGTCTAGTTTACGTGTTAATTACTTGTAAGTTTTAGCATGAATTTTTAGGAACTTTGCGTGATCAACTGCAAAATAGCCTGAGACTGTTGTTTCTTTTACTACATTTCTAACAACAGCAGACCCCATAGAAATTTTTGACTTATCTTCAACTGTAACCCCATCTCGTATGGTTACACCTGGACCAATATATACATGATCGCCAATCTCTGCACTCCCAGCTACTGTACAATGACTTGCAATTAATGAATGAGAACCTACCTGAACATTGTGTGCAATATGAACAAGATCATCAATTTTAGTTCCATTACCAATTCTTGTAGTTGATAATGCACCTCGATCGATGGCGACATTGCAACCAATTTCAACATCATCTTCAATAACGACTGACCCAATATGGGGAAAATTAATATACTTTAGCTGTTCGTCTTGGATATATCCAAACCCTTCCTTACCAATCATTGAACCAGGATTTATAATGACATTTTTTCCAACTTTTACACCTTCGAATAAATAGCAGTTTCCTCTTATAATCGTATTATCCCCTATGGTACAGTTTTTTTCTATGATTGTATTTGGTCCTATATGAATATTTTTTCCTAATTCTACACTTTTGTCTAAAATTGCTTTTGGATGGACGGATCTAGTTGGAGAATTGTTAATTATATTTTTTAAGATCTTAGAAAAAACTAATTTAGGATTCTTTACAGTTAGGACACATTGGTTGACTAGTTTTTCTTCTGAAATTCTAAAAGCAAGATCACAAATAATAAAGTTTGCACATTGAGTATATATGTCATTTTGCTGTGCAATATATTTTCTTTCAATAAAGGTCAAAGCACGCTCTTTTGGTTGGAAAAAAGAGCAAACTTTGTTAAAAGAAAAATTTTTATTGCCATAAACTCTATAGTCACAATGAATGAATTTTAAAATATCAACTAGTGTATAATTTCTATTTAAATGCATTTTTTGTACTTACTAAATTTTCTTTCAAGATAAATATATTATTTGAATAAAAGTTATAAATAATTGTTTATTAAAATATCCATATTTAAAAAACCCTATTAAAAAAATATACTATATGAGAGAGAAGAAAATTGAAATTGTAAAAGATTTTACAAAATAAAATGAAATTTAGGAGTTTTATATTTATAGAAAATTATCATATTAATTAATTTGTGAGAATATATTTTTAACATTGATTGAGCTCGCATTATTTTTAGCCCAGTTGTAACCATTTACTGCTAACTTATGTTGAAGTTTCTTGTCAGAAACTAAAATTTTTAAATTTTCGTAAACCTCATAACTTTTCGTGACCATCCACGCATCATTGGAACCTCTAGGAAGATCGGTTTCCATAAATTCATCAGCTGATGTCATAAGTGCACAAAACTTTGCCATCGCTTCTACTCCAAAAACGCCAGGAACATGTGCATAGAATTCATTTACTACGATATGTGCAAGTTTTAATTCATTGTGCACTTCAGAGTTAGGTACCCCAATTAATTCTTTATAGATAAAATTAACGCCTTCACGCTTAAGTCGCATTATAGATGCTCGTACTAAGGGAGTTCCTTTCAATGTTGGCGAACTAGGGCAGTGGAGTATTACTGGAACATAATTTCCCTGAAATTTTTTTTCATTCCGTTCAAGAAAATTATTTTCAAGCAAATAAAAAAATGGTTTGGTTTTTTTATTAAAATATGAAATGTTATCTATATTTGCAGTAAAGATATTATCGCAGAATGATTCTGCAACCGAAGCTCTCTTCCTAATAATCTCTTCATAGGATTTAGTGTTCATATAAGGGTACAAAATATATAGGTAATCAGATACTGATTCTATATCTCTATTCTTGGCAAAATTTGATGATAAAAGAGGGGATCTTATGTCTGTACCAAGGAAAATAATAACTAGTTTCTTTTTGAATTTTTTAATTAATTTAAATTCATATTCTCCTTCATCATTGATATCGAGAAATCTTTCCGATCCTATATAAATAAAACCATCACTAAGAACTAACATTCTGCCAAAAATAATTGGATCTATTAGTTTCTTTAAAAAATTAGATTTTATTTTTGTTAAATCACAATTATATTGGTTGTTGTAGAATCTTTGCCTAGTCTTAATTATAGAATATGATTTGTCTAATATTGAGTTAAGGTTCTTTGCATAACCCGCTAATTCGGTTACGCCAATGACCCATTCATATCTAGGAAACTTTGTTATTTTTATGTATAATACAAAAAAAATATAAGAAATTTTTAAAACAATTATTTGCATTTTGTAATTAATTTATTGTAGAATTAAATTTTTTGGCATTTTTCTATAATTAGTTTTCAAAATTAGAGTTTAAACTTTTAATTCTTCAGGAAAATTAACTAATACCCCCATCCCTTCTTTTTGAAAGACTACCATGCTCCCTATCGCCACGGCGGAAGCGTTAGATTCTGTTACCACTTTTTGAATATGCTGGGCATTCCCAGCACCACCATGGGCAATAACAGGAATGGAGACAGCGTCTGCAACGCATCTTACTAAATTATAGTCAAAGCCTTTCCATGTACCTTCATGATCAATTGATGTAAGTAAAATTTCTCCAGCACCCATGTCCTCAACCTGTTTTGCCCAAGTAATGGGGTCAATGTTTACTAAATCTCTTCCAGTTGATTTAGTTATATAATAATTTTTATTTATTTTTATATATTCAATAATAACTGTAATATTTGCTGATCCAAAAATCTTTACAATTTTTTTTAAAAAGTTTAGGTC
>JAYQBP010000084.1:0-7472 GCA_038137385.1 Opitutales bacterium | reverse complement strand
AGGAAGCATGAAAAAGCCCTATCTAATCGCCCTAATCCTTACACTACCGACTGTATCTATTTTCGGACAAAACGAAACCCTCTACCCATGGACGGATGTTCAAGGTCGTACATTGCAGGCATCATTTATTTCTTTAGATCAAGCCTCGCAAACGGTAATTATTAAGTGGAACGGAAAGATTTTTCCTTTACCGATTAACACCCTATCTGCTTCTTCTCAGGTACTCGCCAGGCAACTTGGACAGGTAGCCATTCCACCTGCACCTGTCGCACCCGCACCTGTCGCACCCGCACCTGTCGAAACGGTTTCCTCTAATAGTTTTGATGAATTTGTCGCAGCGATTCCTACAGACACTCTTGGTCCTGAGGCACTCGATATTGATCATGATTGGACGAGTGCGGATGGAAGATCATTGTCTGCAAGGTTTGTTTCACTTGTGGGGGATCAACTCACTTTATCGATCAATGGTGGAACGAGAGAAATGGCTATTCCAATGAATAAATTTTCGGCTGATTCACAGGCGTTGGCGAAAGTCTTGCAAGCTGTTGCCAAAAAGCACCGTCCGGCACCCACTCAACCCACTGCCTCCCAGCCAAAAAGCAAACCAGCCCAAGTGTCTCCTCCCAAGCTCGAGGAGGAAGACCTTGATAAAACTCATACTTGGACCAGTTCGGACGGACGGTCTTTACAGGCATCTTTTGTTTCGGCAGACGCTAATGAAGTAGCTCTTAAAATGAAAGGTAGATCGACGCCAATGAACTTAGCATGGTCGAAGTTGGATGCTCAATCGGTAGCTTTGGGAAAAGCACTTCAGGCACTCAAGAAGTCTCTTATTCCGACAGTCTTCGGTGGTACCGAGAAAATGTTAGAAAGGTATGGGTCTGGCAAATGGAAGAATTATAACACCTATTTTGAAAGCGTAGCCTTCGAAGCGGGTTTGAGTGCGAATGGAACAACAGTTCATGTTTGGCTGTTAGATGATGAGGGCAAGCGAATTACCCGAAAAATCCCGCCGACTGAAGACAGTAAGACTCCAACAGAAGTTACTCTCCCACCTATGAGTATTTCATTCTTCCCAGTAAATACCTATGATGAAGAAAATGGAAGGAAGCACTGGAACCCTTTACGGGTAACTAAATTATCAGATTCTCCTCCCGTTTCTAACGATCGCAAGAGCACTACGATTAAAGGAGAATGGGAAAATGGAGCCAAATTTGAATATAATTTTGAAATGACTCATACAGGATTGTCCTTTTGGGGAGATGCGGATGAGCCTTCAAGCACAAAATACCCAGGAATCATAGATATTCGCATTCGAGCACCTCAAGTACTCGATGCCGCCAAGGCGGAAACGGTTAAGCAAATCAATGACGCCGCTGGTGATGGTGCCTTGTATGTGGACCCTCTTGAAGGGAAAAGGCTTAAGTTTCCATTCAATGAAAAATGGACAGATATCAAGAGTCGTCTCACAAAAGGAGGGAAAAAAACAGTTAGTTATAACCCAATCAAGTATGCTGAATTTAACGGTACCCCTCTTGGAGAACATAAGATCAAAATTGCTCCATCGAACACAAGATCGGGTCATTTAACATGGGACGATGGTTATTCCCAGGTTTATCCCATACAAGGTGCTTACCTTAACTTTACCAGCGTTGATGGGGCAGAGGCTAGAAAATCAACGACTCCAAAAGAATTTAAGAAGCGCCTCGAAATCAAGAAAAGCGAACGGGTTAAGGTAACTGTAATCCGTGGAGCAGGTTGAGTATTAAAACTCTCCCTCTCCTTGCTTTTTTTCTTTTTATTTCCATCTCCCTTTCCTTTGGGGGAGAAATTGTCCGTGTGGCTTCTTATAATGTTAAGAACTACCTGATAATGGACCGGTTGGTGAGTGGTAGATGGCAGGAAAATTATCCGAAACCAGAAATTGAAAATGGAATAATAAGATCCATCATTCGACGTGTGAATCCTGAAGTTCTCGCACTTCAGGAAATCGGGGGTCGTGAGTTCCTAAATGAACTCTGGTTTGATTTGAATAGCTCGGGGATAGGAAATTATCGATTTTCCCACTGGATACAGGGTGAATCTGATGAACAGAGGCATCTCGCATTGCTTAGTCGTATACCATTCGAGGTGAAGGATATTTTCAAGGAGTTGGAGTTTTCTTATTTTGGGAGTAACCTCCGTCCCAGACGCGGTTTGATGGAAGTAAAATTTGTTACCAATGGCAAAACTTGGCGTTTATTTAATCTTCATTTGAAAAGTAAATGGACGGAGAGGGAAGAGGACCCTCAGGCTAGTAACCTTCGTGAAAAGGAGGCTCGAGCAATTCGGGATTACATTAGGCAAAGATATCCGCCTGAAACAAACCCTGTCCATCTAGTTGTCGGGGATTTTAATGATTTTAAAAATACCGCACCGATCCGCCGTTTTCAGAAGGTCAATAAGACCATTTTACATCAAATGCTTCCCTGTCAAGACACCATGGGTTACTTCTGGACCCACTATTACAAAAAGCAGGACAGTTATGACCGCTTAGATTACATTTTTGTGAGCCCATCGATGTTCGAAAACTATATCAAAGGATCCGCCCGGGTGAATGATTCCCTTCGTTGCTTAGAGGGTTCCGATCACCGCATGGTCTATGCGGACTTTGAGTTCTAATAAAAGTGTAGATCTGTAGAGGTTACACCTTTTCTACAAGGGCCGATACCTTCCAATACTTTTGTGCTTTTTGCTTGGGTAAGTTTTTTTATTTCTGGATACCTCCATGAATCATCAACTAAAATAATTCCTCCCTTATTGATGAATTCTTCGGCTCTCAAAAAGCATGATATTCGGGAAGACCAAGTTGATTTTGGACCAAAATGATCCTCCCCATCAACTACAATTAAGTCATAATTTTTATCAAGACTGTGAAGGTATTCGGAGCATTCGAAATCTTGTTGGCTAGTTAAGTTAATTTTAGGTTGAAAAAGCTTAACGGTGCTGAGTTCAAGTTGTTGAAGTTTATTTCTAACTTTTCGGATCCATTGAGAATCCTGTTCAATGGAAGTTAGATGAGCGAATTTCTGCCCCAAAAATATAGTTGAACCTCCTGAACCCCATTCAAATACCTTACTATTTCGATCAATATTTTGATTAATGAAATTGATTGCAGGCAGACTCCACCAAGGAAGGCCCAAGTCTAATGGAGAATGATTAGTCAGTGAATACCTAAAGTAAAATGGAATTTCGGTAGGATGGGTGGCCAAATAATAGAGAACTTTTTGGACTCTTTTTGAATTAGAGAGATACATGGTATTGAAGGCTCGGTGGAAACTCAGGATTCAACAGTGCCACAGGTCACGGGTCTCAATCATTTTTGCAACGGGTGAGGGAAGAGCATCTTGCCAACCTTTTTCCCGTTGGCAGATCTTGAGGAAAACATCCCTTGAGAAAAGTTTCATATTCGAGCGATCGCAATTTTCAATGGCTTCCAAAAAACCGTTTTCCATAACATAGTTATATAGGTTTCTCAGGTTATCTGCGACGATTAGGTTATCGATCGTGATCAATCCGTCTTTGTCCGCCACTGCTTCGGCGTTATCTCCCCGATGCATTTGCTTGCAGTAAATCTCAAATGTTTCCTGTTCGATGGGATACCCATATATCCTAAGATTATCCTTAAAGAGAATGCCAAATGCCTCTAAAATACCGCCCTCTAATTGGTCATAATATTCTTCCTTGAAAATATCAGCGAGGTTATTGAGCCCGAGTACCAAACCGATCGGTTCCTTGACCAGTCTTCGTAAATAAGCAGACAGTCGGTAGTACTCAAAATAATTGGTTACCAATACACCATATCCACAGGCATTGATTACATCGATTCGGGCAAGGAAATCATCATGATCAATCTCATCTTTCCCTGCGAGTGCCCCAAGGGTAAGCTCCATAAAAACCTTGAGATTGGATGGGTTTACATCCTCACGGTTTGCAAACTGGGTTCGGGCTTTTTCCAGCATGTCGACATTTACCTTGGTAAGTGGGCGGAAACTGCCGCGTTCGATTAAACAGGCATGTTTGTACAACTTTTCTGCTGCCTGCACCACAAAGCCGTCCTCATCGAACATTACTGCGTGGGTCAGCCCGTTCCGGATTAATTCGAGGGAAAGAATGCGGTTGTCGAATTTTTCAAAATCCGGTCCGTTGAACTCAATCATGTCCACCTCGATCCGCTCCGGCCCCAACTCATCGAGTAGGCTTGAAATAAAAACGGCCGGGTTGTCCCGCAAATGAAAGGCACCATAAACAATATTGACCCCAAGTCTTCCAATCGCATCTTGCTGGAGGCGGTTGTCGCGGTCCAACATTCGTACATGTAAAATAATATCGTGCGGCTTGCCCAAGGGTTCAAGTTGTAGGCGAATTCCCATCCAACCATGACACTCATTGGTCTTGCTGTAATTAAGTGCAGCTAGGGTGTTTGCGAATGAGAAAAAAGTGGATTCCTTTCCCCGAGCATTCGAAAGACGTTGGTCGAGGAGCTCAAATTCATGCTGGAGCATTTGTACCAACCGTTGACGGGAGACATATCTTCCAGCTTCCCCGTAGATGGAGTCGCTAAATTTCATATCATAGGCAGAGATGGTTTTAGCAACTGTGCCTGCCGCTCCTCCTGCTTGAAAAAAGTTTCGTCCTACCTCTTGGCCGGCTCCAATTTCAGCTAAGGTTCCATACTTGGCTGGATCCAAGTTGATCCGTAATGCTTTGCGTTCGACGCTTAAAGGTTCATCTTCCATGCCTATCGCACGATGCTTGATTTCAGGCGACAGGCAAAGTTTTTCTTCGACCTTTGTTCAAATCAGGTGTTTTTTTCATTCCTGTACTGAATGAAAAAATTTATATCTGAAGTCTTTCGTAAGTTTGCAGTCTCCCTGGTCTCCACGATTCTATTCGCGGTGGTGTTTTTCTTTTTGATGGGCGGTGTGCTCGCCTCCTTGTTTGAGACTCCCAAGCCGGAAATTCACAATCAATCCTTTCTGGTACTCGACCTGACCATGAATCTGACGGAGCGGCCCGGTGGGCTCACTTTTGAGGATGTCGCCGAACAGGCACTGACTGGTGAAGATAAACCTGCACAGGCCCATTTATTGGAAGTTCTTGATGCTTTGCGTAAAGCCAAGACAGACCGAAAAATTTGTGGTATTTTGGTGGAGGGGAACTTTCAGCCTATGGATTACGGATGTGGGTACGCCACCATCCGGGAAATGATACAGGGTCTCGACGAATTTAAGTCTTCCGGTAAGCCAGTGATCGGGTTTTGCCACAGCCCAACCCAGTTGGACTATCTGGTTTATTCCGCCTGTGATGAACTTTACATGGATCCATCTGGGACTTTACTTTTAAACGGGTTAGCCAGTCAGGATATCTTTTTAGGAGATACTCTAAAAAAGTATGGTGTAGGGGTACAGGTAGTCCGCACAGGAAGATACAAGGGGGCGGTCGAGCCGTTTACCTCCTCCGGTTATAGTCCTGAGAACCGTGAGCAAATACAACGAATGCTTGAATTGCGTTGGACTGATTATCTGGGTTTTGTTTCAAGCTGCCGAGATCTTTCATTAGTCGAGTTGAGCGAGACACTGGAGAGTGATTATTTATTTGAAGCCGAACAGGCAGAAAATGCGGGATTGATTGATGGTATTTTTTCTCATGACCAATTCGTCGACCTGATTATTGATCGTGGTGCACTCAATGAGAATGCAGACGGGTACGAGAAGGTTGACCTAATCGACTACCTCGACCGGCCTCAGCCAGGAAACTCCCTCGAGGGTGCGGATGCTCACTTTAGCACTCCGGAAATCGCCGTGATCTATGTTGAGGGGGTGATTGTCGATGGAACCGTGGATGATGGGTCGATGGTTGGCGGCACCCAAATTGTAAGTCGTATACGGGCTGCCTGGAATGATGAAAATTGCAAAGCGATTGTTCTGCGGGTCAACAGTCCAGGTGGGAGCGTGTCCGGGTCGGATGCGATCCTGCAGGAAATACGCAGGGCCCGCAAAGAGGGGGTTCCTGTGGTGGTATCGATGGGAGCCGTGGCTGCTTCGGGAGGGTATTGGATCGCTTCGGACTGCGACCTTGTGATGGCTCACGAGCAGACTATCACCGGATCGATCGGGGTATTTGGTCTACTTCCAAACTTGCAGGACTTGGGCTCCCGGTTTGGAGCATCTTTTGATGCGGTTAAGACTCACCCATCCGCCGACTTGTTGGGTGTATCCCGTCCGAAAACCCCACAGGAAATGAAGGTCTTGCAGACCCATGTGGAGTCGCTCTACGAAAAATTTGTTACTCTGGTTGCAAAGGGCAGAAACCTTCCTCTCGCTGATGTTAGAAAGCATGCGGAGGGCAGAGTGTGGATGGGAATGGATGCCCTCAGAATAGGCCTGGTTGAGGAAATGGGAGGTCTTTATGATGCCATCGATCGGGCAGCTCAGTTAGCTGGGCTTGAGAAAGGCTATGAGGTAGTAGAGATGCCCGAAGTGAGCACTCCGATGGATGACTTTGTAGAATTGATGGATTCTCAGGCTCAAATTAAAAAGAAGACTTCCGTTTCTCCCCTTATTAGTTTGGCAGAGTCAAGCGGATGGCGAGACGCCCTTGAGGTTTTACGAATCATTGATGACACCCGTCGTACCTATTCATGGTTATCTTGGTATCGTGGATCTTTTGGCTTCCAGAACTAATCAATTTTTCTTCCCTCTCTACATTTATGAATCAATCGGTTACCCTCGTTCGTTCCTGTAAAGCCACCATCATTCCTGCGGGTGATGAAGTCTCCCTTGCTGAAGGGGCAACTTATACCATTGCCCAGTCCTTGGGCGGTTCCGTTACCCTGCGTGACACCTCCGGGATGTATAGGGTGGGGGAGAGTGAGCTCGATGCTCTCGGTGAGGAGATCAAGCAGGAGGTTCTCAAAAGCAAAGATGAGGGACAGGATAGCGGTCCCTTTAGCGAAGAAAAAGTATGGGATGCAATGCGCGGGTGTTACGACCCGGAAATCCCGGTCAATATCGTTGACCTCGGTCTGATCTATGACCTGAGGATAGAGGATGGGGACAAAGGGAAGAAGATCAGCGTGAAAATGACTCTCACCGCCCAGGGATGTGGCATGGGACCAGTGATCGCCGATGATGCCAAGCAGCGCATCCTTGCCCTCAGCGACGTAGAATCTGCCGAAGTTGATATCGTCTGGGATCCCCCCTGGAATCCACGGATGATCTCCGAAGAAGGGAAAAAAGTCTTGGGTTTGGAATGAGTTCTAATTAACCAAACAGTTCAAAATTTTATTTAAGCACAAAAAAAGCCCGGTCGAGTGACCGGGCTTTTTTTAAATTAGGTTGTTCTGGTCTAGGCTTATTTCGCCTTGGATTTAATCTTACCCACTTTTTTCCAGCGACCGGACTTGGCAGAATCCAGAACAGCTTCGCAGA
>JAYQBP010000083.1:934-7494 GCA_038137385.1 Opitutales bacterium | reverse complement strand
GTTGAGCTTGGATTGATGGCTAGTCACTTGTGGAGAACGGATCCAAGGCATCTCGCTTTCACCCTAGCCCGATACAAACATGTAGCCAAACTCCTGCATGGGAAAAAAGACGCTCTGGAAATAGGATGTGGAGACGGGTTTGCATCTGGCATTGTTCAGCAGGAAGTTCCTCTAGTTCACGGTCTGGACTTTGACTCACATTTCATCGAATGTGCTAGAAGAACTTGGAAAGGAAATGTTGCCTTTCATTTTTTTGTTGAGGACATGCTTTCCAATTCACTTCAACCACAAAGGCAATATGAAGCGATCTATTCTCTGGATGTAATCGAACACATCCCCCCTGATCAAGAAGACCTCTATCTTCGCAACGCACTCAAGTTTCTTCAACCCAATGGCGTTGCGATCATCGGTTCTCCTACCCTTGAATCTCAAGAATATGCCTCCAAGTGGAGTAAGGAAGGGCATGTCAATTGTAAGTCCGGATATGAGCTGAAAAGTCTTCTCGAGAAACATTTCGAGCAGGTTTTTCTATTCGGAATGAACGACGAAACTCTTCACACGGGTTACTCTAAAATGGCCCACTACAACCTCGTACTTTGCTGCAATAAAAAAATATAAGAAAATCTTTTTTTAAAAAGATACATTTGTAGTTTTTTATGATATAATTTATATGTATCTTATCTTCTATATTTTTCATTCTGGGACCTTGATTGAAAGGAGCAAGTGCTTGCGGATTATTTTCTTGGATAGGAAAACACCAACCCATAATTAGACTTGAGTACAGCTCATAACTTACGGTGAAAATCCCCATTTCAAAAGTGTTTTTTAAAGAGTCAGATATTAATTCTGTCGTAGAAACGCTCCAGTCTGGTTGGATTGTGCAGGGACCTAAAGTAAAGGAATTCGAAAATAAGTGGTCAACTTTTACTGGTTGTCGTCACTCAATAGCGGTGACTTCATGTACTAACGCCCTGCATTTATCTTTGACTGCTCTTGGCTTTGGTCCAGGAGATGAGGCAATTGTGCCTGCATTCACATGGATATCTACAGCTAATGTTGTTGAGCATTTGGGTGGAAAAGTAATTTTCTGCGACATCGATCTCAAAACATTTAATATCGATGTTAATGATCTGAAAAATAAGATATCTAAAAAATCGAAAGTCATTATGCCTGTTCACTTGTTCGGTTTTCCAGCAGAAATGGATCAAGTATTGAGTATTGCCAAAGAAAATAATTTATTAGTTGTTGAAGACGCAGCATGTGGGTTCGGGGCAATGTATAAAGGACAACATGTAGGAACATTTGGTAACACAGGTTGCTTTAGTTTCCATCCTAGAAAATCTATTTCAACAGGTGAGGGTGGAATGATTACAACTAACGATAGTGCCCTTTGTGATAAAATTAGAAGTTTACGAGATCATGGTGTATCAAAAATGGACAAAAAAAACACCACGATACTAAAGCCATACCTGCTTCCAGACTTCACAATGGCAGGTTACAACCAACGCATGACAGACTTTCAAGCTGCACTCGGATTGAGTCAATTAAATCGTGCAGATTATATACTTCAAGAACGTCAAAACATAGCCAAGAGATACGAAGAAGAATTTAATTCAATAAATTGGCTTAAAACTCCTTTCAGAAAACAAATTATAAAACACGGTTACCAAAGCTACCCTTGTTTAATAAGACCTGAAAAGATTTCTATTAAAAATATAAATGAAATAAATCTAATCCGAAATACATTGATGGATAAACTAATGCAAAGTGGGATTTTTACACGCCCTGCAACTCATGCTGTTCACATGGTTTCATATTATGCTAATAAATACAATTACAAACCTGAAGACTACCCTAATTCATATTTCGCGAATAATTGCAGTATATCCCTTCCACTGTATAATGGAATGAAAGAAGATGAAATAGATTATGTTATTCATAACGTGAAAAGTTTTAAAATATAGTATTACAGTTTATGAATAACGATAAAAATATATTTTGGTCAGAGAAATTTGTAGAAGATTATAAATCAAAAAACAAAGAAAAGCGTGTTGGCTCATTAAAATGGCACTCAGATAAGAAGACATTAATAAAAGCATTCACAAAGTGCTTAACTGAAGATTATGATCTTATTCTAAGCGAAATTACACCTGATGAGTTACCATACGAAATATGTTATAAAGATATAATTACATTCCGTGAAAAGTTTCTGTTTGTTCCACCACATAATAATCCAATAGAAAACCAAATTTCAAACAACAATTTTTTGTTAATTGAGGATAGATTAAAAGATGATGATAATTTGAAATTAATAGATTTGTGTATATCAACAATCCGAAAAAACAATAAACTTGAAAAAGTTTTCTCTGAAGATATCGATAGAGAGTGGATAAAAAAAATTGAAAACTCGAAAAATATATTTGGTAATATTATAATAAAATCGGTTAATAATCAATTAATCCACTATTTTATAAATTATGCACACATTAAGAATATCATTCTTCATATTTATCCTTCGATAAATTATCGCTCCACAAGATATTTTTCATGTGGAATAATTGGTTTAAATATAATTCATAAAAGGGAATTTTCCCTTAGGTCGGAATTGAGCAATTTTTGTAAACCTAATAAAATAGAATTATGTAGTAAAAATGCTTCTGGAAATACATTTAATAAAAGTCACACAGAGCAATTTGAAATTCTATCAAGTTCAATCGAATATGATAAGTTCTCTAAAAATTTATTTAGAAATAACAAAAAGAAAAATAGATTCCTTCCATTAATTTTAAATTTCTCATACCTTAAAGAAATTAGGATTATCATGAAAGAAAATATTTTCCCAAAATTTAACAATGCATTGATGTCCTTGTTAGTTGAAAATCTAAGAGATATTTTTGAATTTTATGACAAAGATGTTCTACTGATGTCACAATATCTGACTGAGTATTCTTGTATAGATATCGAATTTTTTGAAAATGAGTTAAAAGATATAGTTTGTAGTATTTTTAAGGGGCAAAAGCAATTATCTTTTTTACATCAAATAGGACAGTCATTGTTGTTTCTAAATTTTAAATCTGACTTTAATGAAAGAGACAAAGATATTATAATAGAAATTGCTAAATCATATTTCAAGCTAACTGAAGATATAAATGGAATTAATTATACTTCTCATGCACTCAAAGTTATTAGTGAAATAGATTCAGATGGCACTTTAAACCTCAAGAATCTAACTATCGATGACATTCTTGAATCAATTTATTTTATACCTATTTTAGTTTCTCCAAATAATCTTTCTGAAATACTGCTTCTTTTAAGCAATTCTACAATACCATTAAAATACCAAAATTCCTATCTAGAAAAATCTTTATTTTCTTCAATTAGTAGAATTTTTTCAGAAAATATTTCAACTTATAATCTTCATTTTATTGAATCAATAAAAAACGATACTCGTGCATCCAAGTTATTCTTATGTGTACTTAAACACTTTGAATCTCATAGTCATTTCGAATATTGTTTCCTTAAAATTTTAAATAAAGATGAGATTGATCTTACTAATTATCTCAAAGATTTCAGTTTAAGGCAGATCTTTATATTGTTGTATTATTTAAATCACAATAAGAGTTATGATAGCATCACGACTGTTATCAAATTCATTTACACAAATTTTGAACATAATAATACTTTACTTTCTTTACTATCTTATTTTCCAAATGATCAATCAAATTTCATGAAAATAAAAAATTATTTTTCATCTATTGAATCAATTAATGATGCACTATTAGTTGCTGATAAAATTGATTTCGAACTTATAGTTTATATTTTTTATGAATTAAGTCTTTCAAACGCCCAGATCAACTCTGATGATTTCAAAATAGATTATTTTGATAGTTTAATTTATTTCCAAAATTAGATAATAATTAATGGTAAAAAATAAAGCTTTTTTTATAACTGGTGGAGCAGGTTTTATTGCTAACACTATTATCCGTCAATATATTAATGATAACTCTATCGTTATATATGATAATTTTCTCCGTAATACAATTATTACAAGTCAATTTCACAATCATACCAATCTTAAAGTAATAAAAGGTGATATCCTTGATTATGAATTGTTAGAGTCATCAATGCGAGGTTCAGATATTGTAATCCATGCTGCCGGTATTGCTGGTATAGATTCAGTTATAAAAGACCCTGTGCACACCATGAATGTTAATATGATTGGTACAGCTAATGCGTTAAGATCTGCACATGAATGCAGAATCCGAGATCGCTTTATCGACTTTTCCACATCTGAGGTTTTCGGTTCAATTGCTTTTCAGTCCAATGAGGATGATAAAACTGTTACCGGAAGTGCTGGTGAGGCTCGATGGGTATATGCAGTCAGCAAACTTGCTGGTGAGCACTTAGCTAATGCTTACTACAATCAGTATAAATTACCTGTCGTAACTGTTAGACCATTTAATGTTTACGGCCCTGGGCAAACTGGAGATAGTGCGATGAAAATCTTCATTGATAAAGCCTTAAAAAATGAAACGATTCATATTGATGGTGATGGAACACAGATTAGAGCCTGGTGTTATGTTGATGATTTTGTTGATTGTTTAGTTCGTTGTGTTGAACAACCTGTGGCAATTGGGAATACTTTTAATGTAGGCAATGCGAGAGCCGTGATAACTATTTTAGGGCTTGCTCAACTTGTTTGCCGGGTTCTTGGTAGTAAATCAGAAATTGTTTTTAACCCGCCTCTTTCTGCGGATGTCGCTATTAGAATACCCAGTGTAAAGAAGGCCAAATCTCTTTTGAATTTCCAAGCTAATATAGACCTAGAGGAAGGTGTCCGAAGAACTGCTGAGTGGATTTCTAGAGGAGGGTTGAATTGAAATCTCATGGAAGTGGTTTGCCTCCTTGGAATTTTGCTGAAATTGGAAATCATGTAGTCTATGAAACCGGTGTGCTCTGTTTTCATCCGGAGAATATCTTTCTTGGCAGTAATATATATTTTGGTCACTACACAATTATTAAAGGTTACTATAATAGTGATTTATGTATTGGGTCAGGTAGTTGGATCGGGCAAAATGTGTTTTTGCATTCTGGTGGTGGTTTGAAGATTGGAGAAAAAGTAGGAATTGGTCCGGGGGTGAAAATATTAACATCCTCGCATCAATTAAAAGATAACTGTACTCTTCCCATTATAGAAAGATCGTTAGAGTTTCCAGAAGTAGAAATTGGTGGTGGCTCCGATATTGGTGCAAACGCCGTGATTCTTCCAGGTGTACATCTAGGTCAAAATGTTCAGATTGGTGCAGGTGCTGTTGTTACAAAAAGTGTACCTGCCAATGAGGTATGGGCAGGAAATCCAGCTCGAAAACTTCGCTAAAAATAAAAATGAAATTGATGGTGCCAATTTGCCAAAAGTGTATTTTTGACTCATTAATTCCAAATATAAATTTTGATAGTGAAGGTATTTGTAATTATTGCCGGCAAGTTGAAGACTTGTCTTTTTTATACGGAACTGGGACAGAAATAGGTAATCGGAAGTTTGAGAGAATATTAGATCAAATTAAGGAATCTAAACGCAAAGGAAAATATAACTGTGTAATTGGGGTCAGCGGAGGAACCGATTCTTCCTATTTAATCATGCAGGCAAAAAAAAAATGGGGATTGAACCCATTGGCTGTCCACTATGATAATACTTGGAATTCAGCGGTAGCGACTCAGAATATTGCAAAGGTAACAAAGGCCTTCGATGTCGATTTATATACTTATGTAATGAACAATAAAGAAAGTGATGATATTTTTAGATCTTTCTTTCTGTCTGGTGTTCCTGAGCTTGATGCAGCAACAGATATAGCGTTCGTTCAGGTTCTTCGTTCTGTGGCAGCTAAATTTGGCATTAATTATATCATAGAAGGTCATTCTTTTGTGGAGGAGGGAGTAAGCCCCCAAGGAAATAATTATTTCGACGGGGCATATATTAAAGATGTGCATGAAAAATTTGGAACGCAAAGTGTCAAATCATACCCAAACTTAACTTTTATCCGTTTCATGCGCTGGTTATTGACTACCCGTCAAGTTTTTGTCCGTCCTCTATGGTACTTGAATTACTCTAAGGAAGAGGCACGTGAAGAATTACAAAGAGAAACAGGATGGGAATATTATGGAGGTCATCATTTGGAAAATAGACTGACTGCTTTTCTTCATACCGTCTATAATCCTCAGAAATTTCATATTGATAATCGTAATTGGAGTCTTTGTGCTCAGGTAAGAAGCGGTAAGATTTCTCGCGATGAAGCTTTAGAAATTTACAGAAAACCGCCCGAAATTGATCCTAATCTCATTTTGTATTTCAAGAAAAGACTTGGTTTTGGCGATCAGGAGTACGAACTGGTTATGAATGGAGTTAAGCGAAGCCATAACGAATTTAAAACTTACAAAAAATTGTTTGAGAGACTTCGACCAATTTTTAAGATTTTCGCTGATAGAGACATGGTGACCCGTAGTTTTTATCTAAAATATTGCTTTCCTATTAAAGTTTAGCAGTCCATGATAACTATTTTAAA
>JAYQBP010000083.1:0-924 GCA_038137385.1 Opitutales bacterium | reverse complement strand
GAATGGGAAATCTTGGTTCTATGTCGAATATGTTTCGGCATATTGGTTTCGATTCATTGGTAACATCTGATATTTCGGAAATTGAGAAAGCGACTCATTTGATTATTCCTGGAGTTGGTTCGTTTGATGGCGCAATAGATAATTTAAAGGCTATTAAAGATTTAGTCCCGACGCTAAACGCTTTGGCGTTCAAAAAAAAGATACCTATATTGGGCGTATGTTTAGGCATGCAACTTTTAATGAATTCAAGTGAGGAGGGAATACATCCAGGATTAGGTTGGGTGGATGGTAAGGTATGTAAATTTAAATCCGAAAAAAATTTGAAGGTACCCCACATGGGTTGGAATCAAGCAATCAAAGCTTCAAATAAATGCGGTTTAACCAATAATGTTTCTACGACAACTAGATACTATTTCGTCCATTCTTATTATGTTAAAGTAGTGGCTGAATCGAATTTGATGTTCGAGACTGAATACGGATTAAAATTTGCATCAGGAATCTACAATGAAAATATTTTTGGCGTTCAATTTCATCCCGAGAAAAGCCATCATTTTGGAATGTCATTACTAAAAAGTTTCGCGAGGCTTTAGAGTGCTTCAGACAAGAGTAATTCCTGCACTTTTACTTAAAGATGATTGTCTTGTTAAAACTCGCCAATTTTCAAATTTCACTTATGTCGGCGACCCCTGCAATACTGTACGTATTTTTAATGAACTTAAAGTTGACGAAATTTTATTTTTAGACATATCATGTACACCACAAAAGCGTTGTCCAAATTACAAGCTCTTAAGAGAAATTTCCAATGAATGCTTTATGCCTCTTGCTTATGGTGGAGGAATAACGAGTATTGAAATAGCTAAAAAGATTTTTGATCTTGGATTTGAAAAAATAGTCTTAAATTCTGCAGCGGTTAGAAATCCAAAC
>JAYQBP010000082.1:4313-7519 GCA_038137385.1 Opitutales bacterium | reverse complement strand
TGCTTAGAGAAAAGGACCAGCCAACTCATCGTGTGGTACATTTCATTGTCCATGACCGCCGAATTCCTAGAGAAGGCTGTAATCTAATGAGTCCTGAAGGAAAAGAGGCTGGGGTTGTTTTATCGGGTGGCTTTTCTCCTTTAATCAACATGCCAATGGGCAGTGGTCTAATTATGAATGATTTTTGGAATCACCGAGCTGACTCAGGTTGGCACGCAATGGTTCGTGGTACTCAATTACCCATAGAAATTGGACTGCCTCCACTAAGAAAACCAAAAAAGGAGCTGTGATATTGATGAGTAAGCAAAGAACTTATCGACTGTCTTGAAAACCTTTAATAATAATATCGACTCCCCCAAAGTTGGAAAAATTCAAGTTCTCTACCATTACATGGTCTAGTTTTTCACGAAGCTGGTTTCTAATTTGTTTAACTTTGCAGTCGGGCTCAACTCTTAGTTTAACTAGCAACCTTACTACTTTGGATTTTTCGTATATTTTAGTGGTAGGAGAGTGAACACCTGGAATCTCGGCACAAGACTTTCGTACAAGTTCTCTCAATGCTTGAGGAGTGATTTGAACCGCTCCCTCCTCGTCACAAAAAACAGCTAACACTTGTTTTTTTGAGGATCTCAAAAGCCACCACAGACATAAAATGACTGCAACTACAAAGAGGGATGACCAAAAGACAGGCGAACGAACAGCCTGACTTGGATCAAGACTCAGGTAGTCTTGAAGGTACACAAGCATAGGAAAATATTAATCTGAACCAGGGCCGGACCAAGTATCTTCGCTATCATCACGATCCAAGGATTCTTGCTTTATATCATCAATTACCACATCAATGGTG
Source organism: Opitutales bacterium (assembly GCA_038137385.1). Classification (GTDB taxonomy): domain Bacteria; phylum Verrucomicrobiota; class Verrucomicrobiia; order Opitutales; family Seribacteraceae; genus Chordibacter. The sequence continues at coordinate 6,672 of JAYQBP010000082.1, read as the reverse complement.
GAGGCATGATTCCCGGTCATCGATAGAATTTGGTCACGGATAGCTTCCTGGATCATGGCTCCTGTCTTGGCTAAATCTACCCCAAATCTCAACACGACTCTTACCTCTATTGTGTAGGTGCCATCATCGGCTTCACTAACCGAAACACCGCGCTCGGATTCCTTTTTCGCAAAAAAGTCCGTTAGGCCTTCTACGACCCCTGCACCTCCGACATTAATCACTCCTTGAACAGATTGAGTTGCTAGACGGACAATACCCGCAACCACACTGTGGTTGATGCGGATGGTACCAAGGGTACCACTCTCTTCAGAGAAGGTAGGGATAGCATCAACTGATTCTGAACTAGCTTTCTTTTTTGTCATACTTTATAAATCTACTGTGTTTTTCTGAAAACATCTTTGGGTGCTCGAGCTAAAAACTCCCCCACATAGGAAGTGGTCGCTTCACCTTGTCGAAATCCAGGGTCCAAAATAATTGCTTTAAGGAACTCGATGTTGGTGTCTATACCGCGAATGATGTACTCGCTAAGTGCACGATACATTCTATCAAGGGCGATTTTACGGGTGCTTCCGTAGCTTACCAGCTTGGCAATCATACTATCATAGTAGGGAGACACCGTGTATCCACCATAGACATGAGAGTCCACCCTGACTCCATGTCCCCCGGGTGCATAGTAAAGACCAATCGTACCTGGAGAGGGCGTGAAGCCATTAGCTGGGTTTTCGGCACAAATTCTACACTCTATTGCATGCTTGTTAAACGAAACCTCCTTCTGTGAAATCGTAAGTCGATTACCAGAAGCGATATGAATTTGTTCTTTAATTAAATCAATACCAGTGACTTCCTCGGTTACAGCATGCTCAACTTGAATCCGAGTATTCATCTCAATAAAATAAAAATTACCCTTAGCATCGACGAGAAACTCAATCGTTCCAGCGTTAATGTAATCGGCGGCTTGCGTTGCTTTAATGGCCGCTTTACCCATTCGTGCCCTAAGATTTTTATCCAGAAAGGGTGAGGGTGCTTCTTCGATTACCTTTTGATGTCTTCTTTGAACGGAGCAATCTCTTTCACCAAGGTGGATTACATTACCATGGTTATCAGCTAAAACTTGAAATTCGATGTGCCTGGGGTTTTCAAGGTATTTTTCTACATAAAGTGCACCATTCCCAAAGGCCTTGGTTGCCTCTAATCGAGCGGATTGAAATTCTTTAGCAAAGCTAACTGCGTTATGGGCGATTCGCATGCCTCGTCCTCCTCCTCCGGCAACAGCTTTGATAATAACAGGAAAGCCAATTTTTTGAGCAATCTTTATGGCTTCTTTCTCGTTCTCAATAGGACCGTCGCTTCCAGGAATGATGGGGACACCGTTTTTGCTAACCGTTTCGCGAGCCATGGCTTTATCCCCCATTTTACCAATGGTTTCAGCTTTTGGCCCAATAAAGTTTATGTTGCAGGAAGCACATTGTTCAGCAAACTCAGCATTTTCTGAAAGAAAGCCATATCCAGGATGAATTGCATCAACATCAGCGATTTCGGCAGCACTCAAGATACGATCGGCTCGTAAATAACTTTCAGAACCGATGGCTGGGCCTATGCAGATGGCTTCATCAGCCAGTTGAACATGAAGAGATTGTTCATCAGCCTCAGAATAAACGGCAAGAGTTTTGATACCGAGTTCACGGCACGCCCGGACAATCCTAAGAGCGATTTCTCCTCGGTTGGCGATGAGGATCTTACGAATCATCAGAAATTATGAGGGGCGGATCTTGAAAAGAGGCTGACCAAATTCAACGCTTACTCCATCCTCAATGAGGGTTTCCGCAATCTCACCAGAAAAATCAGCTTGTATTTCATTCATCACTTTCATCGCTTCAATGATGCAAAGTACATCACCCTTTTTCACCTTGTCTCCCACTTGAACAAACTCCGGGTCTTCAGGAGATGGTCTACGATAAAAGGTTCCAACCATTGGGGAATTGAATGATTTTGCATCATCAAGTTTAGGTGTTGCACTTTCGGCCGTATTTGAAGGAGTTGCTTGGCTGACTGCAACGGGGTTAGGTTGGGAATGTACCACAACCTCGGATGGGTGATTTATACCAGCACCAGACCGAGCCATTCTGAGTTTGAGATCTTTTAGTTCAATCTCTAGTTCAGTTAGATCTGATTTTTGCATGATTGATACAATACCTTTTAATTCGCTTAAGTCCAATCTGTGGTCCTCCTAATTTGAAATTATAATTATTAACATCAAAGCTTATTTAGCATTTCATGCAATGCTTAAGATTTTTACTTTTAAATTTTATGGGTTGAGTAGATTATCACCTAGGTAAATTGACCATTCTGGATCATCCAA
>JAYQBP010000082.1:1431-4303 GCA_038137385.1 Opitutales bacterium | reverse complement strand
TTGAAAGAGGATCAGCCAAATTTACGATTTGTTTGAGAACAGGGATATTTATGTTTCCTGCCACATTCAAATCAGCAAATATATCCACCTGCGATTTGATCCAATTAATTTCCCCTTCACCCACTAATTTGGATAACGGCCCAGTCAGGGTTGCTTTGTCGAAGAGTATTCGATCATGTTGAAGAATAAAGGGGACTTCTAGGTGGTTAAAATTCAGAGCATCCGATGGGAGAGGCAAATTAAAGGCACCAAGCTTTTTTCTTATTCCACCCAGTAAATGTATCGAACCGATGTCAAAGTCGTAGAGCGTTAGGTTGCCAGTTCCCTCAAAATAATTTGGGTCAGAAGATGGACCTTCGGCTTGGATCGACAAATTGATCTTACCTTCTTTGCTTTTAGAAATTAACTGTCTAGTTTCGATATGCTCCTTCCTTTCCCCATCCTCGGAATTATTCCATTGGGTCGTATTCGCAAGGTTGTTAAATAACTGTCTGCTGTTGGCCTCTTTCAGATCAAAGGAAAAATTGATCCGATCGGATATTTTTGAGGTGTTTTTGAAACTAAGTCGACCATGTCCACCCGATAAGCCTAGGTCGCTAAAATTGGCAAACATAAGACCCTCGTGGTTGTAAACTTCCCCTTTTGCATAATTAAAATTTACTCCAGCATAACTGAAAGGAGTTTCAGTTGAAACAGTCAATTTGTAGGTTGTTTGATTGGAGTCAGGTTTCTCAAGCAGATCATTTCTCTTAAGATCTCCACTTCCCTTACAGTAAATGATCGAAGCATTTAAATCGTTAAGTGCATTTTCAATTTTATCTCCAAGTATTCTTCTTGCATCATTGAATGGAATATCACCATCTAAGGAAAATCTTAAAAGAGTATCATCTTTAGCTCGCTTTCTAGGAAAATGTAATCTGGCTTTAAATTCCCCGAAATCATGCTTGATCTTTTTGCTAGATATTCGTGTTTCCAGACCATTTACCTCCACGTCAATGTTAGATTCGAGTATGCAAAGGTCTTTATATTTTAAGTTTTGAGCATACACCTGTCCAATGGTTATCGAGTTGCCAGGTTTGCCTCCCCAAGTCCCATGAATCGAAAAATTACCATGGGAGACACTTTCGTTAAAAGAGAAGTCTTCCCAAAGAGGAGACCACCAATGTCCTAACCAATTATTGATATCGGGAGGATGGCAGGTGCCCTCGATCAAGAATCGGTAGTCAGCAGGATTCCATTTTTGATGATAGGAGCCTTCAACATGACTCTTTCCGAGGTTTCCCGATGCTTGATTAATATCTATGGACAAATCTGGATTTATATTTCCTGAAAAATAAAAGTCTCCATGGGGGGATTCTAAAACCGAAAGTTCTTTGCCGGATAAGAAAAATTTAATAACCCTTGGCTGATCGAGTTTTCTTGGAGTGTAGAAATTTAACTGTAAATTTTCTCCATCAATTATCTCAAAGTTACCCGAAAGTAACTGGGCTTCTAAATCAAAATTTTGGGGATTTAAATGGATCAGCCCGTCCATTGACCAATCGGTCAAGTTCTGCTCAATCGATAAATAAACTTTTGAAGAGTTGGAGTCAGAAAAAATATCGGCTTTAAGTGTGCTGTTTTTTTGCTTCAGATAAGAAGTCGTCGTCGGAAACTCACCCCCTATCAGCCCAGTTGATGTAAGTGATTTGTAAGAAAACCATGAATTACTAGATAAAAATTTGATATTATTGATATCGAAATTACCCTTTGACTGAAAAGAGGGATTTATCCAATTGAGTGAGAGTTTTCTAAGGGAAAGATTTAATTGTTCGGCGTGGGTTTGAAAATCAATGTTCAGTAGATTGGGATCTTTTGAATCAGTATGCCATGCCATCGATGTCCTAAGGCCTTTTAAGAGAGAAAGGTCTTTTTTTACGGTTTCATTTTGGGTGATGAAAACAGAACCAAATTCATGGTTTAGCATTCCATGAATGTTGAATTCGATGTCCGAAAGTTTTGAAGACCAATCTGAAAACTTCTTCTGAAAGGATGCAAATTGATTAATCCAGTCTGAAAAATTGATTTTCTTAGTAGGTTTGCTAGTAAATCTTTTTTGAATGATTTTGTTCAATTCTTCAAAATCAAAAGCAAGATAAGATTGAATACCACCAAACGATAGTCTGGATCTTAAAGTACTGGAATTTTGACTCTTAATATTTTTGAAGGAGAAATCTTGAAGTTTGAAGTGATTCGACTGATTATTTTCAGGAAGTATATCCATTCTGGAACAGTCCAAACTGTTAATTATTGATATTGATTCCGATAAAAATAATGAAGGGTTTAAGGAAATAGAGAGATCTTGAATATCAAAAAATTTCTCACCATTAAACAACCCTTGGATATTCCCTAAGCGGATGTTTTTAAGCCCAGTAATGCTAGGTTGATCAATCTTTACCCTGAATTCATGTGGAAGTATAGCATTGATGGGAACTTCAATAAAACGATTCGGAAATCGAATGCGAATCGTGTCTATTGAAAAATAAAAAAATTGAGTAAGGAAGATTAAAAAAAGAATTAGGCTTACACTGCTCTTTTTATTTGTTTTAATAAAATATGTTTTCGTTGGCTTCATTGAGAAGCAATCGCTTTAAGGTTCAGAAAACTTTGGAACTTGGTACTTTCCAAGTTCGTCGATTACTTGGATACTAAGATTGGCAACAAAACCGAGGTCTTCTGAACCAACAAACCATCTTATTCCGCCTGACCTTTCTGTTAAGTTGAAGGTTAGAGGAGCCGTTTCAGGGAGGGCTGAGCTTTCGAAGCTTAATGAGTACTCCCATGGGAGCCAATCGCCATCTACCCAAACGCCCTCAGGGTCAAAAGAATGTTG
>JAYQBP010000082.1:0-1421 GCA_038137385.1 Opitutales bacterium | reverse complement strand
AATTGAAGGATTCGTTCAAAGGCTTCACCATTTGTTTCCTGAGAAAAAGTGGCCATGACTTTATTTTCTGAAATAGATTTCAAAACGACATTGTTAGGAGTAAAATCAACAGGCAGTAAATTTCGATCTTGGTAATCAATGGCATCAACAGATAAAAATTTATCCCATGGTTTATTGACCAAACATATTAAAGCTTGTTCAGCAATATAGGTGTTCCAATAAGAGGAGTCAGAGTTAGATTTACTGATTAATATCGAATGACTGGTGCTATCTTGTTGCTCGACTTCAAGGCGAAAGCGAGGCCGATCTAGTCCTTGTTCTCTCAAGACTTGAGCATTCGGATTAAAAAGTACAAAACTGGTTACTTTCACTGTATTGAGATCATCTACCAGATCACGAACTCTTTCTAAATCTGAAATAAAGGAAAAAGAATCGGATCCATTATCTTCAAGTCCGTTCCAAGAGTTTTGATCATTTTTTCGGAGTGTAATAGATCGGTTGTTGTCGTGTATCTTAATCCGCTTAATTTCACTCATTTGAAGATTGAAAACTCTTTTTTCTCTTAGGTTAAGCTCAAGGTTGGTAAAGTTACTCAAGAAATCATTGGTTACATAAAAAGCTTGGTTGGTAGTGGTGTTTTTAATATGCAACTGATCGATTGTGTTGACCCGGGAAATTATCAAGTGGCTCCATTGACCAGATGCACGAACTTTGAGATCTAATATCCTAGCTTTTTCAGTAAGTTCATTTTCTTCTGCAAAGCCACTTATTCTCGAGCTGATAAGCTTATGAAGTAAAAAGCCAACTTGTTCATCGTTTGCTGGAAGATTAAATGGCGATTTCAAATACCATCGATCATTCTGCTTAGAAAGAGAGACCTTAGATGTGGAATTTGAATCCTGCCATTCAATGACTTCCAGTTCGTCGATTGTGTAGAGAGGAAAATTAAGAAAGGTCAGTTTGGTCCAGTCATTGAGGGGTTGATTGACTAATTCAGCAATTTGCTGAGGAGCATGCCAAATGGATTGAGATTTTTCCTCAGAAAATAGAAAATAACGACCTGTTGAATCACGAGTCATTTTACCTAAGGTGATTTTAAATTCATTGTTTTCCCCCCTGAACAGCATTTTAGATGAATTCTCATCAATGCCGTAATCTTGGGGTATTTCTCCTTTATCCTCTAATTCATCAAGAAAATGAATAAAGGTAGGATTGAGATGAGATAATTTTGAGATTAGGTTGGCTATGGCTACAGGTTCGGCAGACCATGAAATTGGGTGATGTACACTCCAAGCCATATCATCTTTTCTGATGATTATTTTTTGACTTATAACCGGATTCGAAATTTCAATTTCAACCATTTTTGAAATCATCTCCGAAAATTTAGAATTTAAATTGATCGCAGTAGTATACTCTTCATC
>JAYQBP010000081.1:0-7547 GCA_038137385.1 Opitutales bacterium | reverse complement strand
ACTAACTGGCATTGCAAATTTTTTTAACGAAAAATCATTAGTTATAACAGAAAAGTATGAAGATTTTATATTAAGTCCTAAAATCACTGAATTTGATTCAGTTTATCTTACAGGTGATTTACAAAATCATAAATATTTTGATGAAATCCGTAATATTTTATTGTTAGAGTTTACTCCAAGGTACGAAACTAATTTGGAATTCAAATCTAACATAAATAAATTACAAAACACCAACTCTGTCTCAATACATTTTAGATTCGGCGACTATCTACATGATGTTATTACATCGAAAACGCACGGGGCTCTTAGTATCGAATATTATAAAAAGAGCATAGATTACATTAAGAGTAGAATTAAAGACCCAGTATTTTATGTTTTTTCAGACGATGTTATAAATGCAAAAGAATTTATGGATTCGACTGAGACCAACTCTGAGATGCTCAGTAAAGATAAAACATTTCATCCATTTGAGGATCTTACACTCATGTCAAAGTGTAAGCATAATGTAATCGCAAACAGTACATATAGTTGGTGGTCAGCTTGGTTAAATTCCAATGATTCCAAAATCATTGTTTCCCCCAAGAACTGGTTCAAGAAAACAAAAATAAATCCAAACCTAATTCCTCCTTCGTGGATTCAAATTTAGGTTTTCCTACAATATTTTGATAAAGTAATCATGGAAAAAAAAGCATTAGTTACTGGTTGTGCAGGTTTCATTGGCAGTCATACCACCATAAAGTTACTCCAAGAGGGATTTAAAGTAACAGGCATTGATAACCTCAGCAGAAAAGGAACTTCGGAAAACTTAAACAGAATACATTCCTTACAGAACCACAATTTTACATTCATTAAGTCTGATATAAGGGAGGAAAAATCTTTAAATTTAGTTTTTCAAAGTAATGGACCGTTTCATTTGATTATTCATGAAGCAGGTCAAGTCGCAGTTACTCAAAGCATTAATGATCCAAGGAATGACTTTGAGATAAATGCACTTGGCACTTTCAATATATTAGAAAGCACAAGAAAATATTCGCCAGAAGCATTTTTCATTTTTGCCTCTACCAACAAAGTTTACGGAAAATTGCACTCGATGGAAATTACTGAAAGTTTATCCAGATACGAATATATTAATAATAAGGAGGGAGTCACGGAAGATACCCCACTAGACTTTTTTTCACCTTATGGAGTATCCAAAGGGGCAGCTGATCAATATACTCATGACTACTTTAGGATTTATGGTTTAAAGACTGTAGTATTCAGGCAGTCTTGTGTTTATGGAGACCATCAGTTTGGAATTGAAGACCAAGGATGGGTAGCATGGTTTATAATTGCTTCTATCCTTAAGAGAGAAATTAATATTTATGGTAATGGCAAACAGACGCGGGATATATTGTGGATAGAAGATCTCGTCGATGCATACATTGCTGCCTACAGAAACCAAGAAAAGTGCAAGGGTGAAGTTTTTAACATTGGTGGCGGAAACAATAATTCCCTATCATTAAATGAGTTAGTTCAAATGCTAAAAGAACTAGATTTAATCAAAAAGACCCCCTCTCACACCGATTGGCGACCCGGTGATCAAGAAATATACATTTCTAATACTCAAAAGTTTGAAAATGCAACCAATTGGAAAGCTCAGATTTCTTCGAAAAAGGGTGTTTTAAAACTAATTGATTGGGCTGATAAAAATCTCGATTTGATTAGCCAAATTTTAAAGTAACTTTCCTTCCTAACCCGTTAGATTACATACCATGTTGCTATTACATAAATCTACTTTCCAAATCTGCAATGGGATAGAATTATCCTTAAAGGATTTGTTCTATGTGGTGTGGAACCAGACCACATGCCAGAATAGGTTTTAGAGATCATTTGAAAATCTGCCAAATCCAAGATCTTGCTAAAAAAGGCGGTGCCTCAATTGCAGCAAATCGAATTTCAAGTACACTTGGTCACTATAACGAGATACACCAGATCTCCTCCGACCTTGAGTACTCCGACAAGCTAGAGAACAAAATATTACTTTCTAGCGGCAGAATAATAAAATTTCTTGAATTAATCGGCTCTCCATCCTTCAGGAAAATTCTTAGAAGAGTACGGAATCAAGACATTCAACGCCAACTAAGAAAAATCCTCTCTAGTTCTCAACCAGACATCATTAATATTCACAACATCCATAGTTCCAATTGGCCCCTTGAGCTAATAAAAACAGCCTTAGGTTTTGCTCCCGTGGTGTGGACATTGCACGATTGCTGGAGCTTTTTAGGAACTTACTATCCGCTTCATTCGATTGCCCCCACAACTCAAACACTATCTGCTATGGATACCTTTTGGCAATCGGAGCAGGTAAAACAGTCACCTCATAAGTTTAGTGCAATTACGCCATCAGCCTGGATGCAAAGTAAGGCTTCTGCTTCATATTGGGATGAGTTCCTTGTTGAAACTATTCATAATCCAATTCCTAGTTCTTTTTTTGAGTATCGCGACAGGAATGGTTGTAAGTTAGCTCTCGGATTGGATACCCACAAACCTGTGGTCCTTTGTGTTGCCGGTAACTTAAAAGAAGAAAGAAAAGGAGGTCCAATTCTTCAGGAGATTATTTCAACGAATTTAACACACCAAATTCAGTTTCTTTTTATAGGGTCGGGAGATATTGGTTTTTGTAATAACTCCTCCATCAGGAGTCTCGGGTTTGTCGAGGATGAAGTCACTTTGAAAATTGCTTACAATGCAGCTGATCTTTTACTTCATCCTGCACCTATTGATAATCTACCCAATACAGTTGCGGAAAGCATGAGCTCTGGGACTCCGGTTTTGGCTTTTAATACTGGTGGGTTACCAGAAATGGTTGTTCCGGGAAAAAGTGGATGGTTAGCTTCAGAAATCAGCGCTGCATCCATGCTTGAAAAGCTTGAATTTCTGCTAGCTTCCAAAGACTATGTGAACCTGCGTGAAAGCACCAAGGAACTAGCTCAATTACTCTATGATTCGCATAATGTTGGAAACCAATACATAGAACATTATAAAACCGCTCTGTACGGACGAAAATAAAAACTCAATCAGCTTAGTAAAAATAGTTACAACCTTTAACTTGGTTATTCCTAAACCTCATAATATCACATGAAAATCCTCGTCACAGGTTCTTCCGGTTTGATTGGTTCAGAAGTATGCTCTTATTTTTCAAACCGTGGCAATGTCATTCATGGCATTGATAACAATCAACGTTTAGTCTTCTTTGGCCCTCAAGGAGATACTTCATGGCGACTCAAGGAACTGCTTAACACCCTCCCCTCTTTTCATCATCATGAATTAGACATCAGAGATCGGAGTAAAGTCGTTGAACTAGTTAAGCAAATCAAGCCAGACGCTATTATTCATACCGCTGCTCAACCTTCCCATGACAAGGCAGCATCTATCCCTTTTGACGATTTTGATGTTAATGCTACTGGAACCCTTAATCTCCTAGAATCAGCACGGCAATCTTGCTCCGGTTCACCATTTGTACATATGTCGACCAACAAGGTTTATGGAGATGGACCCAATCAAATTGAGATGAAAGAGCTAGATACTCGTTGGGAATTCGCAGATCAGTCCTTTAGCAAGGGTATTCCTGAAACATTCTCGATCGATCAGTGCAAACATTCGTTATTTGGGGCTTCGAAAGTAGCTGCCGACATAATGGTTCAGGAATACGGTCGATACTTCGATATGCCAACTTGTTGCCTCAGAGGTGGATGCCTAACCGGTCCTTCTCATTCAGGCGTAGAACTGCATGGTTTTCTTAGTTATTTAGCCAAATGCAATGTGGAAGAGAAAACTTATAAAATATTTGGTTATAAAGGTAAACAGGTACGCGACAATATACATTCGGAAGATGTAGCCCGATTTATTGAATGCTTCCTTCAATCTCCACGCATGGGGGAGGTTTACAACCTAGGAGGAGGCAAGAAAAACAGTTGCTCGATTTTAGAAGCTTTTGAAATTTGTGAAGGATATTCGGGAAAAAAACAACGCTATGAATACTCAGAAGAAAATCGTGTAGGAGATCATGTGTGTTATTACAGCGACTTATCCAAGATAGAAAAACATTTTCCTGAATTTAAAATCGAAAATCCATTGTCTGAGACCATTCAGCAAATTATTTTAGCTCAAATAAAAAGGAGCACTACCAGTTTACACTCGTAGATCCATTAAAGAACAGGTCTTTGATAAGATTCCCTCCGCGACTCTGAGCCTTAAGAAAAAAGTTTTACTTGTCACAGAAACCCCTCCAGGTACGCCGAATGGCTTTGGTGTTACTCTTTCAACCTTTATTACCGGTTTGAATTGTTCGGTCCTATTTACCGATGCTTCATTCAAGAATGTGGTAAAAAACAAAGGTTTTGTCCATGCACATTGCCCCTACCATAAATCCAAAAAATACATTCTGCTTTTTCTCTTAGGCTTAATTCCGGAATGGAGAGGAAAATATTCCAAGCTTTGGCTTTTTCTTTTTTTAAGAGGTAAATTCGAAGTCGTATATTCTTTCTTTTATTCGCTCGAAAGTGTTCGCTTTGCCTCATGGATAGCTAGCCATAAAGGGTCACAACATATTGTACACATAGCTGATCACTCACCTTCTTTTTTTCATTCATTGGAATTCAAATCCATTCTTGAGTCATCTTACAAACGGGCTTGCATTGGCCATAATATGAAAGATGCATATGAAAAAAAATTTGATTTGAAATTCAATGTTTTTCACAACTATGCCGATTCTAAGAATTTACCTTTAGCTGCGGTTGATAATTTCAAATTTAATGCTCACAATCCCTTTAAGATCCTTTTTCTAGGTAGTCTTTTCTCTCACTTACATAAAGGTGCTATCAACGACATTTGCAAAGCAGCCAAAGAATTGAGAAAGCAGGGTCATCCTCTTGTTTTTAACCTCTATGGTCAAAGAGTACCCTCAGATTTTCTAAATTCTGAAATAGACGGAAAATCAGTCAGGCATCATGGCGAGGTTCCTGCGTCTAAACGTTTCAAAATAATGGAAGAACATCATGTTTTTGCGGTTCCTTCTACCTTTGATTCGGATTTGGCATATGAATATTCTTTTTCAATCCCGACAAAACTCTCTGAATTGTTAGCAAGCGGTAGACCTACCATCATTTATGGCCCTGACATAATGGAGGCACATCGATTTTGCAAAGACAACGAATGTGGTTATGTGATTGATAAAAGATCGGTCGATATGCTTATGAAAACTCTCATCGAAATTATGGAAAATTACCGAGAGTCTCTTTCGATTTCAATCGATCAGGCTAATAGAATTCAAAGCCTGATTTCAAAATCGACCCAAGTACCTCGTTTCCACGATTTTCTTCTCTCTTAAATCTAAATGATAGATTGGCTGCTAGGTATTGGCTTTATTCGTAAAAAATTACTTTTTTACATTAAGAACAAATACTTTCACGAGCTGGGATATTCCATTCCTTTGGAATCCGGATATTGGGCACACTTGTTGGAAAAAGACTCGTACGATTCTTTTTCTGAGATTTTCATTAAGCAAGAATATAAGGAATTTATTCCAACCGAACCAATCTCCCGCATTTTAGATATAGGAGCTCACTATGGCTATTTCAGCCTTTGGCTACAGTCAACTCATCCAGAAATTGAGCTGACCTCTCTGTTGATAGAACCTTCTCCATCTTGTGCCCGCTCTTTAAATTACCTAACAAAACAAATCAAATTTTCTGGCAGGTTCTCTTACCTTCAAGGGGTTATTAGCTATCCTGGCTCTGAAAGTACTGCATTTTATGACCGCCCAAACATGGCGGGTTCCAAATATTCTTCATTAAATTTAGAAGAAGAAATTAAAGTTCGTAACTTGTGTGAATCAGATATAGCGGAAAAACTTAAACCTCCTTATGACCTAATCAAATGCGATATTGAAGGGTCGGAATGGGATTTTTTGAATCACTACCAAAATTTGATAAAAAAATCTAAATATTTGCTATTAGAATGGCACAGTTGGCATGAAGGTGGAGGAAGTTTTCCTCAAATCGAAAATTTTATAAAGTCTCTAGATTTTAACTTAGTCCGTCAGTCCAAAACAATATCTGCCGTAGGAAGAGAAGGCGAAGTCGGTTTAATTTTATTGAAGAATCAAAGTGATGATTGTTCCTGATTTACTTGAAAAGCCCATTGTTCTTATTGATATTGGGGCTGTAGGTAACCCTCCCCCACACTGGTTACCTTTAAAAGATCTAATTAACCTGATTGGATTTGAGCCTAATCGGGAAGAATGTAAAAAGTTGAACGATGCAGGATGTGGATACAGAGAATCAGAGTTTCTGCCCTATGCGATCGGAGAAAAAAATGAAAATAGACATTTTTACATAACTAAGTACCACGAATGCTGCTCTTTGCTTAAGCCAAATTTAGAATGGTTGCGCAGATTTGATTATGGATCATTTTTTGACATCAATCGAACGATCGAAGTTAAAACCAAGTCGCTCGATTCGATTGAAAAACTTTCTGACCTTCGCATCGACGCTCTAAAAATTGATGCCCAAGGAAATGAACTCCCTATTCTTAGAGGGGCCGAATCTATTCTCGATCATGTATTTCTCATAGAAGTAGAGTCCGGACTCCACAAAAACTATGAAAATGAGACAACATTTGAAGAGTTATGCCCTTTTCTTAAGGCGAAAGGTTTTACCTGTATGGAATTATTCACTCAACCCGCCCAAAAGCGTTGTAATGTAGCCTCAAAATGGAATGTCTCCAAAGGACAAGCCATGGCATGCGAAAGTATTTGGGTTCGAGACCTCTCAAAATGTGGAGCCGACTTCCTGCACTCGCTTACAAGATCCGATTTTGCATCCATTCTGTCACTTTGCTGGCTTTTTGGATATAGCGACTATGCCCTTGAATTAATTGATAATCAAATTTTAGGTTCATTACTTGAAGAGGATGAAAAAAGAGCCTTAGGCAAAGAAGAGACTTGGTTAAAGCCGGTTCTTGAAGCAGTTTCAGCGAGTCGCCTAACTCAATTCTTAGGTTACCTTTCGCACTTCTTGCCAACTCCAGCGAGAAGAAATTTTTACACTCATCTTCCTAAAATGGCAGAAAAACCAAATATCCTCAAAAAAGCCTTTGGAAAAGGATGATAGCTCACGTGGAGATACCTGGAGGGAAAAAAGAACTCCAGCCCCTTCTTTATTTATTCCACCACTCATATCCCCTTAAGCTATGGTCAAAATACAGATGGTTTCAAAATTCTTGCCTAAAATCTCTTCTGTTCTCCCTCAACAAAAAGAGAAAATGGCTTACCGTAATCGATCGCTTAGGTGCACCTGGAGACGCCCTGATAACTTCAAATGTTATCCGCTGTATTAAGGAGAACTATCCAAATTTGAGGATTAACTGTATTACCCCACACCCCGACCTGATCCGCCTCGACCCACACATTGATACAATTAATCAACCTGAAACCTTTTATTCCTTCGACTCCACCTATTGGGAACTGATCGTTCGCAAGGAAAAGAGCCAAAACATCATCGAGCACA
>JAYQBP010000080.1:0-7904 GCA_038137385.1 Opitutales bacterium | reverse complement strand
CCTCCGGGGTGTTGGGATCGAAGGTTTCGGGATAATTCTCAAAATAATGCTTCGATAAAAGTTCGTGTCTGGCACTGGTCAGCCCGTTGCTACCAATGCCACTATTTTCTGAATCTTCGTAGGTTGCCTGACCACTTGATGAAAGACCAATAATGGTCAGTTCTGGACAAATTTTCGAATTGTCGAGTACTTGATCTCGCCTCATCACTGCCACAGCACAGGAGTCCACCGCCACCGTGCCGGTAAGGTCGCCCACATCCGCGGTTTCCCCTCCGCCACTAAATACTGATATACCCAGGTCCCGAAGTTTCTGTAAGAATTCTTCGGTTCCTTCAATTAAAGCAGCGAGGGCCTCGCCGGGAAAATTCCGGGCGTTACGGTTTACGGTACTCGAAATCATTACATCATTCCATGCACCAACGCATGCTAAATCATCCAGATTCATCACAAGGCTGTCCTGAGCAATTCCGCGAAATACGGAAGCATCCCCCGTTTCACGATACCAAAGATAGCCGAGGATCGATTTGGTACCCGCTCCATCGGAATGAATTACATTACAAAAGTCCTTTTGCCCAGTTAGGGCATCCTCCGTAATTTTACAAAAAGCTCCAGGGAAAAGACCTTTATCCATTTGGTCCACAACCTTATGAACTTCTTCCTTGCTTGAAGAAACGCCTCGTTGGTTATAGCGGTTTTGAGATCCATGCATATATTTATTTCCTAATACTTACCCATCATCTTGACCACACGAAAGCACTCCCAGATGTATAAAGAGAAAAGAAATTTCAAGACCAGGGTTCAATCCTATCGTCATTTGGGTATTTGGAAGGGTAAGGCAATGGGTTATTTAAAAAAGCAAGAGGGTTTTAATAATATTTTCTGGCAAGTGATCCGGTCTTGTGAACAAACCAGCCAAAAAGTTTGGGCAGGAAACCTATTTTCGGAAGGAAAAATTATTTTGTCAGCCATGCATACACCTTCTGGTTTCTTGCTCCTGTCTCATGGTTCTTGCACCGGGGTTCATGCATTGGCAAAATACGCGATAAGACAGAAGTGGAGGTTCAAGGGAGTAAGCGGCCCTGAATGCTTGGTTCAACAATTTCTAGACCTTACAAATCGGGCAAAACATTCTCTCGAAGTTGTTGGAACACGGAAATTCAAAATTTTTCAGAGTTGTTTCACGGAAAGACAGGATCCCGAAAAAATCGAAACAAGCCCAGAATTCCAGCTTGGAGAAGTTAAGGAAATTGACTGGCCAAGGGCGAGAACTTGGTCACAAAAATTTGCCCTCGAATCAGATCCGCCCCTCGATGTTTTGGCGATTATGCAGATGAGCAAAAAGATGTATTCCGAAAACAATCTTTTCACTCTTTCGGATTCAGAGAACAATCCATGTGCAATGGCAGGTTTTGGAAGGACAACCGACCGGTATCGGGTAATTAATATGGTCTATGTGCCCTATGAACTTCGTCGTCAGGGAGTAGCCAGGGAGTTGATCAGACAAATGACAAAGTTAGCAAGAGATCAGGGATATGCGGATTGCCTACTTTTTAGCGATTGGTTGGGCGAACATAATCTATATGAATCAATCGGGTTTAAGTGTCTGGGGATTTTTATTGAGTGTGATCTAGCTTAGATTGTCAGGTAGTACCTCCATCAATTTGCTCCCATCTTTTAAATGAGCCCTGACTTGCTTATTCGCAATCAAGCCATCTACAGACCGAAGTAATTTACCTTCCTCATTGGTCAAATAAGCAAACCCACGTTTAAAGGCATTTGAGAGGCTGTTTGCTTGCAATCTTTGCTCCAATGAGTCTAAGAGATGCATTCGTTTCTCAAAATAATTCCGGGTGCAAGTATGTAATCGATGCTCCAGATCATCCAATTGCTGATCATAGCGTTCCATTCGAGCATGAGGAGAGAGCCGCTTAAGATTCGACTCCAGCAAATTCAATTTTTCTGTAGCCCTAGCTAAAATATCTACAGGTATTCGAGTTAAAATTTGTTCAAGCTGGTCTAATCGATCGAGTTGCTCTAGGTACCTGGAAGTGATCCATTCAGCGGCGGCAGAAGGAGTCTCCGCCCGAAAATCGGCCACAAAATCGGTAAGAACAAAATCGGTTTGGTGACCAATAGCCGAGATCGTTGGAATTTTACTTTGAGCGATGGTTCGGACCAGGTTTTCATCATTAAAGCACCATAAGTCCTCCATCGAGCCCCCTCCCCTAGCCAAAACCATTAAATTGACCTGGGGTATTTGATGGGCCTGCTCAATACCATGGACTAATTGTTTAGGGGCCTCTTTACCTTGAACAAGCGATGGAATCACCCAAACCTTCCCTTTCCATGATCTTCTTTTTAAAATACTCAAAAAATCTTGGAGAGCCGCACCATCTGGTGAAGTAATGATAGCAAGGGTGCGGGTAAACAGAGGTAAGGGCTTTTTCCTATTTTCTTCAAAGAGACCTTCTTCCAGAAGCTTCTGTTTTAGCTTTTCGAACTGAAGGCGAAGATTCCCAAGGCCATCTTGTAATAAATGACGAACGCGCAGTTGATATTCTCCACGAGGCTCATACACAGTGATTTCTCCGAAAACTAAGCAATCGTCTCCTTCCTTTGGCAAGTAGGCAGAGGCAGAGGCGTCTCCACGGAAAAAAACCGCTTTGAGCTGAGAGTTGTTGTCTTTGAGCAAAAAATATCTGTGACCAGATGATTGAACCCTGAGGTTTGAGATTTCCCCCCTTACCCAAACAACCGGGAATTCTTTTTGCAGGGATTTTCGAATTTCTTGAGTGAGGCCCGTAATCGTCCAAACAGTGGAACGGTCTTCTTCTTGCTCAAAGAGTTCAGTTTGCATTAGCCCCTTTCCTCTTCATCGCAAAACGACCTAGTAAAAGAGAGATTGCGATAATGCAGGCTCCAGTCCAAATGTATTTCCATTCTCCCCCGAAAATTCCTGCAAATGCCAGAACATACCCGCAGGCGGTAAATCCCAAGACGGGCAGGGAGACTAATAGGTATAGTAGAAAAGGCATTCTCAGTAGGCCGAGCCCATAGTTCGTAAAAATAAAAGGAACTCCAGGTGTAAGACGAAGAATAAGAGCCCATTCTAGCATATTGACCGGGGAAGAATCAGGTAGCTTGAATCGGGATCGAGAGAGAATTCTTTCTAGAATTTTGCGAGCAGGCCCGCGGGCAATCCAGTAGGTCCAAGATAAATTTATAAATAAAGCGGTGGTACAATAAACACAACTAAGCCAAGGTCCGTGCTCTCCACCCCAGAGTCCTGCCAAGCCAAGCAAAGGGGCGACAGGAAGAACCAATCCTGGTAGTACAGCAATCGAAAGGAATAAGAGAGGTCCATGATCAATAAGGGTCGTTTTAATGATTTCCCATGAATGCTTGAACCAAACTTTGAACTCTTCTCCCCCGATTTCTAATAGGAGAAAATATCCAAGAAATAGGAGGGTGAAGATCAGGATGACCCCGCCCATGAGCCAAACAAACTTCTGACCCATTACTCGGTGTCTTTTAAAGGTGTCGAGGAATTCCTGTCTACTTGGGTTGGAGGAAGGGATAATTTACTCTCAATGGAAACTTGAATAACCTCAGCATCTTGTGATTGGAAGTCGGGACTTACGGTGGAGTCAAACGAACGAGTGAAAGGCACGGCCAAAAAAATAAGAATTCCTAAAATAGAAAGGAAAAGAAAAAGCTCAATGAGAGAAAATCCAAGGATAGGTTTCATTCGTATACCATTGGAGACAAGTTACTTGTCTGGCGATCAGGAAAATTATTTATTAGTTAACCAAATAAGAACACCGGGTAGAGCGATGCCAATGAGAGCAAAGATTCCAATAATCAATTGCGCGCGTTGAGCTTTTTTGCGATTCTCTGGAGTCAAAGGAGATGGAGGGTTACCCCAATCATCATCTTCATCCTTCACATTTTTATCATCTTCGTACACCCTTACAATTTTCCACGCTCAAGCCCATGTCTCAAGCAGAAACCATCCTTTTTAAACGGACAACCATCGTAGGTCCTGGATTACTAGGTGCATCCATTGGCATGGGTTTGAGAGAGCGGAATATTTCCGGAGAAATATGGGCATGTTTGCGCGATGAGAAAAAAGCAGATGCCTGCAGGAAGTCTAATTGGTGTGACCGTGCATTGATTGATTTAAGAGAGGCGGTTGAATGGAGCGATTTAATTCTTTTGTGTACGCCCGTGGAATCGATCGTCGACCAAATGGATTGTGTATCACAATGGGCAGGTGATAACTGCCTCGTGACAGATGTGGGTAGTTTGAAAAAGGAAATATGTGAAAAAGCTGAGCAGGTATTCAAGGGCAAATCATCCTACTTTATCGGGTCCCACCCCATGGCCGGCTCGGAAAAAACAGGTATGGAATTTGCCTCTTCGGACCTTTTAAATGATAAGCACTGCGTCTGCACCCCTGACAAGAATGCAAAGGAAGAGGAACTGAATAAGATAGCCGAGTTGTGGAAACGACTTGGAATGGAGGTAACAAGAATGGGGGCAGATGAGCATGATGAGATTATGTCTTGGATTAGTCACCTGCCTCATCTGGCCGCCTCCGCCCTGATCAATGCCATTAGAACTAAAGATCCGGATATGATTAGATTCTGTGGAAATGGACTGCGTGACACCACCCGAGTCGCCTCGGGGAATCCTCAAATGTGGATGCAAATTTTGATGGGTAATCAAGAAAATCTTCAACTTGGAATCGAAGGCTTGATCAAAAGGTTGAGGGAATTCCAAGAAGTATTGAAAAATGGGGACCGGGTGGACCTGCTTAAATTTCTTCAGAGCGCAAAAGATTCCCGGGATCAAATCGATGATAACTAATCAAGAATCCATCCATATTCAACCCTTCACGCAGCCATGCGCGGCAGTAGTGGAGGTCCCTGGATCCAAAAGTATATCCAACCGGGCATTAATCCTTGCAGTCATGTGCATGGGCGAAGTGGAACTACAAGGACTTCTTGAAAGTGAAGATGTTGATTTAATGCGCAAAGCGATGGCGGATTTAGGGTTCCAAATTCGACAGGATGAAAAAAGTTATAAAATTGTCGGTAATGGTGGTAAAATAGAAAATAAAGAGTGCACAATAAATGTTGGAAACGCAGGAACTATTGCACGATTCCTTACCTGTTTACTCGCTTCTCAAAAAGAAGGAACATATCATTTAGATGGTACAGAAGCGATGCGAAAAAGACCCATGTACGAACTGCTTAATTGCTTAGAGCAATTAGGATGTAAGGTACAATACAAAGGAGAGGATGGATGCTTTCCTTACACATTGATTACAAAAGGATTAAATAATAATAAGATACAAATAGATGCAAGAAAAAGTGGTCAGAATGTATCCGGTATTCTTATGCAGTGCCCCTTGTTAAAATCCGACTGTGAGATCAATTTTGAAAGTGGAACAGTTTCTGTTCCATTTATAAAAATGACGCTAGATATGATGCGTACTTTTTGTGAAAATAATAAATTAAATTATACTTTTGAAAACAATTCCATAAAAATTGAGAAATGTAGCTATAAAAATGAGAATTTTAACTACGAGATCGAGCCAGATGCCACAGCGGCGAGTTATTTTTTGACCCTACCTCAGGTAGTCGGTGGAAACTGCAGGATTCCTGGCATGAAAACCGATATGCTGCAGGGCGATATCGCTTATTTTGAGATATTGAATCAATTGGGAGCCAATATTTCCTTTGATGGAAAGGGTGTCCTCAGTCGCCAGGGTCACCATTTAGGTGGAGGATCTTTTAATTTCGTTGATATTTCCGACACATTCCTTTCGCTAGCCGCGATCAGTCCACTTTTAAGTGAACCACTAGAAATTTATGGCATTGAACATACCCGAAAACAGGAGACAGACCGAGTCTCTGCCATGGCTCGTGAATTGGTCAAGTTAGGGCAAGATATAACTGAAAAATCCGATCGGTTGATTATACATCCAAATTTAAATAAATTAAAAAATCTAGCCAGTAAGGGTTTGGAGATTACAACCTATAAAGATCATAGATTTGCGATGAGTTTTGGTATATTAGGTTCTTATGATCTTTTGGGGAATGGACAACCATGGTTAAAAATTAATGATCCTGGATGCTGTAGAAAAACATTCCCTGCCTTTTTTGACCGCTTAAATACTGCAAGAAAGGACAGTTGTGTCAAAATATAGATACATTACAATTGCTCTTGATGGAGCTGCAGGTTCTGGAAAGTCAACCACCGCACAGGTAATATGCAAAAAATTTAAATATATACATGTCGACACCGGTCTTCATTATCGTGCGGTATCTTTTTACTTATTAAATTTAAATATAACTCCTGAAAACACAGCCGAGTTCCTTCATTCATCTTCTGTAGTTCTGACTTCTGACTTAGATGATTTTTCCGTAAAGTTATTAGTTAATAATATTCATTACACTACATCTGATTTACGCAATGAAAGGATGAATCGGGAAGTCTCTTATTATGCTCGTCTTCCTGAGGTGCGTTCCCTTTTACTCAAATATCAAAGAAGTTTACCAAATTTTGGTAAAAGTCGTGGTTTTACAGGAATCATTATGGATGGGCGGGATATAGGTAGTGTTGTCCTGCCCCATGCTAATATTAAAATTTTTCTACATGCTGATTTAAATGTCAGGCAAAACCGGCGTCTTTTAGATGGCGAAAATGACTCTATTTCAAATCGTGACCAAATCGATAGTACCCGCAAAATAGCTCCCTTAACCTGTCCTGATGGGGCCCTTTCTATCGACACAGGTAGCATGTCTATTGAGAAGGTGGTCCAGTTAATTTCCCATGAGATTTCTTCCATATCGTGAATTCGTTTTATCGTTTCGCACAGGTATTTAGCTGGATTTATTTCAGAACTTTTCACCGCATGGAAGTAAAGGGACTGGAAAATGTCCCAGCTGAAGGTTCTTTTATTCTAGCATCCAATCACACTAGTTATTTTGATCCACCTGCCTTAGGTTGTAAACTTCCACGTAACCTTCATTATTTTGCAAGGGATTCTCTGTTCTTTTGGCCTTTAGGTCTGCTCATTCGCAATTTAAATTCCATTCCTGTCAACCGTTCCCAGCTGGACATCACAACTTTGAAACGGGTGTTGAAGGTTTTGCAATTAGGAGATCCACTTTTGGTCTTTCCCGAGGGTACTCGTTCAACCGATGGACAATTAGGTAGTGGAAAAAAAGGGATCGGGCTTCTTTTGGCCAAATCCCAATGCGATATCTTGCCGGCTAGAGTTACGGGTGGAGATCGGGCACTCGGCAAAGGTATGTTGATCCCGCGAATCGGATGTAAATTGGAGATTACTTATGGTCCTATTTTAAGGTTTGATGAGCTGGATCCTGGGAAATCCGATTCACATCGATACGAAACCATTGCCAATCGTGTACTCGAAGAAATTGGTAAGATCTAATTCTTAAAACGATTCGTTTGATTCGATCAAGTGGCAGGTAGATCAAGGGAATCGCGTATTCGTTCCATGATGCCTTTACCCGGCTCAGGACATTGAAAAGTTTGCCCCGTAATGGTTTCATACAGATGAATGTATCTGGCGGCGAGTTCGATAACAAGTTCGTCCGGTGCCTTGGGGAGGGTTTCATCTTTGTAAGGATCACAATTTTCCCGAAACCATAACCTGAGAAATTCTTTATCCACATTTTCCGGTTCCCTGCCCTCTTCCAATCGTCTCTCATAGCTCGGCTGGAGCCAGTATCTGGATGAATCAGGGGTATGAATTTCATCGATCAGCAGAATTTGACCATCTTCGGAAATACCCATTTCATATTTTGTGTCGACCAAAATGAGGCCATTCCTGCGGGAAAGCTCCTGCCCACGGGTAAAGAGCCTCAAAG
>JAYQBP010000079.1:0-7929 GCA_038137385.1 Opitutales bacterium | reverse complement strand
GGTGCGGGTTGGTCGGAAGTGGAGACAACCACGACAGATTTTCTCATACCTTCTTCCCCCAGATCTCCCTCAATAAATTCCCTCAATTCTCTTCCCCGTTCCCCCACTAAAGAGATGACATTGACTTCGGAGTCAGATCCTCTGGCTATCATTCCTAACAAGATAGATTTACCCACTCCACTACCCGCAAAAATTCCCATACGCTGCCCCATTCCCATGGGAACAAAGCTGTCGATGGCTTTGATTCCAGTAGCAAAGGTGTCTTTAATTAAGGTTCGTGCAAGGGGGTTCGGCGGGTCAGTAAAAAAGCCATTTCTACTGGGAGCCATCAGGGGACCCTTGCCATCAATCGGTCTACCCATGCCATCGATTACCCTACCCAGCAAACAAGATCCATAAGGTACATCATTAGAATTTCTACGAGAAATGACTTTACACCCAGGATGGATCAAATGAACGCTACTTAAAGCCATTAATAAAACCACATTCTCCCTAAACCCGATTACCTGGGCTTCAATTTCTTCCTCGGACCTCTCGGAACAAATAGTACAGACTTGACCAATAGAGGTTTCCGGACCCTCCGACTCAATGACAAGACCAATGACTCGCTGGACTACTCCAACTTTGTCGAAAGTACGAACATTGCGTAAACCACTTCCCAAGAGAGAAAAACGATCGGCCAAAGAATTAACCATGACCTGAAATTTCCTCCGAAATCTTCTTAATTTTGGTTGAAATCCTACCGTCTAATAAACCAAATCTACTTTTTACCTGACAATCACCAGAAGATAAACTGGAGTCTTCAAAGAACTTGACTTTAGGCAAATCTGGCAAAAGGGCATCCTCTCCATCCAAATTATCAAAGATTCCGGCGATCGCACTGGCAAAACCATCCTCTTCGGATTCGGAAAGGACATCCTCCCCTGATTCTGGAGCACTCTTTCCAAGAGCTTTAAGAAGGTTTAAATCATCAGGACAAAGATAAACTTCCAAAGCTTCATCTTTATCGGAAAACTCATTTAACATAGACCGCACAACCTGCTCAATATTGTCAGATTCGAGTGTGATCCCGGGCAATATTTTGCCCACGATTTCCATAACAAGCGATGGTAAATTTATATTGAGCTGGTTGAGGGTTTCATCCGCTTTTTCATTAATTTGAGTAAGAATTTCCACTTGCCTGGCAGCATATTCATCTCTGAGCGTATTAATCTCATTTCGAAAAAAAGTTTCAGCTTCATGCTGATTTTGATCAACAGAAGTTCGAATTGCTTCATCCACTTGGACTACACTGACAGGAGGAGAATCAATCGACTTCACGCGAAAACCGACAGGAACTTCTTTGAAAAAAATTTCTTTATTGAACGACAATGTCGCTACCTCCGGTATCAAGGATTATTTCCTCATCTTCTTCGAGTTCACGAATGATTTGAATTACCCGATCCTGGGCAGACTCAATTTCCGAAAGTCTTTTGGGACCCAAAAAACCCAATTGCTCCTCCAGAGCTTCAACCGCTCTTTTGGACATTGTAGCATAAATCGCTTTCTTAAGTTCAGCCGATGCATTCTTCATCGCAATGACTAAGTCATCCTGATCCACTTCTTTGGTAATCTTCGAGATATCACCAGGGCTCAATCTGACAATATCTTCAAAGCGGAACATTCTTTGCCTGATGGAGCCTCCAAGTTTTGGGTTCCTTTTCTCGATGCTCTTGAGAAGTTCTTTGCTTTGTTGCTTATCAAACCAGTTTAATAAATCAGCCGCAACCTTGACCCCGCCTGAAACCACTCTGGGAGACTGGCCTTTCTGACCTATTCTGGCACCTAATGTATTTGCAACCAACTCCACTTGTGCAAGAGGAGTGGTTTCCATCGCACCTACTCTCTCAATAACTTGCTCTTGAATATTGGGAGGCATCATCAATAGAACCTCTGAGGCCTTGTCTGCCTCCAGGTTGGAAAGGATAAATGCAATGGTCTGAGGTTGCTCAAATCTCATAACATTGTAAATTTGGCCGGAATCCATTTCCTTAATATCCTCCATGAATTCAAGGGTGTCTCGAACAGGAGAAATTCGGTTTAGAATATTATTCGCCTTGAAATCCCCATGGGCTAATTCCAAAGCCTTTCGAGCAAAGGTCAGTCCACCGAGATTGGAATTAACACTCGCTTCGATAATTTCCGAGAATTCATCGAGTACACAATCTTTGAGTTCCTGATTGACGAGGGGTAGTTCAGCAATCTTTTTACAAATGCTATCCGCATCTTTTTGTTCAAAACGTTTAAGTAAGGTGGACGAAGCATCAGGACCTAGAGCAATCATGAGCAACGCTAGCTTTTCGTGTCGAGATAAACGAGAATAGCGATCTGCTACACTTTCTTCTTCTTCAATCTCGTCCATTTGAAATAAAAGCTAGGGTGGTGAATGATTTAACGAGTGGTTCCAGTTTCCAAGTATCTCTTTAATGCAGTCCCAACATTATCGGGTTTTTCTTGGATTAAGTCGTTGAGCAGTTCGGGTGTAAGCCCTGCACCTAAGGACTTGGTTCCACTTAACAATCTCTGGTCGTCTTCATTTAGAATTTCGACCTCAGCTTCATTGGGTTTAAATTTCTTTAGCATTCTTAAAAACACAAAGAAAATGGCGAGAGCAATGACCACCCCCAGCAAATTTTTGAGATGTGGGCCATAATTGTCCAAAACTTGCTGAAATTGGTTGAGCGTTTCACCAGCAGGTCCGACAACAGCAGGAAGAAAATCAACTTCATGAACCGTGACATGGGTCGCCAAATCAACCTGGTCAAAACGAACACCAATGGCATTGACAACCGCCTGATGAATGCCCTCGATCTCTTGCGAAGATCTGGGACTCTCACCCTTTGCGATTAATACAGCCGCACTCCTACCCACAATTGTTCCTGGTTCTTGGATTTCCTCACGAAGAGTTCTACTAATTTCAAAATTTGTGGTTTTGGATTCACGGGCTTCGTCACTACGAGACATGATAGGATCTTCCTCAGCCGCGTCTTGACTTACATTAGGAACATTAGCTCCAACTCCAGTTCCCTTGCTTTGAGGTTGAGATTCAACACTTGTGGCCTTGTCTTTGTCTGTTGTCTGGATTCTTGGGACCTGTCCCTCAGGATCAAACTGCTCATCAAGAAGAGTGGAGGACTTGGTGTTAAGATTGACGGAAACCCTAGCAACTACATTGTTTTGGCCAACAATCCTAGCCAGCATGGTTTCAATTTTCTGTTCTAGACGCCTTTCTTGTGCTTGGTAAGCTTTCATCATTTGCCCCGCAACGCCGGCAGCACCGGACTCGCCGGCCTCATCAGAGAGCAAATTTCCCTGATTATCTAAAACGGCAACGCTGGACTTATTGATCCCTTTGACGGCTCGGGAGACCAAAAACTGAATGGCATTGACATTTCCTTTATCGAGGGTGTTTCCACCCGTATCGACATAAACTGAAGCACTAGGTCGGTCATTAGGATCTTCGCTTAGCAAAAGGTTGTTTTCTGGTTTTACTACAAAAACTTTGGCCGAACGGATTGCGTCCATCATAGATATCGTACGGGCCAATTCACCCTGAATCGCACGAGTGTAATTGGTTCTTTGCACAAAATCACTTATACCAAAATTCCCTTGGTCAAAAATTTCATAACCAACATCTCCACTTTTAGGCAATCCCTTCATCGCCAGTTCCATTCTGGCTGCAGCAAGTTTATCAGCTGCGACCAAGATGCTATCTCCGGAGGGACCATACTCAAAGTCTATTTTATTCGACTTAAGGACTTCGGTAACTTCACCAAGGTCTGCAGCATCTGCTCCACTCACAAGAGGGCGAAGTTCTTGACTCCCTCCTGACATGTAAAGAATGCCCAGACTCAATACAATAACCCCAAAAATTGCCCCAAAAAAAGAAAATTTTTGAGGAATCGTTAACGAGTTCCAGACTTCAGTGATACGGCTTAATCGATCTTTCATAGGTAAGATTTAGGGCTAAACTTGCATGCGCATGAGTTCCTTGTAGGAATCTACGAGCTTATTTCTCACTTCAATCATAAGATTGAATGCCACCTTTGACTCTTCTGACTTGACCACTGCTTCATGGATATTGTCAGATCGGCCGAGGATTAAATCTTGAGTTTCCTGAGCCGAGGCTTTCTTCTTTTGATCTACACCCTTGACGAATTTTTGAAACATTTCAGCAAATCCGGGAGCAGTTACTCGATTGGTAAATGCAGTAGCATCAATGGGTTGAATCCCTTGACCCTTCACTCCCTGTACATTGGGTACACTGGGCGGACGGACACCCGCACTGGAGGCCATTTCTCCACCGAAACCTTGTCCGAGGTTAGCAGGTCTTATATTAGTATTTTGGCTGAGAAGCTCATTGAGCCGAGGAAGTGATGATATAGCGTCCACTTTAAGAATTTAGTTATTTACCAATTGAAAGAGCTTGTTGAGCCATACGACGAGAAGTTTTGACTACGGTAAGATTCGCCTCGTAGGCACGAGAAGCACTGATAAGATCAATCATTTCTCGCGAAACATCCACATTAGGCATTTCAACCATACCATCATCGTTGGCATGAGGGTGTGCTGGGTTAAAGATCATGTGACCGGGTGTCATGTCGTCATAAACATTGGTGACTTTTACACCGTGATACAAATTCTCATCCACATAGCCTGCGGTCCGTTTTTCTGGAGATTTGATGTATTCTTCAAAAGCCACTTCTTTTCTTTTGTAGACATTACCATCGGAGTCTTGAGTGGTATTCGCGTTAGCTATATTTTGGGCAATGATCTCGAGCCTAATTTTTTCCGCATTGAGGGCGCTACCCGTTGCTTCGACTCCAGGAATTAAATTAAGAGACACAATTATACCCTCCCCTTAATAGCTAGGTTAAGTTCTTTGATCGAACCACTTACAGCACCAGAAAGGTATTCGTAGTTCAGAGCATTTCGGTTCATTTCCAGCATTTCAGTTTCCAGTTGCACCGTATTGCCGTCCATTCGGACAGGTTTGGCGTCATAATCTACTCTACTGCGCGGGTACATGGACTTAATTTTGCCAAAATCATTACGATCAGCCGCCCGACGAAGTTCCACAGAAAAGGATTGAGGTAGATCTCTTCTTTTGAACCCAGGCGTTTCAACATTCGCGAGATTGTTAGCCAACGCTTCGTGCCTGAGGTGAGTGGCATCAAGAAGTTTCTTAGAGATTAAATAATTTTCTTGGCTGTAAAGGTTGTCTAAGATGGCAGTCATGGGCTCTTACAATGCAAAAGTCATGCCAAACAAGAAGGAATTCCCGACGACTTTAAATTCAACTTTTTATAAGCAAATTTTCTTTAGCGTTGGTAAAGATGAAAAATTTGAATAAACAACTACACATACTTTGAAAATTCCTAATTTTGAAAATTGCCAAGTTGGTTTAAATAAAAACGGAGAAATCATTCAATCTTCCAAGTCCTTTGCAGATTGGATTGGTCAAACCCCTCAATCCCTCGCCGGCAAAAACTTTTTTAATTTAGTCTGCCCGCTAGATAATGGCTGGTCCGAGTCCTTAGATAAGAACTTTTTCACCAAGTCATTTGAAAAATTTGTACCACTTTCATCACAGACCAGCCCATCATCGATAGGTATTTTCCTTGTTTACTCTCTTTACGAGGAAATTGGTGTGATGTCCATTTCTCCTGCCCTCGCTCCCCACGAATCTCTGAAGAAAGCGTTTATGGGTGACTTAATGAAAGAACCCCGTGCATTTGCCAATACATTAATTCGCTTACAAAAAGCGGAAAGTCGTTTATCGGACTACATCAGCAATTTTCCGGGAATCTTTTTTACCCAAAGACCTGACATGACATTTAGCTACCTCTCCAAGGGAATAAAAAATTTTTTCCCTTTGGACTACAAGGAAATGTATCGCAATGGGGGGCTATTCATTGAAAAAATCGTCGAACAAGACAAATTGCATTTTCAAAACGAACTGAAAGCAAATGAAAGCGAAAAGACCACTTTCAGCCTCACTTACAGAATAAAAATTCCGCCTTCTGATAAAATCTTATATTTATTAGACATCCGCACTCCAATTATTACGAGTAACAAAAAAAACCTCGGTTATGATGGCGTCTTTATTGATATTACACGACAAGCGATTGCGGAGCACAGACTTTCGAATTCAGTTTGGCGAGAAGGTTTAGCCACACTAACCAATGGACTTGTCCATGACTTTAGCAATCTCATGGCTGGGATTTTTTCAATTAGCGAACTCTATTGCTCGATGATGAAAAAAGACGACCCCATGTCTAACGGGATGAACCAAATCAAAAAAAGTGCCCTCCAAGCTCAAAAACTTGTTAGGAGGATCATTGATTTACATCGAGACAAACCTGCTACAAGAAGCCTCCATGATTTAAAAACTCTCCTTGGGGACCAAATGGACCTGGTGGGCATTTTGATTCCCCGTAGTGCTAAAATATCTACAAATTTTGGAAAAGAGACCCTACAGGCATACATCGAGGAGACTGGCTTTAGGCAAGTCATTTTAAACCTAATTATTAACGCAAGAGATGTAATTGGGAAAAAGGGAAAAATTACCATAAAATTAAAAAAAATACCAAAGGGGGAAAAACTAACTCCCAATGCTAGGGGTGTTCGTGAAAAAGCCCCTAAAGACGGAGCTGAAATTATCATCACAGATAATGGAACTGGTATTCCCCATGACATTCAAGACAAAATATTTGATCCGTTTTTTACCACTAAAAGTAGCCACTCTGGATCTGGGTTTGGGCTGTATAATTGTAGACTCTTTGTTGAAAACCACAAAGGCATCATTGGCTTCAACTCAAAGGTGGGTAAAGGGACTAGTTTTTTCTTCTATTTACCTCTCGACCCAAGAAGTGAAAGCCGCTAATCAATCGGAACCTGAGGTATTTAATTTACCTGAATCGTACCTCATTTATGATCTCAGCACACCATCTGAATCATAAATCCTCATACTACCATCAAGTTCACCGTTGCTGTAGGTTGCTTCCACTCGGGCACCTCCATCTGATTTGATAATACTGTTCCCATTAAGGCGTCCATCTAGGTAGACCTGTTCCACAGTTTTGCCGTCCCCTATCCTTTTGACCCTCCCTGTGAAAGGAATCCTATTTTCGCTATCGATTAACTGGGATGATTCTCCTAAATTGAGGTTAGATCGTTGGAAAGTTTTTTCAAATTCAAACTCGGTCCCATTCCATTCATTTTGTTGAACATGCATTTCGGGTTCACATCCGAAAACAACCAACAATAAGGAGATTAGAAGAAATTTCTCTTTAAGGAAGGTACTCATGCATTTCATAAAGTTTTGGATCTCGAGTAATTGAAATTCCCTTGTTTCGAAGTGCACTCTTTTGATTATCGGAAGAATCCATTTCTTCTGCTTCTCCTGACTCATCTAATTGGCCATCCATATTTTGTTCTAATTCCTCCGGCGAAGTACCCTCCTCGAGTTTTCGTACAACTTCCTCCATCACGCCATCTAACTTCTCTCCAGTTAACTCGCACATTTTACGCATCATTTTACCCATCTGCCTGGGGTCTGGGTTTTCATCATCTATGCCACCAAGGTTTCTTTCTAATTCTTGCATGATATGAGAACTTTGCTTTTCGCTCATCTGATCGAATGGATCAGAGGGAGAATTTTCAGGCCCCTCATGTTCACCGCCATTTTTGTCAGAAACTAAACCAGTTACCGAAAAGCCAGAAAGCATTTTCTCCATTCGAAAACTCTTGCCATCCGGACAAATGGGAATTTGAGAATTATCCAATTGGGTACGGGAATAAAATGAGTATACTTTCTGAGTATCTGAAGAAAAATATTCGTAAATAGGCATGAGATCAATTCCGGGATGCAAATGCAGCAGTATAAAG
>JAYQBP010000078.1:2501-7940 GCA_038137385.1 Opitutales bacterium | reverse complement strand
TCAACCATTTTTGAAATCATCTCCGAAAATTTAGAATTTAAATTGATCGCAGTACTATACTCTTCATCCGAATTATAAAAAATGAAAACGGCCAAAAGAATATTAGCCAATAAAAGAAGAATGGTTCTGTTTTTAAGCATATATTAAAGCTCTTTTCTTAACCAACTTACAAAGAGTCCAAAAAATAAAACGCACGCAGGAATGCATGCAAAATAGTAAAATAGAGAATCAAATTCAATGTCAGTCATGGAAATACTGTAGGATTGCAAAATTCTTGGAGGCACATTTAGCATATCATCACTCTCGTCGAGCCAATAAATGATATTTCTAGCAAGGGCTTGGTTGCCAGAACTGGATCGTAGTTTGCCATTTGAAAGAATTTTAGAGGATCCTAAAATGAGTAATTTCCCGGCAAATGAAAGTCCAAATTGTTTTGCTTTTGATGGATCAGGAACTGAAGTTGCCATGATTGGTACAGGTCCAGAGAGATCAAGTAATGGGTTTTTTTCTGGAGGTATATTTCTTTCGGTCCAACTCGACAGGGCGAGGGACTCTCTAGATGAAAAAATTAATTCATGTGATAAGAAAGGAGAACCCGACTGACGGTCTGCTTCTACTGGGCGGCAGCGGTCTGACAAAATAGAAAATCCTTCATTAATCAAATTTTTAACTAAAGGGTGGGATGATTCTCTTTGGTATGTTCTTAAGAAGTACGAACCAGAAAATAAGTCGAAGTTTTGTCGATTGGAGTCGTAAATTAACATGTCATGGCAGCGTAATCCCCATTCTTTCAATATGGGTCTTAATCCCAAAGCAGGGAAATCTGTAAGGGCAAGTTCTTCGATTGGGTCTAACGCAAGAACCAATCCCCCTTTGCTTTGGTTTATGAAATTTCGAATCATGGAAACTTCTTTATCTTGAAATATAGCTTTCGGCCCAATAACTATTAATCCCAAGGCATCCGCAGGAATCCTTTCAACGGTTCCGAGATCGATGCTTGAAACTCTAATGCCTCGGTCTTCAATGAGTCCTCTGAGAAACGAATTACCGCTCTGAGGATCTGAATCTTCGGGACTGGATTCACCATGGCCACGGGTAAAGTAAATAACTTTTTTCTGTTTAGGGGGAGCAGATAATTCAAGAATGGCCCTCAGCAATGTTTCCTCACCTTTAAATTTGCCAGGCTCCTGTATGCCATTCTTCAACTCTTTCCAATCCGAGTAAAATCCCGATTCCCAAATAGCTTGCCTGGCCAGTGATTCAGTAGATCTGAAAACTTGCTGCGTGTCATAAGGATTGGTACCCTTTTCTTCTTTGTACCTAAATATGATTTGTTTTCCGTTTTCAGGGGAAGCAGCAACCAATAGGTTTGGTTGGTTAATTTTATATTGATCCAGAATATCATCTTTTTTTCTTGGAGCCAAAACATCCACCCTGTGAACCTTTATAGGGTAGGGGGTATCAGCTCTTTTTAAAGCATCTAAAAGAAGATCCAAGTCATGCATTAATCTTTGAACTATTTTGGGCAACTGCGAGTCTTCCTTGATGGTGATGATTAGATCCACTGGTTGCTCCATACGATTTAAAAGAGCTACACTTTCCTTGGATAAACTGTATTTTTTTTCAGCAGATAAATCGATCTGCATATCAACTTTTGAAATAAGAAAGTTTAAACTTAGACTCAAAGTCAATAAAAGCGTAACCACAGACCAACGATCGAGTCTGCGGTTCCTTTTTGCATGTTTAAAATCCATAGATCAATGCTTCAGTCTTTCCAAAGTAAGGGTCGATAGGCATATAAATAAAAAAGCGAGTACTAATTGATGAAGCATGGTAGCCAAGTCGACAATACCAACCGAGAAGTGTTGGGCTTTACTCAATCCTTGGTTAAGAGAACCGAGACACACATCAATAATTCCTTCAAGGTGAGTCGGGGATGAATGGTCACGATACTCACCGAAAGAAAAAGCCATAACTGCAAGATACAAAGTCAATAATGTGAAGGTGAGCATTCCTGCAACCATTTGGTTTTTGGTTAGCGAGCTTGCAAATATTCCAACCGCGGTAAAGCTGGCTCCGAAAGAGGCAAGAAAAACAAATCCACCCAACCAGTGCTCTTGCTGATTGAACCCCAAACTCAAGGCTTGATTAGGGAAACCATACCATAAGAGCAAGGGAAAGCATAAGGCGAGGGTACAAATAATCAGAAAAAAAATAAAGGCAGCCGACCATTTTCCTAAAACAAGCCCGAAGGAGCCAACGGGAGCAGACATCAAGGTTTCTAATGTGCCTAGTCTCCTTTCCTCTGCAAATGATCTCATCGTTAAAAACGGAACCAATGCGGGTGCCCCAAAAGTTAGACCGATAATAAGTGAAGAAAGTGGGGGCAAAACCCAATCAGTTCGAGCAAATCCTTCAATAAAAAACCGAAAACCGATCCCCAGAAGGGATAAGAAATAAAAACTGGATACATAGGTTGCAGGAGAAATGAAGAGACGAAAAAGTTCGTGCCGTAAAATATGCCAATATCCCATCATTTTTTATTTCAAAATATTTAAACTTTCTGAGCGAACTGCTTTGTGCTTTCCTCTTCCTAAGTAGTCTTGTATCTCCCAGTTCTTTTTGGTCGCTCGTAAAAAAATGGTTTCTAGGTCGGGTCTTGAAATCTGAAATTCCGAAATACTCAGCTGTTCATTTTTAATCAGTTTACGCAGTATTTCCTCCGCCTTCGATTCCCCTTCGCTGATGGAAAAAGTATATCTACTTTTCTGAGATTTTTCTATTTGGTCATCGTGAATTAGTTCACAATTAGGTTCTATGAGGCGGATTGTACGATGAATATCTATTTTATTTTCTGTGGTAACGATTTCAAAAATTGTTTTATTAATGAACATTTCTTGTAACTCAGTCATGGTTCCTTCTGCAACAATTTGTCCATGACTCAGTATGATCATTCGGTCACAGCAGGCCTCCACCTCCGAAAGTATGTGACTCGAAAGAAGAAACGAGACTTCGCCTCTCAATCTCTCCATCATCTTTCGCGTGATGGCAGCCTGCCTCGGATCAAGCCCAATTGTGGGTTCGTCTAAAATGACTAATCTTGGTTCAGCCAACAAGGCGTCCGCAATTCCAATTCTTTGTCGAAAACCTTTAGACAAATTACCAATCATCCTTTCTGAAACACGCCTTTCCAAATCGCAAGCATCCAAAACTCTTGCTATTCTCTCTCGTTTTCTTCCCCCCTCTAATCCTTTTAGATTTGCTCGGAATTTCAAATATTCAATAACCCGAAGATCTTCTGGTAATGGGTTGTTTTCCGCTAGAAACCCAATATGCTTTCTGACTGCCCCTTCTTCTTCTGCCAAATCTACACCACATACTTTAGCTTCTCCTGAATCGGCAGGGATTAAACCCGATAAAATGCGCAAAGTGGTACTTTTGCCGGCACCATTTGGCCCAAGGAATCCAACGATTTCACCCTTGGCAATCGAGAAACTAATTCCTTTAAGTGCTTGAATTAATCCATACCTTTTTCGCAGATTAATAACTTCTACAATCGGTAAGGGCTTGGTTTCAGTAGTCATATAAGAAGAATCAAGCTTATTGGCTTAAGCAGGCTAATGCGAGACCATCTAATGTAAGGTTATGGTGGATGATTGCTCCATCTATGTGAAAATTCTCAGCTTCACCACCTGTCTCAATGATTGATTTCACCACTTGGCCGTTTTGGCCCAATTCGCAGCTTATTGCATCAATAATACCGTTAATCATGGGTAAGTAGCCATGCTCGATTCCGTTCATCATCGCCATTTTTGTACTTTTACCGATAACCTGTGAGCAGCTTGGTTTCTGATTGAGTTTAATATTCGGAAGCAGTGCGGTTTGATTGCTCAAATAGTCAAGCATACCTTGAGGTCCGGGAAGAATGACTCCTCCTACATAACCTCCAGATTGAGTAATGACATCAAATGTAGTAGCTGTGCCCAAATCGATAACTATAGCTGGCAGGGTATATCTTTTGAAGACTGCATATGAATTTGCAATTCGGTCCGATCCAATCTCACAAGGTCTTGGGTATTCGATAGGAAGCCCAGGACAACTTTCAGAAGTTAAGCAAAATATTTCTGTTGATATTGAACTGACACGATTGAGAAGAATTTCTTTGGCTTTGGGGACGACTGAGCAAAAAGCAACCTGTCCCTGATGATTCCACGATTGAAGCCATTCATTATCACCCGTACAAAAATCAACTGTAGGAATTACTCGATCTTCGTAAATCTTTCCTTGATGCCAAATTGCTCCTCTACATGTGGTGTTACCAAGATCAAGACAAAGAAATGGGCTAGGCGAAGTCATGGGATAAGGGAAACTTCTCCAGCATGAGCAATCTTATGCCTGCCGTTTCGAAGCTTAATTAAAAGCCCACCACTTGGATCAATCCCATCTGCCTTGCCTGAATATGAGGCTTTACCATTTTTTATTTTAACCCTTCTGCCTGATAAAAAATCCATACTTTGCCACTCATTCATCAGTAATGGATCTGCAGTTCCAAGAATACATTCCTGGCTTGCCTTAAGGGAAACCTTAATAATTTTCGCTGCAATTTCGTGCATCCTCCAACTGAGTTGACTGATTTCTTTTAACGAGGTTGACCTCTTTTTTATCTCCTCTGGAAAATCTGAAGGAGAAGAATTGATATTGAGACCAATACCAAAAACAATCGATCTAACCTGATCACAGTCAATGGATGCTTCGGTAAGCATGCCTCCAAGCTTTTTGTTATTTGCAATGAGGTCATTTGGCCATTTAACCAGAAGATTTTCAATTCCAGTATGATTTCTCAGAAACTTGCCAATCGAAATCCCCTGCCAGAGGGTGAAGTTTCGAAATTTCAGCAACTCGACATTCGGTCGAAGTGCGATGCTTAAATACAAATTTCCAACTTTTGGGCTGTGCCATGTCTTGCCCATGCGACCACGTCCCTTGGTTTGCTTTTGACTGAGGACAGCAAAAGGGGCTTCATGCCCCATCGCAAGCAATCGTTCAGCTTCGGAGTTGGTGCTGTCAGAAAGTTCTAGCAAATGAACCGGAAGGTCAATTTTACACTCCCGAAGCCATGCCTCAAGGAGTGGTCGAACCAAAACATCGGGTTCACCCGCCAATCGATACCCCCTATTCTGGCTTGCCTCAATAGATAGGCCCGCTTTGCGTAACTTATCGACCCTAGACCATACGCCGACTCTCGACATCTTGAGCCGATCGGCTAGATAATTCCCGGATACGTAGTGGGGTGAGGCTTGCAACAAAGAACTCAATACAAATAGATTGGGATCCAGTTTTTTTCTTGGACTACTTTTTTTACCCTTAGGGTAAAAAATCTTCTTTTTTCCTGTTGGGTATTGAGCCATTTAATCAATCCAATCTAAACCAATATCAATC
>JAYQBP010000078.1:1866-2491 GCA_038137385.1 Opitutales bacterium | reverse complement strand
GCATTATGAATGTGAGCCCCATATTAGATTAAGTGAGTGCGTGCTTGTGCGTATTCTAAAATATTTTTCTGATTGATTCCTCCACTGGCCTCGAGGACGAGCTGATCATTGCCCATTTCAACCGCCTTAGCCACATCAGAGGGGGTGAAGTTGTCCAATAAAACAGCATCCACACCACTCTCCATAGCGGGTGGTAACTGCGAAAGGTGGTCGATTTCCACTTCTACTAACTTCTCTTTGTCTCTTTCTTTAACTTCTCTAAGAAAATTCATCAGAGGATCTCCACGATCAACGCCCGCAGCAGCTAAGTGATTATCCTTAATCAATATTCGGTCGAATAAACCCAAACGATGATTGAAAGAACCTCCGCATGAAGTGGCATATTTTTCGAGTAAACGATGACCGGGAGTGGTTTTTCTAGTATCCAATAAACCGACTCCATACGGATCAAGAATAGAGACAAATTTTCCAGAGCTCGTGGCCACCCCCGATAATCGCTGCATAAAATTAAGTAAGGTTCTCTCAATTGCCAAAATTTGCTTTATCGAACCGGAAATGGTTCCAATAGTTTGATCTTTCTCACAATGAACCCCGTCATCCAAGTGAGATTGAAATTCTAGCTGAT
>JAYQBP010000078.1:0-1856 GCA_038137385.1 Opitutales bacterium | reverse complement strand
ATTAATAAGTGGGCGAGTTGAATACCACATACAATCAAAGGCTCTCGACAGGTCAGCTGTGCAGTGCCAGTGCCTAGTAAATTACAGACTTCAGAGGTCAGGTCGTATTCCCAGGTTGGCCGAACTTTTTGAGGATTTAGATCTTCACGAATACAAATTTTGATTAGATCCTTTAAATCCTGAGAGCTTTCTACATCACGCCACGAAATTCTTTGGCGAAAATCATTAATTCGGGGTGGGTTTATGGTCACGAAACCGGGGAAAGCTGAGCACTTTTAGAGTAGGAAAGAAGATCTTCAGGGGAGGGGGTGTCTGAAATAATTTCTCCAGGATGCGGGCCAATGCCAATGAATCGAATTTTCGGTAATGTTATGCCGTTGATTCCATTGGGAAATGCAACCTCTACCAGATTTGAGAACATTTCAGATATGTACTGCTTAGCTTGTTCAGGAAGCTCCTCAAACTGGGTAATGCCCCGTAGGTCTTCAGTCCAACCTTGCATGCATTTATAAATGGGTTTCAAGGTTTGACGGAGGGATTCATTTCTGGGTACGGATCGGGTGATGCGACCATCCGGAAATTCATAGGCTGTACAAATTTTGAGCTCTGTGGATACAGTACTATCTAGGGTGAGGGCATCCAGTTTATTGATCACAATTTGATCAAAACCTCCATACCTCAGAGCATTTCCTTTCTCAACGGCATCAAACCAACCCACCATTCGTTGCCTGCCCGTGGATGTCCCAAATTCTAATTTTGCCAACTTTTTACCCCAGGGATCTGAAAGATGGTCAATCTGAGTGAGGAAGTGATGGGTACCTACTTTGGTGTCATAGGCCTTACAACACCCTATTTGAGTGAGGGGTTGTATCGGAATTCCTCCAGAATGAAAGAGTTCTGCACTTGTGGTGTGAGATGCAGTCACATTAGGCGTAAAACCATGCCTTTTATCCAGCCAGTACGCCTGTCCAAATTCAGCGACAATCAGTTTCTTTTTTTGAGTGGAATCGATAAGGAAATCGCGACCGTCCCCAATGCAGTTTTCCAACGCTTTTCCCGCCTGCCAGTAGACATCAATGACTGAATCTATGTTCAAGGAGAAGGGTTCATTTCCCAAAAATCTTTTGAATTCAAATTCTTCTTTCGGGAAAATGTTCTCATCGATGGATGCTTGGTTAGCCCGATTTTCCGCTTTGCTAAGGGTATCAAAAAACTGAAACCATGTGGGTTCGTCTACTTTACAAACCCAACGAATTGTGTCTAACGCCCGTTGGCATCTTTGCTTCATCAATAGAACAAAGGCGTCTTTACTTTCGAGAAAGCTTTGGTAGAAAATTTGCCATTGCCCGGTTTCATCTCCGTACGCTGGGCTGATTCCACGGCCGGTAGACCCTCGACTTGCCATACCTAATTGATGAACCCGATAATTTTCCCAAGCGAGGTCGAGTAGACGGTGACTCAGGTCACTCATTTGGCACTTTTGATCGATAAGTAACCGATTCATTACCTGCAATCCTCTGGCTTCGAGGGGTTTTGCTTCCCAAAGAAATTTTCGAGGGTCTGCCACTACACCTGCTCCGATGAGAAGGGTGGCCACATCTGGATCACCTACTCCGGAGGGTAGGAGGTTCAGCTTTAAGCCTGCTGCGGTGTGACCGGCATTGGCCCCGCCATTGACTTTCATCACCCCAGCGGCGGGTTCGTTATTTGTCCTTTTTTGATGTTCGAGGATCTCATGGACAACCCGGCCTTTTCCTTCATCCCCCATACTAATGCCAATGACTGATACAAGGGGGGGGTCTACATATTTTTCCGAAGTAACCATGAAGAAGAAAAGATTAGGATCGGTTTAAATC